>JBBQUN010000328.1:0-5001 GCA_038212405.1 Acidimicrobiales bacterium | reverse complement strand
GGCCCCAACATGCTCACCATGGATCCGCCGGAAGCGACCCGAACCCGGCAGGCGATGATTGGCTCCTTCCGGGCCAGCGGCGTGAGCGGCGACTTCGTTGCCAACCGGCTCGAGGCCATGGTCGACCACTACCTCGACCTGATCGAGTCATCCGGATCGGCCGATCTCATGACGGCGTTCGCCAGCCCCTTGGCGTCGGCGAGTCTGGGCGAGGTCTTGGGACTCGGGGATCAGTCGGCAGACCAGATATGGCAGTGGTGTGTTGGACTGTGTTCCGATATCGCCAACTTCGAAGACGACCCCGCACTCACCGCGCTCGGCGACCGTGCCCGAAACGAGCTCGGGGTGATGCTCGACCAACGCATTGCGGCGCTCGGCAAACCGCAGACCGATGCAGAACCGACAGCGTTGGCTGCCTTTCTTGGGGCAACCCCCGAAGGTGGGCCGCTCACGAGAGACGAGATCGTCAACAACGTTCGCCTGATGATCTCCGGCGGTATCAACGAGCCTCGTGATGGCATTGGGCTCGTGCTGTGGGTGCTGTTGCAGCGCCCCGATCTGATGGCTGCGGTGACCGAACGGCCCGAGCGGTGGTCGAAGCTCGTCGAGGAGGTGTTCCGGCGCTACTCCCCGGTCGGAACGATCACCCGCCAGGCAACGGCAGACACCACCCTGGCCGGAATCGAGATTCCCAGAGGCGCATTGGTGTCGGGCATCTTGCGATCGGCCAACCTCGACGAGGAGCGGTTCGCGAATCCGACCGAAATCGATCTCGACCGCAAGGAACGCGGCCACGCCGCCTTTGCCATTGGCCCGCATCGTTGCCTTGGTGAATGGCTCGGTCGTCAACAGGTGCGAGTGGGGGCGCGGGCGGCGGTCGACCGCTTCGCCGGGCTGCGACTGATCGAGGCCGTCGAACTACGGGGGTTCGAATTTCGCGGTCCGCCAACCTTGCCGGTTGTTTGGGACGTGTCGTAGCCCACCGCTGACCACGGGCGTCGAGACTCATGGTCGGTCTCGCGAGTCCGAAGCTAACCGACACCTGGGATACCAGGTGGCCGAGCACGGATGCGAAGGCCCATTCCCTGTCGAAGGAACGACTCCATGAGCAACACCGACGCGCCGGTCGGGGCGACCGAAGTCTTGGACCACATGCACCTCCCTTTCATCAATCCTCTGCTCCTCACGATCCCTTCACGCCGATAGCCAGCGCAGGACGTCGGCGCCATGGCGCCCGTCTACTCGTTGCCTGGGCCATCATCGCCTCGACCGTCTTTGGCATCGCCAGTCCGGCGAGCAGCTTCGGCATGACCATGGAGCCCAGCATGGTCAGCGTCGTTTGTGATGGCTCGTACGGTTCGATCGGTCGTATCAGCGGCGCCGGCGGCAATGAAACCATCGACTTCGTTGCTTCACCAGCGGCCTCGTTCCTGCCCGCCCGGTCCAGCTCCTCCGGGAACTACACCGTCATCTGGAAATGCGATCCTGGCCAAGCGGGGACCCAATGGAATGTCGTTGCCACGGGCGCAACGACCGGCCGCTCGACCAGCTTCAGCGTCCTCGGCCAGGCACCGCCCCTGCCGCCGTTGCCAGCAGCGGGAACGAATCTCCTTGCGAATGCCGGCTTCGAGTCCGGCTCGACTGCCCCCTGGGCGATCGTCGATCAGTCGGGTACGACCTCGATGACCACCGCGTCGACCACGATCGCCCAGGTTGGAAACCAGGCGCTCTATGCCAGTAGCGGCTCGAACTCGGGTGGCAGTGTTGGTCAAGACATCACCGGTCCAATCCAAGCGGGCCAGACGTTCACTGCGTCGATCTGGGCTCGCCACACTCACGCCGGGGGCGCACCCCAGTCGGCGACGGTTGTGCTGGAGACGATCGGTGGGACCCTCGAGAGTTCGGTCCTTGCGGTCACTTGAGCGACGTATGGCAACGATTCGATGTCACCCTCTCCGTTGCGTCGAGCCACAGTGGGCTGCGGACCAAATTCGTCATGCTCACTCCTGCGTCGGTCGATCGCGGCAACTACGCACTCGACTCGGCGTCGCTCGTCGAGTCGAGCCCCAATCCTGTTGGCCTCCTCGAGCTCGTTGCTGCGGGGTCCCCGACCGTCAGAGTCAAGGGCTACGCCATCGACCCGAACCAGCCCTACGACGCCGTTCCGATCCTTGTGAGTGTCGGCGCCGAGCAAACGCCACTGGCCGCCTACGTGGTTCGACCCGACGTCGGTGCGCTCTATCCAAGCGCCGGCCCCGTACATGGATTCGAGGCTCAGATTGCCACCGCTCAGTCCGGGCCGACACAGGTGTGCGTTGTCGCTCGCAACCTTGGTGTTGGTGCTGACACTGCTCTGGGTTGCGTCACGATCGTGATCGCCGGCGTGACGACCACGTTTGCCCCAACAGCCGTCGCCCCAACAACCACGGCAGCGCCAACGACGGCTCCGTCGCCACTCGGTCCGCAGGCGTTCGAGCCGAACCGCCTGGTGTCACTCTTCGACGCCGACAACGTGGCCGCAATGACCACTGCCTATGACTTCGAAGTTGGCGACGCCGACACCTTGCGCCTCTACTGGGCCTTCTTCGATCGCGAGGCCGACGTGGTCGGCGCCAAATACTGGATCGGGTTGGGTCGGGCCGGCATGACACTCGATGCCATGGCCTTCAACTTCGCACAGTCAGTGGAGTTCCAGCGGACCTATGGCTCGGTCAGCGACCATGAGTTCCTCGACATCGTCTATCGCAACGTTCTGGGTCGCCGCTACGACAGCACCGGGTTCGAGTACTGGTTGGCGGTGATCCATGCTGGACTCGCACGCAGCGGTACCGTTCGTTGGATCGCGGCGAACGCGGAATTCGTCAAGGCCCATCCCTACCCCTGAGGCAGGGTCAGTTCAGACCGGGAGCGGAGGGATCGAGCCAGTTCGTGACGCTCGTTGTCTGTCGCACAAGCGTGGTTGTCGTTGTCGCAGCGGTCGGCTTCGTCGTTGTGGTTTGCGGCGCCGCAGGCACGGTTGTGCTGGGGTTCGATTCACCGGGCACGGTGGGATCGACGATCGTCACACCGGGGACCGTGGTACTCGGTGGTGGCGTTGCTGACGAGGGCACCGTGATCGTGGTCACCGAATTCGGCGTCGTACCGGTGGTGGGCGGTGCGGCAACGACGAGGGTCATCGTTGGGTCGAGATCGAACACCATCGTGGTGCCGGGTTGGCCAGTACCAGGTTTGCCAGGAGCGGGGGTGCCGGCGATCGCTGGGGTGCTGGTACTGATCGCCGTGGTCGATGGCGAGTTGCCGGCGACTGGGCTCGTCACGGCAGGGCTGGTCGACACCGGGCTGGTCGGTGCACTGCCAGTGTCGGCCGCCTCGGCATTGGTTGGAGTGGGCGAGTCGGCAGTGCCCGAGGCGGGATCTGCGGTCGAGACCGTTTCGGGCGAGTTGGTGTCGTCAGTCGGAGGGGGCTCGGTGGCCGTCGGTGCGGCGATCTCGTTGCCGGAGAGATCCTCGTTCTCGACTGCGGTGACAGCATCGGGGGCAGTCGGCTCCGGCCCGAGCGAAGTTCCCCCCGGAGCGGCGAATTCAGCGCTGGCCGGAACCCCCATCGGCACCAGTTGCAACTCACGGACGCGAACAGCCTGCATCGCCAGCGGGACGGCAACGAGCGCGGCCGTCACCGTCGACAACGAAAGGGCAAGATAGAACCGGGGTGAGCGGAACGTTTGTGTGATCTGCTCGATCATGTGCGTCCTGCGGTAGGCCGGCGGAGGGAACCGACGATCACTGTCTAGTGGCCACCCCGGCTCGCACCGCTGAGGCGGGATAGATCACCTAGTAGCTCTTCCGCGACTTTTTGCTTGGGCTCGCGTCGAGTGTTCGTGACTACTGTGGCCATCCGTGGCCAATCAACCGGTGGTGAGCAAGGCAGAGTGGCGCAGACGAGCGCTCGACAATCGGGCGGGGCTGCGTATCGACAGTGCGCGAATCCGCTGGCATCTCGAGCGATTTCTGCGGTCGATCGAGCTCAGCGGATGGATCCTCGCCTTCGATGCCATGCCCGATGAAGTCGACCTCCGGCCACTGCTCGAAGCGTCACAGCCAGTTGGTCGGTTTGCCCTCACCCGCACGCCTGAGGATGGCCGTATTCTCAGCCTCCACCCCGCAACCTCGGCTCTGGAACGACATCGCTACGGCTATCGCCATCCGGTTGCCGGATCGCCGGTCGTGCCCGATGATGACATCGCTGCGGTGCTCGTGCCCGGGCTCGCCTTCGACCACCGAGGACACCGATTGGGTTTCGGCGCCGGCTACTACGACCGACTCCTGGATCGGCTTCCACCCAAGACGTTGCGGATCGGTGTGAGCGACGGCTTCATTGTTTCCGACCTCCCGAACGAGCAACACGACGTGGCGATGACCCACCTGGCAACCGAGGTCGGTGTCGTTGCCGTTCCTTGGTGAAGACCTGCCCGGTCAAGACCTGCCCCGATGAAGACCTGCCCCGATGAAATCAGCATGGGTGGAAGGGCGAGCGGGTCTCAGTTGCCGGTGAAGTTGGGGAGGCGTCGCTCGGCCATGGCCTTGACTCCCTCTTGCCAGTCCGAGGTTGCGGTGAGGGTTTCCTGCTCGGCCCGTTCGCGGTTGGTTGCTTGGCGGATCGCCGCCGGCAAGTGGCCACGCATGGTCTGTTTGATGGAGGCAACCGCAAGCGGCGCTGACCGAGCGATCTCGAGAGCGAGATCGTAGGCGGAGGAGCGGATCTCGGCGTCGCTGACGAAGCGATCGAGCAGACCGATTCGATGCCCCTCCTCTCCGTCGATGCGGACCCCGGTGTAGAGGAGTTCGAGCGCTCGCTGTTGACCAACGAGTGCAGGCAGGGTGACGCTGAGTCCGAATCCCTGGTGGAAGCCCAGCCGGGCGAAGTTCGCCGACAGTCGAGTGCTTGCACCGCCAACGCGGAAATCGGCCATGCAGGCCAAGCCAAGACCGCCGCCGATTGCC
>JBBQUN010000327.1:0-5012 GCA_038212405.1 Acidimicrobiales bacterium | reverse complement strand
CACTTGGGGTCGACCCGGAACATCACCTGGAGCCGGTTACCTGCACGACCATCGAGGATCGAGCGGCTCTTCGCCTACCTCGGCGTCGTGTTGTTTTCGAGTGGATTACCAATCGATTGGTTCGTCATCTCATCGAGTGACGTCCCTGACAGTGCCGATTCCTCAGGCCCGCTGGTTTCGCTCGTCTTCCTCGCCATTGCCGGCGGTGCATTCCTCTTGCTCTTGCCAAACATCGAAGCGCTGCCACGGATGATCGAGCGCAACAAGACGCTGGTGCTGGTCAATATCTGGATCACTTCCACCACGCTGTGGTCAGTCGATAGTGGGACCACCTTCCGGCGCTCGATGGCGCTCAACGCGACGCTCCTGTTCGCCTTCTATCTGGCCCTCCGGTTCAAGCGAAACGACCTGCTACGAATGGCTGCCGTCGGTGGAGCGATCACGGTTTGGTTGAGCTTGTTCTGGGTCCTGGCCCTGCCGCTGTACGGCATTTCCGGCGATCAGTGGTCGGGCCTCTATGCCAACAAGAACATTCTCGGACAGATGGCGACGTATTCGGCAACCGTGTTGTTGCTCGAGGCTTCGAGGCGGACATGGAACAGACTCTGGGCCATCCCATCGATCCTGGCTGCGCTTGCGCTTCTCGTGGGATCTGAGTCCAAGACGGCACTGGCCACAGCGGTGCTACTCGCCGCCCTCCTCATTGTTTTCCAAGTCTTTCGCGCTCGTCGAACGCTCTACGGCGCAGTGGCGATCTCGATGGCAGCGGCGAGCGTCGCTGCGGTCCTCTTCGCCATTGCTGCGCTGCCGTTCATTGCCGACATCCTCGAAAAGGACGTCACCCTGACCGGCCGAACCGAGATCTGGGCCCAACTGCTGAAGACGATTTGGAATCGCCCCATCGCCGGGTACGGCTATGAAGCCTTCTGGAACGGCTGGCGCAGCCCGGCCCGAGAGGTGTGGCTTGCTGGCGATTGGACGCCCGTGCACTCACACAATGCTGCCTTCCAATACATGCTCGACCAAGGAATCATCGGACTTTCGCTGATCCTGATGTTCTTCTTTCGATCGGTGGGAAAGGCCACTAGGCTCGTCGGCTTGCAGCCGGGGGCGGCAGCGACTGCTCCCATTGCTTTACTCAGTTTCATGTTGCTGTCGTCCATCACCGAAGACGGGATTCTTGGCCGCACCGCACCATGGCTGATGATCTGCGCATTCATGGCGGGTGCGAATTGCGAAAACGGCTTGATGCTCAAACGGCGGGCCTCTCGAACGTGAACCAACACGCAAGGCAATCGTCATGATGTACAACCAAGAGTTCTCCGAAACCGAAAACACCACGCTCGAGGACTATCTGCGTGGCATCAGGGCCCACCGGTTGGCGGTGGCGATCACCACGATCGCCGGTCTTGTCGCAGGCTTGTTCCTCTTCTCGCAGCTCACACCGTCATACAAGGCGTCAGTGAGCGTGATTCTTGGACCGACACTCGTTGGTTCAGCCAACGAAGCGCCCAGAGCACCGGTTCTGGAGCGCGAGTCAGAAGTGCTCACCTCCGACGCCGTCGCCCAGCAAGTCATCGAACGGCTCTCCCTCGACATCACTGCACCCGAGTTGCTCGGATCGGCAAGTGTCTCGTTCCTGCCCCGCAGCGAGATCCTCGACCTCACGATCACCTCGGGTTCGCCGAACGAGGCAGCAGACATCGCCGACGAGTTCGGTGCGATCTATGTCGAGCAGGCCGTCGCCGCCGATACCAAACTGCTCGAAGACCGCGTCGCTGTCCTCCAAGGAGAACAAACGGCTGCCCTCGCTGCCATCGACGCCGCTCGCACCGAAGTCGACCGCCTCGAACAGCAACGCCTCGAACAGCTTTCCCAGCCAGCGACCGACGCCCGCGATGCCGCTATCAGCGACACCGACGCCCTCCTGTCGACGGCTCGAACCACATTCAACCTTGCGGTGAACCGGGAACGAGACGTGAGCGGACAGCTCAACCTCGCCATCCGAGCGGTCAACACCAAAGTCGATTCGGCCCGCCTTCTTCGCCAAGCAACCGTGCCATCCGCGCCAACAGGGCCAACTCGCAATCTACTGGGTCTCGCAGGGCTCATCTTCGGCCTGGTCAGCGGCATCGTTCTCGCCATCATCCTCGATCGCCTTGATCGCACCGCACGCGACGAACGGTCGGTCAGCCTGGCGTTGGGATCGGGCGTGCTGGCCCAGGTACCCCGACTCCCCTTCAACGCTCGATCCGGAAGCGCATCACTGATCTTGCTCTCGAGCGCCAAGTCCGGTCGAGTCCAGCAAGCCCGCGAGTCCTACCGTCGTTTGCGCTCCGCAACACAGTTCATCGCCTCGAATCAAGCCGAGAGTGGCCGCGGCTTGGTCTTGATGCTCACCAGCGCCTTTCCAGGCGAAGGGAAGTCCGTCACATCGGCCAATCTTGCCGTTTCACTTGCGCAGAGCGGATCGCGGGTCGTGCTCCTCAACGCCGACATGCGTCGACCGTCGGTCGAGCAGATGTTCGGTTTCGACAGCTCTTCCGGGCTGTCGTTGTACCTCGGTGGCCAAACCGACCGCTCCCTCGACGGCCTGGGGGCGGTCGAAATCGACCGCGTTCCTGGGCTGTGGGTCATTCCCGCCGGACCGACTCCTGCGAATCCGGCAGAACTTCTGAATAGCCCACTCCTCAAGTCGACGATCAGCGAACTCGAGCAGTCGGTTGACTTCGTCATCATCGACTGTCCGCCAGTATTGAGTACGAGCGATCCGCTTGCGGTTGCCCCCCACGTCGATGGGGTCATCATCGTCGTCGACTCTCGCCGGACCGAGACCGACGACCTCCTCCAGGTTCGCACCAATCTCGAAAACACCGGCGCAAAGGTCGTTGGAGCAGTACTCAACAGGGATCGCCGTCGTCGTCAGAGTTGGTGGCGTAAGGACCGCTACGCCTACAGCTGACAAGCACCCCTCGAAGGCACACGGTGGGCAAGCGCCGTTGGCAAGAAGACCTCCTCACCTAGGCTGAGCAGAGATCAGCGGCGATGGAGGAGGCGGGAACATGGAGGCAGTTCGAGCGCTGACCTATGGTGCTGCTCGTCGCTACAGCCTTTACAACCGCCGCCGCAAGGCCAGCATCGTGATCGAATTGATCGACGCACTCGAGGTCTCGTCGGTCCTGTTCGTCGGTGTCGGATCGGGTGAGGAGGACCGAACCAACCTCTTCGAGTCGCTCGTCGCAGCGACTGCACCCAGCTCGATCGGCGCAGGATTGGGACCAATCGCGCCGGACTTCGTGACCAACTACCTCCAGGCAGACGGGCTCGCTCTACCGTTCGCTGATCGTTCCTTCGACCTCGTGATCTCGAACGCGGTCATCGAACATGTCGGGTTCCGAGACGAGCAAGAGCGGTTCGTCGCCGAGCACCTTCGCGTAGGGAGAGCTGCGGTACTGACGACCCCCAACCGACATTTCCCGATCGAAGCCCATACCGGCACCCTTCTCCGTCACGTCAAGCCCGGTTGGAGAGACGCCGATGGCTATGTCACTCGATTGCTGTCGAAACACGATTTCGAGCTACTTCTTCCCTCCTCTGCTGAGATCAAAGGCCATCGACTGTCGCCGACCATGACGGCACTGATCAGCTCCAGTGGGCCGATTGCCTCAGTCGAAACTCAAGTTCAGCCATGACGCGCCGACACTTCTCCATGCGTTCCTGCACGACTGGACGACGGGGCGACCGCATCACATGACGAATTCGACACCGACTGATCGATCATCTCGCCTTCTCACCATCTTTTTCGCGCTCGGCGCTCTTGCTCTGGTCTTTTGGGCGCTCACCGCGGACAAGCGCACCGACGGCGGGTCACAGGCCTCACCGCCAGCGGGCGTCGAATCGGGCGCGCAGACCACCCCAGCGGTAGCCTCTGACGCCTCCGAGACGACCGAACTGAGTGTCATGGGAGCCAGCACGACGCTCTCCGACAACGATGCATCCACGCTGTACGTCAGTCCTTCGGGCAGCGACGCCAACAGCGGACAGAGCCCCGAGATCGCCTTTGAAACCATTGAGCACGCTATTCGCTCCACCAAGACGGGCATGACGCTGTTCGTGATGGACGGCACGTTCACCCTCACGAGCCCTGGACCCACACAGATCGCGTTCCGACGCGACGGGTCGCCAGATGCATGGACGACCATCACCGCGGCGCCTGGTGCCAAACCGGTGATCATTGCCAGGGAGGGGACGGCATTCGAGCCGGCCGGAAGCTACATCCGCATGTCCGGTTTGACTGTCGTCGGCGAGAACTTCAGTACGAGCAATGCCTACGGTGTCGGGATACTCGTTGCCGACGGCCACCACTTCACCATCTCCGACAACACCGTTTCCGGTTTTCCCGTCGGCGGAATTGCCGCCGTTCGGGCATCGCACCTTCGATTCGAACGAAATGTGGTCTTCGACAACTCGAAATGGGGCGTTGAACAAGGAAGCGGCTTGTCGACCTGGGACGGGCGGAACTACGGCCACCCCGACGACGAACACGGCTACACCGACTATTTCGTCGACAACGTGATCTATCGCAACGAGAACCTCGTCACCTCCAAATGGCTGCCCGGTCGCATCACCGATGGCAACGGGATCATCATCGACACCAACATCGACAGTGGGTTCAGTGGCCGCACGTTGATCGCCAACAACATCATCGTCGACAATGGCGGCCGCGCCATCATGGTGTATCGCTCACAACGCGTCGACATCGTCAACAACTCGACGTTCGCCAACGGGCGAACAGGAGCGCAGCTCACCGGGGGTGTTGCGGAGATCTCGGTGTACGACGGCCGAGACGTCTCGATGACGAACAATCTTGCGTGGAACGACGGCACGTGGCCGACCCTTCTGGTCGGCAACTCGAGCGATGTCACCGCTCGTGGGAACGGACTTGTCGGCGGTCCGGTTGAAGGCATCGTGAGTGCAGACAACCTACTGATCAACGCTGATCCGGGGCTCGC
>JBBQUN010000326.1:0-5020 GCA_038212405.1 Acidimicrobiales bacterium | reverse complement strand
CTTCATAGACCGAGCGGCGTGAACCGGGGATGATCCAGCCATCGCACGAGTCGTGCTCGGGCAGCAACTCGGCCTGACCGTCGACGAAGTGCAGGCGAACGCCATCGTTGCCCAGCACCGTGCGGAACAGGGCTTCGTAGTCCCCGGCGATCGAGCGGTGCGGTTCGTCGATGGAGTCGAGAATGACGACGCCGATGCTGATCTCGATGGCTGACTGCTCGCTCATCGCTGGAGCGTACATTGGCGTTGTCTGGCGAAAGGCGCTCGTTGCCCTTGATGGTCCGCAGCCGTAGCGCTCCTTTCTTAACGGGACGGAGTAGTACCTTCGGGCCGGTGAAACCGATCAGTGAGGACGAGTTCGAGGCGTTGGTGGTGGACGCGCTCGATGGGTTGCCCGACGAGTTGCACGATCTACTGGACAATGTCGTGCTGATGATTGCCGACGAGCACGCCGAAGAGGAACTGTTCGGCCTGTACGAGGGGGTGCCTCGGACCGAACGAGATGACTACGGCGGCTTCGAGTTACCGGATCGAGTCACGCTGTTCCGGCTGACGTTGTGCGATGCCTGCAACGACCTCGAGGAACTCGCTGATGAGGTGCTGGTGACCGTGATACACGAACTGGCCCATCATCTCGGCATCGACGACGAACGCCTCCACCAACTGGGCTGGGGATGAACCCGCAGCCCAGTCAGATGGGGCCTACATCGTGTTCGGGCCTACATCGTGTTCGGGTAGTAGTCGCCAGCCGGCGTTGCCGAAGACTCGGCAGTGAAGTTGGAATCGAACGGCCAGTCGGCTTCGGCGCCAGGAAGCGGTCCTTGGTTGAAGCGGCCCATTTCGCCACCACCGGCGTTCTCGTTCCCGACGAGCGACCACGCTTGACGCTTGTAGGTCCAGTTGTCGGGCTGGAGTCGGTGCGCGTGGTTGAAGTGTTCGATGGCACCGTCTCGGTCACCGCTGGTCCAGAGATGGTTGGCGAGCTCGAAGTGCGCCGCCCCTTCGCTCTTGTCGAACCCGCGTGGTGCCGATGCCTCCATCACCTGATCGGGTGTCATCGCAAAGACACTGTCGGCACCGTTGCGTGCCCAGTCGCGAATCGCATCGGGGTAGGACGCGCGGTCCTGGCCGCCACGCATACGGGCCGCCAGTTCAGGGTCGTCCTGCTCGATCGCCGCCGCCTTCTTCTCGACCGCAGCGTTGCGATCGTCGAGGAAGCCGCGGAGCCAGTCGGGGTAGTCATCGCCCGGTGGCCAGCCCGGTTCGGGTGGCCGCACGATCACGCCGTCTTCGTCGATCCAGATGACATTCGGAATGTTGACCACGCCGAAGAGGGCGTCGAGCTGATGTTTGGGATCGAGCAGCGAGGGGTGGGTGGGGTTTGCTGCCTCGATGAACGGGCGTGACGCCTCGGGTCCGCTCAGCTCGAGCGAGACGGTCACGATTTCAACGCCTTGGGGTGCGAGTTCTTCGCGGAGTGCCTGCCAACCTGGCAGGTCGTAGCGGCAGCCTCAATAGGGAGCCCAGGAAACCACGACCACCTTCTTGCCTCGCAGCGAGGAGAGGCGGAACTCGTTGCCGTCAAGATCGGGGAGGACGACCTCGGGCGCAAGGGCGGTCACGAGCGCTCGACCGTTCAGCGACTCGGGGCCGAAGGCGATCAGACCGGCGGCGTCGTTTCGTACCACCGCCATGCCGAGGCGGTCGGCTGCGTGAGTAGCGGAGTAGCCATCAGGAAGCGGAACGCACACCTCACCTTTGCATGCGCCTTCGGGTTTGATGTCCCAGCCGGTGCCGGAAGCGAACTCCTCGGCCGAAATGTCGGATGTTGTCGTGATCATGCTCGACAGACTCCCAGATCCAGGCCAACAGAGCCAGGCCGGCAGAGCGAGGCCTTCACAATCCCGGTCACCGATCCATGCCCAAGATCCGGGCTGTTGCACCCATTTGCGCAGCGAATGGACGAGAGGGGTTGGCTCGACTCAGACTGAGTCGATGCGAGCTGTTGTTTGTACGTCATTCGGACCACCGGAGAACCTGGTGGTCGAGGAAGTTCCCGACCTCACCCCAAAGGCGGGTGAGGTGTTGATCGATGTGAAGGCGGTACCGGTCACCTTCCCCGACACCCTCATGTTGGAAGACAAGTACCAGTTCAAGGTGTCGCTGCCGTATGTGCCTGGCGGTGAGGTCGCCGGCGTGGTTGCCGCCGTCGGCGCCGGCGTCGACTCACCGCAGGTGGGCGACCGGGTGGTGGCCTCGATCGGATCGTCGGGTGGGTTCGCCGAACAGGCAGTGGCGAAAGCTCACGCCGCTCGGGTGCTGCCCGATTCGGTCGGTTTCGGCGAATCGACCGGGCTTGGTTACGCCTACGGCACCACCTACTACGGCCTGAAGTGGCGAGCCCAAATGCAAGAGGGTGAGACCCTTCTCGTGCTCGGTGCCGGGGGACAGCTCGGCATGACCGCCATCGAGATCGGCAAGTTGATGGGGGCCAGGGTCATCGCTGCCGCTTCGACCGAGGAAAAGCTGGAGCTCTGCCGCCAGGTTGGCGCCGATGCCACCATCAACTACGCAGCCGAGAACCTGAAAGATCGGGCCAAGGAACTCACCGACGGCAAGGGCTGCGATGTCATCTACGACCCGGTCGGCGGCGACTACGCCGAACAGGCCATTCGTGCTTCGGCGTGGGGCAGTCGGTTCCTGGTCGTCGGGTTCACCGCTGGCATTCCCAGCGTGCCGCTCAATCTGACGCTGCTCAAGAGCTGCTCGATCGTCGGTGTGTTCTTCGGGGCAATGATGGCGAACGAGCCCGAGGTCGGAGCGCAGGTGATGAGCGAATTGCTCGACTTGACCGCGGCAGGCAAACTCCAGCCCTATATCTCGGCCCGCTACTCACTCGACGACGCCGCGATCGGACTGCGGGCAATGATGGACCGTGAAACGGTCGGAAAGATCGTGATCGAGCCATGAGCAGTACCAACCCGACCGCCAAACCAGCGTCGAGCACGGCCACGCCGGGTGCGAAGATGCTCTACCTCATCAAGGGTCGCCCGACCACGACCCGAGAAGAGCTGGTTGCGCATTGGTTCGCCAATCACATGCCGGGCGTCATCGCCCGCGAGACGGCTCGGAAAGAGGCAGGCAAGGTGCACGCCTGGCGCTACATCGCCACGTTGTACGACGCCGATGCCAGCGGTCAGCGAGTGTGGGATGGCATGGCCCAACTCTGGTGGGATCAGGCTCTGCCCCAACCCGCTGAGCCCCACGGCACCACGCCGACCGACTCGTTCCAGGAACGGGCCGAGCCCTACGTTCCGTGGGCAACGACCGAGCACGTGCTGTTGGCCGGACCCGACGAGAAGCTGCCGGTCACGCCGTTGACCCTGAACGATCCGTTCCCAACGACTCGCTCAGGATTCCACAAGGTCACGATCCTCGTTGCCGCCAAGCCCGGTAGCGATCTCGACGCGTTCCACGCCCACTGGATCGACGTGCACGCACCCAATGTGATCGAGGTCATGCAACGCTGCGGCGGTTGGCGCTACGTGTTGTCGCTGAGCAGCGATCACGCCTCGGCACCGTTCGCCGGTGCCGCCGAGCTGTATTTCGACGAGGCCGACGGATGGACGAAGTTCATCGCCGAGCTACAGCCCGACGGCATGGAGCAGTGGATGGCGGGTAGCGAGTCGGTGATCATGGCGTCGACGACCGAGATGGTCGGCATCGCCTGAGTGTGCTGGTCGTCCGAACGGCAACTCCTCTGCCAGGGTGCCGTAGACGGCACTGTCGTAGAGGAGATGCAGCGGCTCCGGTCGTTCGAACGGCAACTCCTCTACCAGGGTGCCGTGTACGGCACCGTCAGAGAGGAGTTGCTGCGGCTCCGGTGGTCCGAACAGGAACTCCTCTGCCAGGGTGCCGTGTACGGCATTGTCGTAGAGGAGATGCTGGGTCGTAGAGGAGATGCTGGTGGGTGGGGGACCGTGGGGGCTCGTGGTTGTCGAGGAACGAAACGAGTGTGGCTGCTATCGAGTCAGGACGATCTTGCCGATGTGGCCACCGGACTCGAGCCGCTGGTGCGCTTCTTCGGCCTGGTCCATGGGGAACGCGGTGTCGAGCACCGGACGGATGGCGCCGCTGGTGACGTCGTCCCAGAATCGGCTCCGGACGGCATCGCGAATTTCGCGTTTCTCGGCAGCGGTGCGGGCTCGGAGGGTGGTGGCGGTGAGGACGAGGCGCTTCATCAGTACGGGACCGAAGTTGATCGTGGCCTCGAAACCGTTCTGGTAGGCGATGTTGCAGATCCGCCCGTTGAGATTGGCGGCATCGATGTTGCGCTGGATGTAGTCGCCGCCGACCATGTCCAAGATCACGTCGGCTCCACCATTGGATTTGACGGTCTCGACGAAATCTTCGTTGCGGTAGTTGATGGCGTGGGTCGCACCCAGTTCGGCACAGACAGCGGTCTTGTCGTCTGATCCAGCAGTGGCGAAGATCGTGCCGGCGCCCGTCGAACGAACCATCTGTATCGCCATGACGCCAATGCCGCTGGTTCCTCCGTGAATGAGTACTGACTCGCCCGGTTGCAGGGCACTGCGCATGAACACGTTGGCCCAGACCGTCATCATGGCCTCGGGGAGACACGCCGCTTCGGCGAAATCCATGTCGTGCGGGATCGCAAAGATCGACCCGGCCTCGGCGACGGCACGCTCGGCGTAGCCGCCACCGCTCAACAGCGCACACACTCGATCACCAACTGCCCATTCGTCCACGCCCGACCCGACCGAAGTGACGATCCCGGCGACTTCGAGCCCAAGTGTCTCTGACGCCCCCGGCGGCGGTGGGTACAAGCCGAGACGTTGCATGAGATCGGCACGATTGAGACCGGCGGCCTTCACGTCGATGAGGACATCGGTATCGCCGACCTCGGGATCGGGAACCTCACCGACTGCGAGTGGTGCTCCGGGGCTGACGATCACGGCTTGCATGGTTGGCTCCTTGTGCATTCGACTCGAGCGAGTCG
>JBBQUN010000325.1:0-5021 GCA_038212405.1 Acidimicrobiales bacterium | reverse complement strand
ATCGTCACGGGGTTCGAGGTGAGGTCCTCCTGCGCCGCCGGGCGGGCGTTCCCTCCCCGCCATGCGAGTATCGATCACGATGAGATCGGCGAGTGAGCCGAGGTGAAGCAGGCGATCGATCGGCGTCGGCCCGTTGCCGTGCTCGCGTTGTGGCATCCACCGCCGGTAGGTGTCGGTTGCTGCTGCGCGACGCTCGTCCCACTCTGCACCCCTACGCCCGCCTTGCACCGCACCCTTGGTCCACGCGTCGTCCGTGAATTCGTGGTCGTCCCACAGGGTCACCCAGGGTGCGCACCGGTGGAGCGCTCGCAGGTCCGGATCGCTCCGGTACTGGCGGTAGCGGCGTTCGTAGTCTTGCGTCGTCCGGCATTCTCGGGGCGGGTCGTGGTCGCCGCGTGGTCCGTCGAGCCCATCGCTGTAGATGTAGTCGCCGAGGTGGAGAACGAGATCCGGCTTCGATTCGGCAACCGAACGGTAGAGATCGAAGTTTCCCGATGGCCATCGCGAACAACTCACGACTGCGAGGCGAAACGTATCAGCCCCATCGGGCAGTGTTCTCGCCTCCCCCAGTGGCGACTGCACACCGGCAACGGTGAATCGGTAGCAATAGTCGGTTGCCGGACGTAGTCCGCTCACCTCGATCCGCACCACCCCCTCACGTGGCGTCACCGTTCCGGACTGGATCCGGTGGTTCCCGATATCGATCGACCACTGCACGGAATCGGATCCGCCGGCCACGAACGTCCAAAGAATCAGCGAGGCCGGCCCGGGATCTCCGCTGGCAACCCCGAACGGAAAGGTCCTGCTTTCGTCCTTCTGCATCCTCGGGTGTTACCCGACCATCGAAGCCCCGAAGCCAGAAGTTCTTCGAACGAATCGGTTTGTCGGTCAAGACCACGGGTAGATCGACATCGACGCAAGCCCACAACTTTCCCTACCTATTCCCTAGCCCCAAGGAGTCCGCAATGGCCAATCACAACACCACCAAGACCCCAGAAAGCCTGGACCAATGGATCGGACTCGACGTCTACGGTTCGTCCGGCGAAAAGATCGGTGAAGTCAGCGACATCTACATCGACGACGCCACCAACCGCCCTCAGTGGTTGACGATCGAGGGAGGCTGGTTCGGCATGAACCACCACTTCGCCCCGATCGAAGGCGCCGAGTATCGCAGCGGCAACCTTCACGTTCCGTTCACCAAGGAACAGATCAAGGATGCCCCCTCGGTCGACGCCGACAATGACCATCTCGACCCCGGCGAGGAGACTCGCTTGTACACCCACTACAAGCTCGAGCGTTCGACGGCCAAGCCGCCTCACGCTGACACTGACACTGACACAGCTCGGACCCACGCCGCTGTCGTTCGGACAGAGGAGCAGCCCAAGGTCGATACCAACACTCGTGATGCCGGCACTGTCACGCTCCGCAGGTACGTCGTCACCGACGATGTCGACCTCAGTGCGCCGGTACGCAAGGAGTTCGAAGAAGGTCGCCAAGGTCGTAAGTGAACCGATGACCCTCGATCGATTCGATCGAGTCAACCCTAAATCGAGTCAACCCCAAGGAGTCTGACCATGAATACACCAATGGAAAACAAGCAGCGTCCCGGTGGCGCATCGTCGATCAAATCCAACGAGTCCAACGACATGTGGAAGTGGGTGGCGGGGCTTCTCGCCCTGATCGCCGCGGTCGTGCTGGCCTTCTTCCTGCTCGGCGGAGACGCCGACATCGACGCCGAACCCGGCGACATCGAGCTACCCGCAGTCGACGCCGATGTCGATGCACCCGATGTCGACGTCGAGACACCCGATACCGACATCGAGCTACCCGACGTCGATGTCGACGTCGACCCCGGCAGCGTCGACACCGAGGGTGACCTCGAGGTTGATGTTGACGAAGGTGACGCTGAAGCCGAAGCAGGCAACTAGTCCTTTCGAGCGCAATAGCCAAGCAAGAGGAGACCCCGGTCCGTTGGACCGGGGTCTCGTCGATCTCCGCTGTCACAAATGCTCAGCTTGGCAGGGCCGACTATCATGCTCTGATTCGCCGAGAAGGGTGCCAGTCAGATGCGACCACCGCTGCTCCTACACGCCGAAGCAACCGACGATCGAACCCAGACGATCACGCTGATCGGTGAACTCGATTCGCATGCCGTTCCCATGCTCAGAGCCGCAGCCGAGCAGAGCGGGCGGGATCAGTTGGTCGTCGATGCCCGCCACGCCTCCTTCGTCGATGCCGCCGCCGTCGATGCCCTTCTTGCCCTCAACACCGACCGACCGCTGAGGATTGCGCTTTCGGCCCCGCTCCGGGATGTGCTTGCGGTCACCGGAGCAGATCGCTCGCTGGATTGCTACATCGACGCCGCGCCGCCGCGCCTCGATGGCGCCCCTTTTGGCGTTGGAGTCCACGACCAGCACCTCCGGTACCTCTACGTGAACCCGGCCCTGGCATCGATCAATGGGCTCACCGCTTCAGAGCACATCGGGCAGACCCCGATCGATCTCTTCGACAGCGGCGTCGACGAAGTCACTCCGGTCATGAGAGAGGTCATTGTCTCGGGGTGTGCCAGCAGCCTCGGAGTCATCGGATCGACCCCAGCCAAAGTCGACTCGGCGTGGGCTGTGTCGTTCTACCCGTCATTCCCGCTCGACGGCTCGAGACATGTTGTCGCCGTTGTCCGAAACGACGACATCGACCAGCGTCATGCCGACAATCCGAGCGCAAGCCTGACGTTCACCACTAACTGCGGCTGCGGCTGCGGGTGATCTCAGCGACAGCTGCTGTGCTGGCCGTTGTTCCCATTCGATCGGTGTCGATCGGACGGATGTCGGTCGCCACCGAGAGGGCGACGATCGCTGACCACACGATCGCCGACCACACGATCGCCGACCACACTGTGCTCAGATCCCGGTGCGCCGTCGTCAGTCTGGCGGGTACGGCTGCAGCGGACGACGTTGCCGGCATTCGTGCGATGCACTTGTAGCGAATCGACCACCTCATTCACGATCCACAAGCCTCTCCCCCGTTGCTGAGTCGCCGACGGTGCCTCGATTTCGAACGCGAACCCCGGGCCCTGGTCGGTGACCTCGAGCACGATGGCATCATCGGTCGCCGACAGTCGCACCGCTATGGGACCGGAAGAAGTCTCGATCGCATTCATCAGGAGCTCGCTCAAAACCAATGGCCAATCACCGACTGGTTCGCCCATCTCACCCAGCCACAAACGGCATCGGTCCCGAGCAGCGCCAAGTTCACTGACCGTGGCCTTCATCGCGAACTCGAGTTCGTTCATTCGTACCGACCTACCAAACCGGGCTGCTTGTGCCGCCATCAAGACGGACAGCAGGAGATCTTCAACATATCGCCTGCCCTGCAACGGATCGCGGAGGACATGGCATCGGGCACGGTGAGCCCGTACATGGCTTGGCCCTACCCGGCACAGCCGCCGATAAACACGCAGGACCGGGGACGCAACGAGCGGCAGTCGGCGACGTTGCGGAGCTCGGGTTCGGCTATGCAGCGAGTTCACTCACGATGTGTTCGGCTCGCTTTGGTGCCAGCTCGAGCTCGGTGACCAGCGCCTCGGCGATCTGCGAGGAGCCAAGACCGCGTTGAGCCAAATATGTCGCTGACCGGTGTGCAAATTCGACGTCGACCGAGTGACTCCAGGGATCGTATGAATGGGGCATGGTGGCCTCCTCTGAGATAGGGCCCGCCTTGGGCTAGCGCTGCTTTACCCACAGCACCTGGAAGCAAACCAGAACGACACTCTTTCGTGACCGCTGAACTCAATCGCAAGTTCGCACCAAACGGTGACTCCTGGAACAGCTTCCACGACCGTATCGACGCGGTCATGCGCCAGGCTTCGCTCGAACTCGAGCATCAACTCGTCATCGCCTTCATCACGGGCCTTCATCACCGAAGGCAGCGACAATGTCGAGCTCGAAGAAAGCCTGCGGCACGGGACGGCCGCATGGCGCCGTCTGGCGCTCAGTTGTCCAACAGATTTCGAGTGTCGGAAACCGTGCGTTGGGGGATACTCCAACGCATGGCTGTTGTTTCGCCCCGCTCCACCACGCTGGTTTCAACTTTTCCCCGTGCGATGATGGCGTGTGTCTTCAGCGTCGTTCTGATCGCCATTCTCGGTGCAGGATTCGGCGCCGGTATTCCGGGAGGCTCGACCCCGGTCGGAGCAGAGAGGGCCGACGATTCCCAGTTCGTCGACGCCGCGTATGAGGGTCTGCTGGGCCGGTCCCCCGACGACGCCGGATTGGCACACTGGACTGGCCAGCTCGTCGGCGGAACACCTCGATCCACCGTTCTTGGGGCGATCGGCGACTCCGATGAGCAACGCCGAAACGTGGTGGATGCCGCCTACCAAGCGATTCTTGATCGTCGCCCAGACCCGGGCGGCCTGGCGTTCTGGTCCAGCGGCATCATCGACCGGTTGACGGTGCAAGAACTCCAAGCCCAGATCTTTGCATCGGTCGAGTTCTACCAGCGTTCCGGTGCGACCGACACCACGTTCGTCGAAGCGCTCTACCGTCGAATTCTCGCCCGTGGCGCCGAACAGGCCGGGCTGGAGTACTGGGTTGGGCAACTCGAGCGGTCGGCAACTCGCCGAGATGTTGCCGATGCGTTCCTCATATCGGCGGAAGGTCTGTCTCAACCAACCCTTTCGATCCTGACCGCAGACCCTGATCGCGGCACGCGCTCCCCAACGATCAGCGGTATCGAGATCCAGCTGGACCGCAGCATCCAAGCCGAGTCGAGCGTCGTCATTGTTTCCCTCGATGGCCGACGTCTCGCCGGGACGACCGAAGCCGTTCCCGGCTCGGAGAACTCGATCAGCTTCGAACCAACCGAGCAGATCGCACCAACGAACCGGAACCGTCCGGTCGTCGTCACCGTGTTTGCCTACGACGGAGCGACCGTCGACCGGGTCGACTACTCGTTTGCGCTTGCTGCCGGGGCCGCCATCTCCGTGCCGAATCCGTCGGCTGGCGGGAACGAAATGATGA
>JBBQUN010000324.1:0-5022 GCA_038212405.1 Acidimicrobiales bacterium | reverse complement strand
GAACCGTTGAGATCGGCCGTCATCCGTTTCAGGCCCCAGATCGTGTGTCCGAGTGCCTCCTTTGCCGACCAGCCGTCGCACGGCGAAGGGTTGTCCCACGCTTCGTCGGGTACTCGTCGAACAACGGCATCCATCGCATACCACGTCTTGGTGTAGGTCCGTAGGTTCTCGCTCATTTCGAGAGCGTAGGCCACTCCTTACATCGCGTGGCCTGGATACCGATACTGACATTGTGGTTCCCGCCCGCAGTGCGCTCATGATTCTCGTCCTGGCCCTGTCGTCAGCAGCGTGCAGTTCGGTCTCATCGACTGATGGTGTTGCGATCCCTCCTGTGCCCACGGTTTCGCCAATCGACGACACGCCAGGCACGACGCCCGCAACGGTGTCGGCCGACCAGGCAGAGGAGATCTCTGCCGACGCGCTCGCGCTGATTCTCGATGGAGTCACGGCGGGCGAAGCGGCTACGGATGGCGCCCAATCCAATGCAACTGACCCCCGGTCAACCTCGCCTCGCTCCCCGGCGTCGACCACCAACACACCACGGGATCCTGCCACTCGACCACCAGCGACGGCGCCCAATCCAGCACTCGGCTACCGGGGTCTGCTCGGAACGCTGGGACCAGATGATGTCGTCGGCCCGCCTGCCCCAGCAGCGGCGCCAGTCGCTGCGCCGAACACCGCTCCACTGACCGGGCTCTGGCTCGATACGGTGCCCGCCCGAGAAGCCGTGGTCGTCAAGGTCGACAACTCAGGCAAGGCTCGTCCGCAGGTCGGTCTGAACCAGGCCGACATCGTGATCGAGGAGGAAGTCGAGGGTGGCATCACGCGTCTCGCTGCGATCTATCACTCGAACAGCACGACCGTCGGTCCAGTACGCAGCGGTCGCACCACCGACATCTCGTTCTTGACGTCGCTCGGTTCCCCCTCGCTCGTGTACTCAGGCGCCAACGACGTCTTCGACGCACTCCTCTTGCAGCAGCCAACGGTTGCCAACTTCAGCGCTGCGCGTAGCGGCGGCTATTGGCGAGACAAGACACGCAAAGCACCGAGCAACCTCTTCGCCAAGACCGACACGTTCGAGCGGGCAGGCTCGCCACCCCGGGCCCAGTTCGCCTACCGGCCTTTCGGTCAACAACCGTCGTGGCCTGCTGCGTCGTCGATATCGGTTGACTTCGGCCGCACGATCGCCGGGTGGACGATCCTCTCCGGTTCCGACCAATGGCAACGAACCCAAGATGGCAAAGCGCACACGACCGACGGTCAACGGGTTGGCGCCAGCAACGTCGTGCTGATCTACACCGACGAGCTCGACACCGGATTGACGGACGTGTCTGGCAGCCCCGTGCCCGAATTCGTCTTCGTCGGGACCGGGCGGGCTGTTGTATTCTCGGGCGCTCATGTGATCGAAGGAATCTGGACCCGACCCAGTCTGCGGAGCCCGGCGATCCTCACCGATGTGAGCGGTGTGGTCATCGAACTCAACCCTGGCCGTACCTGGATCGAGTTGGTCGGCGAGAACGTCGCTTCCTGGAAGTAGCGTCGCGTCCGACAATCGACCGAGCTCGCGTCGAACACGATGACATCGACCTGTCCATCGTCAATCCGGTTTGGCGATGACGTCGAGTTCGTATCATGTGCCGCTGATGATGCACTCCGATGCCCGCCCGCTGTCGACCCCGAACGGTGTCGGCGCTTTTCCTTCCAAACGCCGAGGCAGCCTCGCGGCCACGACGTCCTGTCCCCGCCGACCAACGGTTTTGGCGCTGTTGTTCGCCGGCGCCGTACTGGCGGCCTGCTCGTCCGAATCCAGCGTCGCCGAGACCACGACCACCACGATCGAGGAGCGGCCTACGACGACGACCACCACCATGCCGACCTGGACCGATGCCGAACTGGCGGCGACCACCGTGCTCGGCCAGTCGATCGCTCGAACGCTTGCCGGATACGACTTTGCCACCTTCGGCCGTCCCGACGACAGTCGTGGCATCCCCACCTTCGCCGAGCCTGGGGTCCGTCCGGCGCCGAGCGGCTACCGCGGCGTGCTCGGCACACTTGGACCCGATGACCTCTTCGCCGGGGACACCAGCCTGCTCGACGCCTACGTTGCGCCTCCGATAGCAGCCCCTGGAACCGACCCACTCACCGGTCTGCCAGCTACCGGGGTCGAGTTCACCGCCGACGTCCTTGGCAACGGTGACCACAACGCCGTTGTCATCAAGATCGACAACGCACCGCCGGCGCGTCCTCAGGTCGGGTTGAACCGCGCTGACATCGTGTTCGAGGAGGAGGTGGAGGGGGGCATCACCAGGTTTGCTGCGGTCTTCCACTCCCAACTCGGTCCCGTTGGCCCGATTCGTTCGGGCCGAACAACCGACATCTCGATTCTGACCAGCCTTGGCTCACCCTCGCTCGTCTACTCCGGCGCCAACGAGGTGTTCGATGCACTGCTCATTGCCCAGCCCCGAGTCCATAACTTCAGTGAGACGCGAACCGGCGGTTTCGAGCGGAATGCCAACTACCGCTTCCCCAGCAACCTCTTCTCCACTGTCGACAATTTCGCGCAGCCAATGCCGCCGCCCCCAGCGCAGTTTCGTTATGACGCGAACGCTGACCGTCGTGAGTGGGCGGACGCCTCTTCGGTGCTCATCGACTGGGGATTCACCAATTCCGGGTGGTCGTGGGATGCCGAGGCAGGCAAATGGCTACGTCTCCAGAACGGTCGCGAACATCAGACCGACGATGGCCAGGTCTCGGCCAGCAACGTCGTGGTGGTCACCGTCGAAGAGATCGACACCGGTCTGGCCGACTCGATCGGCACCCCGATCCCCGAGTACGTCTTCGTCGGGACCGGACCGGCCACGGTCTTCGTGGACGGTCGAGCACGCGAAGCTACATGGACCCGGCCGACCTTGCGGCACCCGGCTGGTCTCACCGCCGTTGACGGCACTGCCATTGCCCTTGATCCTGGCCGGACTTGGGTCGAAGTCGTCGTCGCCGGCTCCACCTCCTGGTCCTAGCCGTTCGTCTCTTCCGGAGTTGCTCGCTTTGCGTCACAACGTCCACGCTCCGGCCCATTGCGGAGCAATCGCTGAGGAACCGCCGAGGCCGCCAGGCCGAACGGTTCCCGCTAGCCTTGGCGAGCGTGATCCTCTCCGACCGCACCATCAAAGAAGAGATTGCGGCTGGCCGCATCATCATCGAGCCCTATGCCGAATCGGCGGTGCAGCCGTCGTCGGTCGACCTGCGGCTCGACTCGTACTTCCGGGTCTTTCGCAATCACACGTTGAGTCACATCGACGTGAAACAGAACCTCGAAGAGCTGACTGAGCTGGTCGAGACCTCCGACGAGAATCCGTTCATCCTGCACCCTGGAGAGTTCGTCCTCGGATCGACGGCTGAACGAATAGCCATTCCTGCCGATCTCGTTGGCCGGATCGAGGGCAAGTCGAGTCTCGGTCGGCTCGGTCTGTTGATCCATACAACGGCGGGCTTCGTCGATGCCGGGTGGGACGGGCAACTGACGCTCGAATTCTCGAACGTGGCGAGCCTGCCAATCACCCTTTATCCAGGGATGAAGATCGGTCAGATCAGTTTCATCCGCATGACCACCGATGCCGACCAGCCCTATGGGACCGGCAAGCTCGGATCGAAGTACCAGGGCCAGAAGGGCCCTCGCCCCTCGAGGTATTGGGAGAACTTCGACGCCGACTGAGGCGATCGTCGCCGGTCGGCTCAGTTGATGCCGATCGACACCATGCGCCGGTAGTCGGCGAACGCATCGGGTGTGTAAGCATCATCGGGAACCGTGCCAGTGCAAGCAGTTGGCCAGCTGAACGCACGAGCCACGTTGATCTGCTCAGACCGCAGCTGTTGAATCTCTCGTAGCAGCTCGGCGATTGGGTGGCTTGGGCGAGCCTGCGAACCGTTGATTACTCGAAGTGCCTCGCGTCGGTGCGACACGCTCGAGAGCGTTTCGGTCAGAACAAATGAGGATGTCGTCGACGTGGCGTCGAGCAATCGGATGGCATCACCAACGAATCGCGGCGACCGAAGTGCGAGGTTGTCGATGTTCATTGCTGTGAAGTCGGTGGGGGTGCGAGTCACGTGCTCGAGCCACGCAATGTTTCCCTGTGCTTCGTCGGTATCGACGTCGGTGTCGAACTGGCTGATATCGACCGACGTACCGATTGACGCAAACGGGCAATGGGCACGCAGGATGCGAGAGCTCGTTTCGTGGGCGCGGAGCAACACCGGTGACATCGAGGGATGAAACGGCGCCGGCCGGGGGGTCGAGAGCGGAAGCCAATCGATGACGGCATCACCGACCCTTGCCCCGACGGCGCCGACGAAGTCGTCGTATGCCCGTGCCGTTGCGACGTTGCGCCAGCCGCCGTCAGCCTCGAGATCAAGGGGAATCGCTGCGTTGTCGAGGGCGACGAGTGGTTCGATCCCAGCGAGCAAAAAGAGATCGATTGCTTCACTCAAGCGGTCGAGAGCTGCATCGTCGATTGGGCCAGATGCCGTTGGTGCCACTCGGTTCCAGCGCACGTTGATCCGATAGTGGGTGACGCCGATGTCGTGGAGGAGCGCGATGGCTGGTGCATCTGGTTCGATGGGCTCAGTCCCTGAGTCGAAATGGACCCCGAGTCCCCACCCGAACGACTGAAGTGGTTTCAGGCGTGCAGGACTCTCGATGGTGATCGTTGGCAGACGCACGAAAGTAGGCTTTCTCCACGTGTCCGCCCGGACAGTTCGAGCAGTATTCCCGTTCTGAAACGGTCATGCAACTCCAAACATCACCTAATGTGTTGGTCCGACCACAAGCAGGTAGGTGATGGCAACGTGTGGGCCCGAGAATCGAGCCCACACGGCGTCAGTCGGTGGCTGCCTCAGCAGCGATGATGGCCCTGCGACCAGCGGCTGCTGAGGCTTCGATCGCCTCGCCGTTCTCGATTGCTTCGAGAACGTGCATCGCAATATCGGCAACGCGCATTTGGTCTTCTTCGACGCCGTGACCCTTCA
>JBBQUN010000323.1:0-5028 GCA_038212405.1 Acidimicrobiales bacterium | reverse complement strand
CGATGGCTCTTTGCGATGGTCAGGCTGCCTGGTTTCGACGCAATTCGAGGATCTCGATGATCTCGGTCATGATCGATTCGGTGCGATAGACGATTTCGTGCCATCCCACTCGCATCGTCGCCCAGCCGTTGCGGGTTGCCTGTCGATCACGTGCGGAGTCGCGTCGGCGGTCCAGCTCGAGACGGTGGTGACTGCGACCGTCGGCCTCGATGATGGTGCACCCGATCGGGTCGGCAAAATCGACGATGCCCTCGATGCCGTTGTACCAAGGCGGGGCGAACTGCCGTCGGAGATAGTGGATGCCGCGATCGCTGAGTGCAACAGAGGTTCGCATCTCGAGTTCGGAGGCCGGAAACGGCTGGTCATCGATCAGATCGTCGATGACCGAACGGATGATGCCACTCCCGGTTCGTCCTCGGCGTGCGATTGCTCGGTGGCAGGCGAGGAACCGGGCCGGCGATGGGGCACGAACGAAGAACTGCTGCTCGGCAATGCGCCGGTAGTGGGACAAGTCGAGAACGGCGCAGAGATCGAAGAGCGTTCGAGCCGGCGTCGTCACTCGAAGCCCGTCAATGGTCATGACATCGTCGGGCGGGAGGAACCGAGTCTCGTGAACGATCGATCCGGCGATTCGTCGTCGCGACCCATTGCGAACCGTCAGCTCGGCAACGTGGTGGTCGGAGAGTTGCATCCCGTGGAGTCGACCGGCCGATCGATGACTCACCACGGCATCGCGATGGTGAAGAAGGCCAGCCGACAGGATCGAGTTCGGCCCTTCCATCGTCGGCACGATGAACACTCCTTTGGCGACAGCGCGAAGCATTCCCGTGTGCACACGACGAGTGATGCTCGATGAGCTGACACCGGCCTCGATCAGTTGCTGGTGGGTCACCGCCCCATGGTTGGCCGAGGCCAGCCGCAAGCATTCCAGGTCCACTCGATGAGTCATGAACGTAGACAAACGTAAATAACAGCACATGTCAACCGAAATCGTTGAAGACTGGGTCGACGGTGGGTCGCCATGATCGTTCGATGCGCCCGAACCGTCGTCACCAGAACCCACAACGGTGAACTGTTGAGACTGAAGCCCCCGTTTGGGCCTCAGTGTCGACGGTTGGGATGAGTGGGTTTCAGCGCCGACAGTTCACGCCGCTTGGGTGGGACCTCAGCGGGGGAGGGCGTCGACGATGGCTTGGATGCCGGTGATCGAGTTCACCAGGCCGAGGTGGGAGCCGGTGATCTCGACCATCTTGGCAGCCGGGTCGAAGCAGTAGCGCCAGTCGACGATGCCGTCGTTGCGGGAGTAGATCGAAACGAGGTCGACGGCATCGGGAAACGGGGCGTAGCGATCGTTGTCGACTTCTTGCTCGCGCTCGGGGGTGACCTGGCCGAAGGCGCCGAGTCGCCACGCCTTGTCGAGGGTTTCGGCCGGCACCTTCACCACCACGAACGTTGGGTATTTCGTGAGAAGGGGAGCGCCGATGACGATGACCCGATTGACCAGTTCAGGGTGGCGCACGGCCAGCACCCGACCGAACTGGCCACCCCGACTGTGGCCGACGATCGTGACTTGCTGGTCGGTTTGTTCAGCCAGCGACTCCAAGTCGGCGGCAGCGGCGTCGACCGAGTGGTAGGCCGGACCGGCGTTGAGACCGACGGCGGCCACTTTGACCTGCCAGCCGGCACGGTCGAGGACATGAGAGAGATGGCGAGCCTTGTGCGGCCCGGACATGAATCCGGGGATGATCAAGACCGGGCGGCCCTCACCGGCAGGTACGCCAATGCCGTCCCATAGCTCGCTGCGGCGGAGCGCTCGTCGCTCGAAGGGCGCTCTGGCCTCGAGCCACACCGGCCGGGCGAACATGCCGGCGATACCACGCTTGGGTGAAGGCGAGGTGGGGAGAGGTGTCGGCTGGTCGTCGCCCTCGTTGGTCACGGGTCTCAAGGCTACAGCGGATCACGGGGTTGAGGTTCGGGGTAGAGGTTCAGCGAGTCGGAGTTGGCGTTACGTTGTTGGGATGGCTGAGCTGCGCTTCTTTTTCGGCACCATGGGCTCGGGAAAGTCGACCCAGGCCCTCCAGATCCATCACAATCTGTTGAGTCGCGGTCTTGGGTGTGCATTGGTCACCCAGCTCGATCGGCAGGCGGGCATGGTGTCGAGCCGACTCGGCGTTTCGGCCGAAGCCATGATCTTGGACGCCGGCGTCGACCTGTTCCGCCTGATCACCCAAGAGCACTTGTCGGGACCGGGGCTCGAGGCGGTCATCTGCGACGAGGCCCAGTTCTATGCGCCGTACCAGATCGATCAGCTGGCTCGGGTCGTCGATGAGTTCGACATCGAGGTGTACGCGTTCGGGTTGCTCACCACCTTTCAAGGCGTGCTGTTCGAGGGGTCGAAGCGACTGCTCGAAGTGGCCGACGTGCGCAGTGAGCTCCAAGTCGAAGCGCGCTGTTGGTGTGGCAACCGCGCCACGCACAACGCCAGGCTCGTGAATGGGATCCAGGTGTACGACGGTGAAGTGGCGGTCGTCGGCGACACCGGTGGCGAGGCGGCCGTCACCTACGACTTGCGCTGCCGAAAACACTGGCTCGAAGGCAAGCACCGTCACGAGCAAGATGCGCTCTTCGTCGAGCAGCGGCCAGCTCGGGTCGAGCGAAGGATCCTGGGATAGACGAGCCGTCGATTTCCTGGGTCGTTTCGCTTGGTCGTTCCGACGGGTAGGGGTGGATTGGCTCAAGAGTCGAGGTCGAGCGCCGCTCTAGTCTGGCGGCATGGTGATGCTGCTGATCGGGATGATGGTGGGCGCAGCCGCTGGGTTCTGCCTTGGCTGGGTGCTTCGCAATCAGGCGCACGCCGAGGTAGTCGAGGCAATGGAGCGCCGCTTGCGTAATGCTCAGCGGGCGCGACTGCGCGCAGAAGAACAGCTGGTGGTTCGCCGAGCGCACGCCAATGCCTCGATTGCGATGATCCGTGGTGAGCTCGACCGCACCCGTAGCCGACTCCAAGAAGTCGCCGGCATCGACTGACCGGCCGCCCATACCCCGCTTGGGGTGTGCGGAGTGCAACGATGGTGAGATGGTCCGCACCGTTGCAATGCTGAATCAGAAGGGCGGCGTCGGCAAGACGACCGTCACGCTTGGACTGGCCTCGGCCGCGTGGGCACGAGGTGTCAAGACGCTTGTCGTCGATCTCGACGCACAGGCCAACGCCACCTGGACCCTTGGGGTCGAGCCGGCGATCGAGAATTGGGGAACTGGCGACGCGCTGCTGGCCAACAAGGCCGGCGCTGCATCCGACATGATCGTGCCTTCAGGTTGGGGCGACGACGTGTGGATCCTTCCCGCTGCCGCCGACCTCGTCGCGCGCGAGACCGACGTGAACCGTCGTCAGCCAGAGGGTCGCTTGCGTCGGGCACTGCACGGCCTCGACAACGACTTCCAGCTCATCCTGATCGACTGTCCGCCATCACTCGGGTTGAACACGATCAATGGTTTGGTCGCCGCCACCCACGCGCTGGTCGTTGCCGAGCCTTCGATTTTCGGGGTCCGGGGCGTTGGACCGGTGCTCGATCTCATCGAAAAGGTGTGGACCGAACACAACGAACAGCTCGAACTGGCCGGCGTGGTGTTGAACCGGATGCCTGCGGTGTCGAGCGATGCTCACACTCAGGCGAGTGCCCTCGCCAAACTCGTTGGCTCGAAGAACGTGTGGAGCCCGGCGATTCCGCATCGAGTCGCCATCAACGAAGCGCACGCCGATCGGTCACCGATCCACGCCTACGGACGGCGAGCAGGAGAGCTCGGCGAAATCTTCGATGCGCATCTGCGTCGCCTGGTCTAGCGCCACCAGGTCGATCCTGGCCGGTGGCGGCGGTGGCGCATCACTGGTGTTGTCGAAGTTGAGCATCGGGAGGTTGCGCAGGCGCACCATGAACAGCCACGACCCAGCAACGAGCAGGGCGGCAATGATGGCGTCGGTCCAGTAGTGGTTGGCGGTGACGATGACCACCAGGGTGGTGATGATCGGGTGCGCGAGGATCAGGTAGCGCAAGCGCGACCGGGAGAGTGCAACGACGCTGATGGCGATGAGGATCGCCCAACCGACATGCAATGACGGCATCGCCGCGATCTGGTTGGCAGCCGACGATGCGGCGAGGTCGTATGGACTGGGTCCGAAGAGGGCGCCAGTGTCGATGTAACCAACCGACTTCAGCATGCGAGGGGGAGCAAGCGGGAACAAGAGGTGGAGGATGAGTCCAGCGGTGGTCAGGCTGATCAGGCTGGCCCGGATGACCCCGAAATGATGGCGGTGTTGGTGCCATGCCCAGCCGAGGAAGAGCGCCGTAGCCGGGAAGTGGACCCACATGTAGAAATTGTTGGCCGCCGTGATGACCTCTGGGTGACGGAGGAATTGGTACTGGAGGATGGTCTCTGACGGGAGGCCAATGGCGTTCTGGAAGTCGAGCAGTCGCGCTGCATTCGCAAAAGCCGCGGTGCGGTCATCGGCGGTGAGCTGACGAACAAAAGAGTAAGCAAGGTACAGGCCGCCGAGGATGGCGATGTTGCGAACGAGATCGAACGCACGGAACGCGACGGACTGGCTGCTCGTGTCAAGACCACTGCGGTCAAGACCCTTGTGGTCAAGACCCTTGTGGTCAAGACCACGGAGGTTTGGTTTGCTGTGGTCTGGCTGGCTGTGGTCTGGCTTGCTGTGGTCTGGCCAATTGCGGTCAGGCTCTTGATGAGTGTGGATGCTCACCATTCGCTGCCCCCGATGTGAAAATGGCGAATATCAGACGTCGCCCTACCCGAATGGTACGGGAGTGAAACTTCTTTGTCACCAAGTTTTCGGGTTTGGCCTGTTCGGTGAGTAGGCCCGCTCAGGCGGCGGTGGCGACGTCAGGGTCGAAGTGACCAATCGATGGGTGCTCGACCTGCCTCGACCAACGCATTGTTGGCGCGAGAAAATGGGCGGCTTCCCAGGAATCCCCGGTGGGCCGAGAGCGGCGAAGGATGGGCGGATTCGAT
>JBBQUN010000322.1:0-5038 GCA_038212405.1 Acidimicrobiales bacterium | reverse complement strand
GACAGCGATTTCTCGAACCAGTGCTTGGCGAAAGGGTTGTCGTTGTAGCGCTCGATCGGCTGATAGCCGGCGGTCTCGTACATGGTGATGGCCTCGGTCAGCACGGTGTTGGTATCGAGGCGAACGACGTGATGGCCGAGTCGTCGGCTCTGCGATTCCAACGCCTCGAGCATGCGCCTGCCCAGCCCAACCCCACGCCAATCGCTGTGTACCCACATGCGTTTGATCTCGCCGATACCGGAACCGATTTCCTGCACACCGCCACACGCAAGCGCGTCGCCGTCGCTGAAACCGACCAGGAAGCGGCCATGAGGAGCGCGGAGCTTGTCGGCATCGGCAACGAGGGTGTCGCCCGGATCGAAACCCTCGGGAAACCGTCCATCGAGTTCCTCGAAGTAGGCCCTCATCGACGAGAGCGCAGCCCGGCTCTCGGGATCGACCGCCGCGAACTGGACCGTGGCCACCCGAAGGAGTCGGTCTGCGGTGTCGAGCGCCTCGATGAGCAGGGTCTGCTGGTGTTCCGACAGCGGGGCGAGGAGATCGTTGGCGAGTACCTCGGACCGCTGATCGAGCCGGTGCCATTCGGCTCGGCCGAGCGAAGTGAGGCGAACGAAGCGGCGCCGTTTGTCGTCAGCGTCGGCCGAGGTCTCCACCAGCCGATCGGATTCGAGCGAACGAAGGAGGCGCGAGACGTAGGCCGAGTCGAGGCCGAGCCGGGCTCGCAGTTCGCTGACCGCGGCGCCGTCGATGCCGATTTCCCACAGCAGGCGTGACTGGCCGAGTGGGCGATCCAGGCCCAGGAAGCGCTCCTCCAGGACACCGATCCGTTGCGTGAAGCTCCGATTGAACCGACGCAGTGAGGCAACGCCATTCGACATCTAGCTGACTTTAGTCAGCTATTGCGTTGCTGCGCGTGCAAACCAATCAGAGCCCGGTGCTCGTTGCCACGCACCGGCTCTTGCGATGCGGTGAGTCACCCGGCCTTTCACCGATGCTCGGTGGGGACTAGCCTGACCCGATGGAGCTGAAGGATCGTTTCGGGCGAGTGCACACCGACCTACGCATCTCGATCACGGACCGTTGCAATTTCCGCTGCGCCTACTGCATGCCCGAGGAGGGCATGAACTGGCTCGATCGGTCGGATTTGCTCACGTTCGAGGAAATCGCACGAATCACTCGAGTGCTGGTCGAGGAATGCGGGGTCACCTCCGTCCGTATCACCGGGGGCGAGCCGACGGTGCGAGCGCGACTTCCGCTGTTGATCGAGAAGATCGCCCGACTCGACGTCGATCTGGCCATGACCACCAATGGCGCCACACTGGCGCTGATCGCTCATGACCTCCACGCTGCGGGTCTCGAGCGGATCAACATCAGCATCGACTCGCTCGATGCTCAACGATTCCACGCCTTCACCAAGCGCGACGAGCTGGCGCGAGTACTCGAGGGCATCGACGCCGCCGTCTCCGCTGGCTTTGCGCCGGTCAAGCTGAATGCAGTGTTGATGCGCGGCATCAATGACGATGAGATCATCGACTTCTTGCGGTTCGGTCGCGAGAAGGGTGTCACGGTTCGATTCATCGAGTTCATGCCGCTCGACGCTCAGGGCGAGTGGTCGGCCGATCGGGTTGTTCCCTACGCCGAAATCCTCGAGCAGGCGAGCGAGTACTTCGAGTTCGAATCAGTCGATCGTGGGCATGCGCCAGCCGAGCGGTTCCGCTATCGAGACGGCAGGGGTGAATTCGGCATCATCGCCAGCGTGACCGAGCCATTCTGCGGCAGTTGTGATCGCATGCGCTTGTCGGCGGAAGGCCAGCTTCGAAACTGCCTGTTCGCCCACGATCACGTCGACCTTCGTGCCGTGCTGCGCGGCGGCGGCTCCGATCAAGATCTGATCGAGGCTGTTGCTGGCGAGATCGATCGCAAGTGGGCCGGGCATGCCATTGGTCAGGTGCATTTCCTGCGTCCCTCGAAGTCGATGAGCCAACTCGGCGGCTGATCGGTCGTCTCCCTCATCTCGTCGCTGTCATCTCGTCGCTGCCAGGGTGGGTATTGGCAGTCTCGTGTGATTGTCACGCGGCTGCCGTTCGAACAAGGCAGTCTGGCTAGGGTGTTTGGGTGTCTGACCCAAGCTTCACCCACCTCGATCCACTCGGCCGAGCGCACATGGTCGACGTCACCCCGAAGCAGCCGACGCATCGGCGAGCTGTCGCCCGCGGCCGGGTGACCATGTCGCCAACCACCACCGCAATGGTCGCCCAGCGAGCAATGTCCAAGGGCGATGTGCTCGGAGTGGCACGTGTCGCTGGTATCCAGGCCGCGAAACGCACGAGCGATCTCATTCCGTTGTGCCATCCGCTCATGGTGAGCGCCGTCGCCGTCAATTTCGAGATTGCCGATGATTTCATCGAGATCGAGGCCCAGGTCGACACCGTCGATCGCACCGGTGTCGAGATGGAGGCGCTCACGGCGTGCTCGATTGCGGCGCTGACGATCTACGACATGTGCAAGTCGATCGACAAGGAGATGACGATCGGTGAAATCGCGCTGTGGGAGAAAACGGGTGGCCGCTCAGGGGTGTACCGCCGCTTCGGAACGAGCGATCGCGTCGGCACCGAGACCGGCGACGGTGCCGACGCGAACACCACCAGTGATGACCCGTTGATCGCTGAGGGGCCGACCTATCAGTCGTGACCTGCGCAACGCAAGGGGCGGTTGTCTGACGCTGAGCGTCGTAGTAGGTTCAAGTCCGGCTTCCAGGGGTATCGACTCACCGTCGTGGGATCAATCGCCTGGGCTTTGCCACCGTTCGTGTTTGATGTCTGCAGAAGAGAGGGTGTTCGTTGAGCATTCCCTGGTTCCCCACCGTCGTTCTCACCGCCCTCGCCCTCGTCTGGGGTTGGGTGCTCGGCCGACCGGCTCTGCAGAACATGATGAATGGCGCTCGTCGCGATCCCGTTGGCCATTTCAGTCATCAACTCTCCGTTCTTGGGCAATCTCCTGACCGATCCCGCTCCGCCAGTGCTGGCAACTGGGGGGCCCAATCAGTGAAGAAGCGCCGCCTCCAAGTGTTCCTCGGGCTCGTCATGGCAGCATCGGTCTCGTTCGCGCTGGCATTGGCGCTGAACGGCATCTTCTGGTGGCAGCATCTCCTGATCGATGCCACGCTGATCGGCTATCTCGTGCTCGCTTCACGAGCCGGGGCCGCAGAGAATCTGCGCACGCAGAATGTCTCGTATCTCGGTACCACTCAGCAATCGTCGGTCGGTGGCTTTGCGAGGGCAGTGGGAGAGCGCTGAGACCCGCTATATTTGCCCGGCCGCTCACGAGTTCGGCTCGACGTGCGGAGCATCACGGGGGTGTAGCTCAGTTGGCTAGAGCGCCTCGGTCGCATCGAGGAGGCCAGGGGTTCAACTCCCCTCACCTCCACCCCGTAGAAAACCCCTGGTCCACGACTTGTCGTCGTTGGTCCAGGGGTTTTGATTTCTTGCCCGAGGCCGCCAGCAGGCCGCGGGGACTGTTGGGGGCTCCTCCCAGCAGAACGCCAAGACCGCCGTCCACAACTTCCGTATCGACGTCCTCTAGGACGCGGCCGTAGACGTCCATAGTCGTGCGGATTGACGAGTGGCCCAGGCGCTTCTGGATGACTCTCGGGTGGGTTCCTATCTCGATCATTAGTCCTGCGGCCGAGTGGCGGAGGCCATGAAAGGTGAGATCGTCGAATCCCGCTTCCTTCACTGCAGGTAGCCAAACTCTGCGGCGGAAGTGTTTCCGCCGCAGTGGCATGCCCGTGGGGCTCTTGAAGATCAGATCAGTCGGATCGTGCGGTGCGTCGTGCTTCAGATGAGCGGCCAACTCCTCGGCGATTGGAAGGGGCATCGAAACTGACGCATCCCGTGCTCATCCAGCTCACCGAGACCGAGACCGAGCCTGACGACGATGAATCCGCCGCTTCATCGGACTGAGAAACGCGACCGGCGAGTTCGACGGGCTCCTCATCGCCGAGGGGGGATGGGGCAGGGTCGACGGTGGCACCTTCACCGTCACGATCCACTGGTTCTCGGACTGTACGGTTTTTCCCGGGACAGAACCTGACAGCCTCTCAATCCGGAGGTTCTCGGTTCAAGTCGCAGGGGGCGCACCACACCCCAGGCCGTTGGGGTCGATCAGTTGCTGCAAGTCGACCGAGCCGCTGACGAAGTCGAGCCACGCTGCGAGCAGTTGGCGATCGAGTCGGAGCGTGGCCTGAGTTGCCCCCGACAGGATCCTCGCCCTCGAAACCAAACTCGCCCCCACAATCACCGACCACGACACCCGCCACCTGCACTGGCTCCGCGACACCATCCCCAACAAGAACACCACCCTCGCCGTCATCACTGCCGCCCCCAAGGCCTACAAACGACCCGACGGGATCCACCTCATCCCCCTCGCCATCCTCGCGTCCTGACCGCAACAAGATCCGACCGTTGATTCGCACCCAGCGACCGATGGTCGAGGCTCCAGGAGCCTTCATCGTTCAGCAACCAAGGAGACCAGCAATGCTTCGATCGAGATCGTCGCATCTGTCCGCCTGGTGCTCGGCGCTTCGATATGCGTGTGAGCCTGCGGCCTCGGCGCTTGTCGAAACTTCGGTGTCGTGCGACTACGGTCGATTCCGATGACGACGACCAGCGAATCAGCGAATCACGTCCACCTCGCTCAGTTTTTGATTCACGGACCGACCTACCACAGTCACGCGATGTGGCGGCACCCTCAGACGCGATGGGAAGCAGACACCTGGGCGCGCCCGGAGCTCTACCAACACATTGCCAGGACCTGTGAACGGGGCTTGTTCGACATGGTCTTCTTTGCTGACCTGAACTACATCTCCGACACCTACACCGGGGAGTTGGACCCAGCACTTCGCTACGCCGTACAAGCTCCCGAGCACGATCCGATACCGCTGCTGTCGTTCATGGCTGCGGTGACCGACAAGATTGGTCTGGCGGCCACGTTCAGCACGAGCCACCACCATCCGTTCTACGTGGCCAGGCTGTGGGCC
>JBBQUN010000321.1:0-5039 GCA_038212405.1 Acidimicrobiales bacterium | reverse complement strand
GGAGGCCCAGCCGCCGTCGCCAACCCATGGCTCGAAGGCACGTACTCCGAACTGTTCCCCGAAGTCGATTGGTCGCTCTCGGGCATGACCCGGCTGTTCAAGCAGTTCAGCTTTCCCGGTGGTGTGCCGAGCCATGCCGGTCCCCCAACGCCGGGCTCATTTCATGAGGGCGGCGAACTGGGCTACTCCCTCAGTCACGCCCACGGCGCCTCGTTCGACGCACCTGGCGAAGTCGTGGTGTGCGTGATCGGCGACGGCGAAGCCGAAACCGGCCCGTTGGCTGCAAGCTGGCAATCACACCGTTTCGTCAACCCCCGCCGCGATGGCAGCGTTCTGCCCGTCCTGCATCTCAACGGTTGGAAGATCGCAAACCCCACGTTGCTGGCCCGAATGCCGGAGTCCGAACTGGTGGCGTTCTTCCGCGGTCAGGGCTACCAGCCCCTGATCGTCGAAGGGGATGATCCAGCAGCAGTCCACGAGCAGATGGCGGACGCGTTCGACCGTGCCCTGCTGCAACTGCGCGAGATCCGCACCGGTCCCGTGCCCAACAGGTCGGCCTGGCCTCTCGTCATCATGCGAACGCCGAAGGGATGGACCGGCCCGGAACGCGTCGATGGGATGGCGGTGGAGGGAACGTTCCGCTCCCACCAAGTCCCAATCGGTCACGACCTCGGTGCCGACCAGTTGGTTGAGCGGCTCGATCAGTGGTTGGGTAGCTACAAGAGCGAGGAGCTGTTCACCCCAGATGGAGCACCCCACCCTGATCTCGACGCACTTCGCCCCTCGCCACGACGCCGCATGAGCTCGCACCCGGCGGCGAACGCTACTGAGGCTGCGGTCCCACTGCGGCTCCGGGCGATCGGGGAGTACGCAATCGACGACGATCAGATCAGCGACAACCAGCCGCAGGGATCGATGGCCGTCGCCGGGCGCTACCTTCGTGACGTCATCGGTGACAACCCTCAGAGCTTTCGCTTGTTCGGGCCCGACGAGGTCGACAGCAACCGACTGTCATCGGTCTTCGAGACCACCGACCGGGTCTGGCAGCTGCCTGGACAGCCAGCCGACGAGCACCTGGCCCACTCCGGTCAGGTGCTGGAAATGCTTTCCGAACACCAGTGCCAGGGGTGGCTCGAGGGCTACACACTGTCGGGGCGCCACGGCGTGTTCACGACCTACGAGGCGTTCGTACACATCGTCGATTCGATGTTCAACCAGCACGCCAAGTGGCTCGAAGCTGCTTCGGAGGTTCCCTGGCGCAAGCCGATGCCCTCGTTCAACTATCTGCTCAGTTCACACGTTTGGCGCCAGGACCACAACGGGTTCAGCCATCAAGACCCCGGGTTTCTCGACGTCGTTCTCAACAAGCGCCCTGAGGTGGTTCGGGTGTACCTCCCCCCCGACGCCAACACCTTGCTCGTCACCCTGGATCATTGTCTTCGCCAGACCGGGACCGTCAACGTCATCGTTGCCGGCAAACAGCCCGAGCCTCAATACCTCGGGTTGGGTGAAGCGAGAGATCACTTCGCTCGCGGGGCCGGCATATGGCCTGCCGCAGGCAGCGAGAACGACAGTCGACCGCCCGACGTGATCTTCGGTTGTGCCGGGGACGTACCCACCATGGAAGCGATTGCCGCCGCCGATCTGCTGCGCACCGAAACCGATTTGGCGGTCCGGCTCGTGAACGTGATCGATCTCCCCGCGTTGGCGTCACCGAGGCACGACCCTCGCGGTCTCCCGCACGAGGAATACGATCGTCTCTTCCCGAGCGGCGTCCCGACGATCTTCGCTTTTCACGGCTATCCCTGGCTGATCCACCGTCTCACCTATGACCGTGGGCATCATCACGATCTTCACGTACACGGCTTCATCGAACGAGGCACCACCACCACCCCGTTCGACATGACGGTGCAGAACCGGCTCGATCGCTATCACCTGGCCATTGCCGCAATCGACCGACTGCCCCACTCTCGTCAGGATCAGCTCGCTGGTCTGCGAACCGAACTCGAACAGCGCTTGGAGCGTCACCACCACCACATTCGCGACGTTGGTGACGACCTGCCCGAGATCACGAACTGGACTCGACCATGGTGAGATGGCCCCCCTGGTGAGATGGCCCAGCGAGGGGCACTGAAGTCGATGGGGACAGAGAACGCACTAATCGTTGTCGGCGAGCTCGGTGATGTCGATCGGCTCCGGCCCGTCGGGAATCGGCGGTTCCTGCTCCACTGGTTTGCTGTCTTCGATGATCGGATCGGCGTCAGGCAGCTCGGCATCGATGGCCTCGCTGTCGTTCGGAATGGGAGGATCTTCGTAGCGATCAATTGGTTCAGCCATGATGCCTGACCTACCCGTCACCGGAGTCGGGAAACAGAAATGGGCTCACCAGCCTGCTTCGTTTTTGTCACCGCCGCCGGGATCAGCGGGTTCGGGCATCGGTGATCGGCGTCGACGTCGAACCAACGCCATCAGGGAACGCTTGGCTTCCCGGCTGGTTCGACTCGTTGTCGATGCGCCCCTCCCGGTCCGTGTCTTCAGTGACCGTGGCCTCAGTGGCCGTGTGGGACTTCGCTTTCTCATTCGATGTTTGTGTAGGTCGCCGGAGGGAATACTCCCTTGTGATTTTGTGTAGGTCGCCGGAGGGAATACTCCCTTGTGATAGAGACATCCACGAGGCGGCGTCGTCGGTTTTCGCGATCGCCACGCGAGCCTCCCCGCTCTTCACTTCGCACCGAACGAGGTACGGTTGGGCAAATGCGACCCGCTCTAGTCCTGGCCAGTGTCGGACGCGACGCAGAACTCGTGGTGCTCGGTCGCCGTCGCCGCTGGCACTTGCCCGGTCGAGGCACGGCCAGCCTTCTGCGACGTCTGATCGACACCCCGATCGTGCGAGTCGCCACGCATGGACCAGAGCCAGCCACCGCTCGTTCAAGCCTGCTATCTTCGACGCTGCTATCTTCGACCCTGCCGTCGGCAGACAACCGACGGCCCGATCAACCACTCGGAGCCAGCGAATGAATCTCGTACCGCCGTCAGAACACCAGCTGCTCGTCTTCTGGGTGTCGTTGCTGATCATCTTGGCAGCGGCTCGCCTCATGGGCACGCTTTTCCAGCGCATCGGCCAACCCGCCGTGGTCGGCGAACTGGCGGCCGGCCTGCTGCTCGGACCATCACTGCTGGGACGGATCGCACCCGATGTCAGCAACTGGTTGTTTCCCGCCGACGACGCGCAAAGCGCCATGCTCTTCACCGTGGGATGGATCGGGGTGCTGTTGCTACTCGTTGCCACCGGTTTCGAAACCGATCTGGGGCTCATCGGAAGGCTTGGTCGGGCAGCAACGCTGGTGTCCGCCGGTTCCTTGATCGTCCCGGCCGCGGCCGGTCTCGCTGTTGGCTGGTACTTGCCGACCGCGTTCGTCGGTGACTCCACCGAGCGCTACATCTTCGCTTTGTTCATCGCCGCAGCGTTGTCGATCTCTTCGCTTCCGGTGATCGGCAAGATCCTCACCGAGATGGGACTCATGCGCCGCAACTTCGGCCAGCTCACCCTCGCCGCCGGCATGGCAAACGACGTGATCGGCTGGGTCAGCCTGGGTCTCATTGCCGGTCTGGCACAGGCGGGAGGTCTCGAACTCGACCAACTCGCCTTCACCGTCATCGGACTCAGTCTCTTCTTCGTGTTCGCCTTCACGATCGGCCAGCGTCTGGTCGACGCATCCCTGCGCCGGGTCCGAGCACAAGGCGGCGACGCACTCTCTGGCCTCACCGTCGTGATACTGACAACCCTGTCCTTCGGTGTCGTCACCCAGTGGCTACACGTCGAGGCGGTGCTCGGTGCCTTCGTCGCCGGTATCGTCCTCGCCCGATCACGATTCTCCGACCATGACCTCATCCGTCCGCTCGAGACCATGACCGCTGCGGTGTTCGCACCGATCTTCTTCGCAACCGCAGGACTGCGCGTCGATCTTGGTCTACTCGCCGATCCCAGCACCCTGTTCTGGGCTGGCGTCGTATTGTTTGCCGCATCAGCTTCGAAGTTCATCGGTTCGATGCTCGGCGCACGCCTGTCATCACTGCGCTATCGCGAAGGTGCTGCGCTCGGAATCGGGCTGAATGCTCGCGGCGCTCTCGAGATCGTGATCGCCACCATCGGGCTGTCGCTCGGAGTCCTGAACGATCGCTCGTACACCGTCATCGTGTTGATGGCGATGGCAACGTCCATGCTTGCCCCTCCCTTGTTGCGACGGGTTCTCCGCAATTGGGAAGGCAGTCCCGAGGAGCGTCAACGCATCGACCTCGAACGCCAACTCGCTGCGAACTCGATCGTGAAAGGCCAACGAATTCTCATTCCCACCCGTGGTGGCATTTCATCGTTGCTCGCAACCCAGATTGCCTCGCTCGTCTGGCCAACGGACACCTCCGTGACATTCCTGACTGCGGGCCAGAAGAACGACTTCGACCTCACGCCGTTCGACAACGTGATCGATGGGCGAGCAAAAGAACACATCTCCTCGGACAACCCCGACCCCGTCCAAGCGGTACTCGACGAATCACTCATGGGCTACGACGCCGTCGTGATTGGCGCCGACAGTCGAAGAGATGCTGTCGTCACTCCGCTGATCGACGGAATCTTGCGAAAGTCGACAGTCCCCGTCGTGATCGTGCGACCGCCACACAACATGGGTCGCCGACTTCCATGGGCGTTCAGCCGGGCCCTCGTTCCCGTTGACGGATCACGCTCGTCCCGAGGTGGACAGGAAATCGGCAGCTACCTCAGCGGCACCCTTGGCACGCACCTCTTCCTGCTTCATTCTGCATCGGCCCCGTCGGCGACGGACGAACGGCAGCCCGGCGCCGACGGGGGCGGACGATCACGAGGCCGCAGCATCGTTCGAGAAGCTGCGGCACTCGCCGCCACCGCAGGCGCACGAGGGACGACCACGATCGAGTATGCGAGCAACGCCGGGGAACAAATCATCCAATCGGCTGCCGAACTCGATGCTGATCTGGTGATCGTCTCCGGGTCGAGTCGCGTGGTC
>JBBQUN010000320.1:0-5084 GCA_038212405.1 Acidimicrobiales bacterium | reverse complement strand
CGCCGGTTGCCCATCGAAGTCGACGATGGAAATGCTCAGTTTCACCAGATCCGATGGGTCGACCGGACAGCCCGGTCGCCAACTGGTGCCGAGCATGGCGGCGTCGACCGCTTCGACCGAGAACCGAAATGGTGGGAGCGGTTCGAGCAGCGTCGCGGTGCTGGCGGCGAACTCGGCCGACTCGGAGAACTGCACCACCAGTTCGACCCGGGTCAATCCCTTCGCCATCAAACGCTGCCAGTAGTCCTGGCCCCAACGATCGGGCTCACGGTCGAGCACGTTGCGGTAGAGGCGCTCGATGAATTCGGCCGCGGTCGGGGCACCGGCAACATTGGCGAACTCGGGGCTGGTGATGAACTCGGCGGCGATGGCTTCGAGCGAGGTCGTTGTCGAGCGGAGCCGGAACCAGTAGGCGAAGCCGGCGGGGTCGGGGGAGCGATCGAACACGGCCTGGTACAGCCGCTCGACTTGGCCCTCCTCGGGCCGAATGGTCGGCGTTGATGCCGCCGACGGCGTCGCGGCGAGCGGCACCAAGACGGCGATCGACATGATGATGGCAGCGACCGATCGACGAACCTTCACAATCGGTCACCGTAGACCGTTGGGCACCAGCAGCCTCAGCTACTGGACGACGCGCAGCCGGGTCGGTAAGTTGCCGCGATGACCGCTCGTCAGTTCGTGTCCCCCGAAACCGGCGAGGATCTCGCGGCAATTGCTGGCCGCGTGCTGCCGGGCGTTGCCGACGGTGCCGAGCGATTGCAATCGTGGAACCTGCATCTTGCGGCACGCCTCGGCGGGAGCCGATCGGTCGGGCTCGTTCCGAGTGACATCGTTTTCACCGAACCGCCACCGCCGCCACTGTCAACGACACGGTGAGCGCGATCATCACCAGTGCGAACGTCGTTGGCGGGCACGACGGTCGGGCCGAGATCGAGGTCGAGATCCGCTACGACAACGGCGGAACGTCGACCATCTCACTCGACGAAGAGGCGTGCATCGCCACCCTCGACCAGGCCGGCATCACCTCGATCGATCAGCTCTGCGGGCAGCCCTGGAACGTGCTGCTCCGCGGACTCGGGCAACAGCAACAGCAACAGCAACAGTGATCCCGAACACCACAACAGAGGACCAACCAATGCTCGACCTCATCATTCGCAACGGACTGATCGTCGACGGTTCCGGGCTTCCCGGCCGCCGTGGCGACATCGGGATCAGCGCGGGCCGCATCGTCAGCGTTGGTGGGCGGTCCGGCGAAGCTCGTCGGGTGATCGACGCAAAAGGCAAGGTCGTGGCGCCGGGCTTCATCGACCCGCACACCCACTACGACGCCCAGCTCTGCTTCGACCCCTATGCCTTCCCCGCGATCGAACACGGCATCACCACGGTCGTCCCCGGCAATTGTTCGCTCTCACTCGCGCCGCTCAAGGCCGAGCAGCGGGACTCATTCGGTCGGATGTTCCGATTGATCGAAGAGATGCCAGAGGCCGCATTCGAGGCCGGCGTCGACTGGGGTTGGGGTGAAGGATTCGGCGGGTGGCTCGACTCGCTGACCGGTCAGATCGCCCTCAACGTTGCCCCCCTCGTTGGGCACTCGGTCATCCGGATGTTCGTGATGGGTGAGGCAGCGCAGCAGCGCCCAGCCACCGAGAGCGAGATCACCGCCATGGCGGCGCTATTGGAGGAATGCCTCGATGCCGGCGCCATCGGTCTCTCCACCAGCTTCGTCGACATCGACGAGAACTACCGCCCCGTACCCAGCCGTTGGGCCGCCCCTGCCGAACTCGATGCGTTGGCTGCGGTTCTCGGTGAGCGGGGCAAGGTGTTGCAGATCGTGCATGAGTTCTTCGACGCCGACCTCACGGTTGCTCGGATCGAACTACTCGCCGACCTCTCGCTGCGGCACTGCCTCACCACCACCTTGTCGCCGCTGTTCCATTCCGACGCCAATCCCGGCGCAGTCACCAAGGTCATGGCCGCGGTTCGTGCGGCTCGAGCGCAAGGCGCCGCCGTATGGCCCCAAGTCCAGACCCGTCCGATCGACATCAGCTTCACCCTCGATCAACGCAGCCTCATGCTGCTCACCCTGCCGTCATGGTGGAAGGTCGCATCGGTCGGCGACCGCGACGACAAGTTGGCTGCGGTTGCCGAGCGGCGCCAAGTCCTCGTCGACGAGATGAACTCGCTTGCCCGCCGGCCGAATGGCGGTCTTGGGGCTGGGGGGTTCGTCGTTCGCAGTGTGGCACTGGATCGCAACCGTGATCTGGTTGGACGAACGATCGATGACATCGCCACCGAACGAGGCTGTACCCACGGTGACGCCGTCGTCGATCTTGCCCTCGACGAGCAGCTCCGCACCTGGTTCATTCGTGCCTCGGTCGGTCACGACAATTCACCGGTCGTCGGCGACCTTCTCGCCGATCCGCTCGTTCACGTTGGCGCCTCTGATGGCGGCGCCCACGTTGGTTCGTTCTCGACGTTCGGCGACACCGGCTACCTGTTCTCCGAGTTCGTTCGAGAAACCAAGTCGCTCAGCCTCGAGGCGGCCATCAAGAAGATCACACTCGATCCGGCAACGATCTGGGGTCTCCAAGGACGCGGCCTGCTGGCCCCCGGCTACGCCGCCGACGTCGTGGTGTTCGACGCCGATCACATCGGCCGCGGACCCGAGATCGCATCGGAAGACTTCCCGGGCGGCGGTACCCGCTGGATCCGTCGCCAGGAGGGCATCGACACCGTCATCGTCAACGGTGAGGTGACCTGGAGCGCAGCCGATGGCTACGTCGATGGCGCCCGAGCCGGACAGATCACGACTCGGTGACCAATCAGATCTGCACCCAAGACATTGCCGTGGTGGGTGGCGGGATGGCTGGCATGTTGGCCGCTCTGGTGCTCGCTCGAGATGGTCACACCGTCACCGTGTTCGAACGAGACGACACCGATCTTCCCGAAACGGCCGACGAGGCATTCGACCAGTGGGACCGTCGTGGCGCAGCCCACGCACGCCAGTCGCACGCCCTGCTCGCTCGGCTTCGTCGGTTCCTGCGTGAACGTGCCCCAGACGTTCTCGATGCCCTTCTCGAACAAGGGGCAACAGAGCTGACCTTGGAGCGGATCTTGCCTCCCGACCTCGTCGACCGCGATCCTCGCCCGGGTGACGACGAACTCGCCATCCTCTGCTGTCGCCGGCTCACGATCGAATGGGTATTGCGTCGGGCCGTGACCGCTGAGCCCGGCATCACCTGGCAGGGCGGCGTCGGTATCGCCGGCCTGCTGGCAGACGGAACCGAGGTTCGTGGGCTGCGTCTCGACGACGGCACGTCCGTCGAGGCCGACCTCACCGTGGTCGCCGGTGGCCGCAATTCACCGGTCCTCGACTGGATTGCTGCGCTCGGCGGAGCGGTCCAGCCGGTCGAGGAGCACTCCGAAGCGGGGATCATCTATCTCTCTCGGTTCTACCGACTCCTGGAGGGCCGCGAACTCCCCGTCCTCACCAAAACTGGTGCCGGCGGTGACCTCGGGTATCTCGGTTTCGCCGGCTTCTATGGCGACAATCGCACGTTCTCGGTCACGCTTGGCATCCCGACCGGTGATCGAGACCTGTTGGCGATTCGCAACGAGGATGCTTGGGAGGCCGCCATTCGAACCCTGATGCCGCTGGAGCCCTGGACCGAGGAGGGGCTGGCTGAATCGATCTCGGGCGTCGAATCGATGGCACGACTCGAGAATCGCATTCGTCGGTTCGTTGTCGACGGGGAGCCGGTTGCCACCGGTCTGGTCGTCATCGGCGACGCAGCAACCGCGACCAACCCCTGGTACGGCAAGGGCTGCTCGCTGGCCGGGATCGCGGCGGAGGCGCTGTCGTTGGCGCTTGCCGAACACGGCGATGACCTTCGCTCTGTTGCTCTTTCGATGGACGAGGCAATGAAGCGCGAGGTCGAGCCCCACTACGAGATCTCGTGTCGTCAAGATGCCGACCGGATCAAGTTGCACACGGCGCTGCTCGACGGTTCCGCGCCCGACCCGACTGCTGCAGCAACGCGAGACTTCATTCTGAACGGACTCATCCCGGCAACTCGTACCGATCCCGATGTGTACCGGGCGTTCTTTCGTTCGTTCAACATGCTCGATGATCCCATGGCCATGTTCGCCGACTCGGACGTCCTGATGGCTGCTGGCGCAGCGCATGCAGCGAAAGACGAGCGATCGCCCGAGCCCGATCTTGGTCCGCCGCGCGCGGAACTGCTCGCCGTGATGGCCGCAGCGATCGGCGCCTCATGAGCTCGAGTTCGGGACCCGCTCGCACGCTGGGGAGACTGGGTCTTGGCAGTGCGCTGGCCTTCGCCGGCACCAGCCACCTCTCGTGGGCACGCAAGGACTTCCAGGCGCAGGTGCCTTCGTGGTTTCCGCTCGACGATGACCTGGTTGTTCTCGTATCGGGTGTGGTCGAAATTGGATTCGGGTTGCTGCTTCTCGGTGCACCTCGACGGTTCCGGCCGGTCGTGGGGGCAGCGGTGGCAGCATTCTTCGTCGTCATCTTCCCCGGCAATATCGGGCAATGGCGTGAGGGCATCGACGCCTTTGGACTCGACACCGACACCAAACGATTCGTCCGGCTGTTCTTCCAACCCGTGCTGGTTGCGCTCGCGCTGTGGTCGACCAACGCGATTCCCTGGTTGAGCAAGGCGGTCTCGAGGAAGGCCGGGATCGCTCGGTGATAGTGTCCCGCCATGACGATGACCGGTCGATGCCTTTGTGGCGATGTTTCCTACGAGATCAGCGGCGATGTGCTGGCCACGGTGGTGTGCCACTGCGATCACTGCCAACGCCAGAGTGGTGGGGCATTCTCCGTCAACGTGGTGGTGACCAAACCACAGATGACGATCAACGGTGACATCTCCACGTTCGAAGATCGCGGCGAGAGCGGCGATGCCGTGTTCGTACTCCGACGATTCTGTGGCTCGTGTGGCTCGCCGATCGTTTCGGAGTTGATCGAGCCAGCCGGAATCCTGGCCGTCAAGGCTGGCACTCTCGATGATCGCTCGGTGGTGCTGCCAACGGCCCAAGTCTTCACCGACCACAAGCAG
>JBBQUN010000319.1:0-5094 GCA_038212405.1 Acidimicrobiales bacterium | reverse complement strand
GGTACTCGGTGAGGACTGGCTTGTAGTTGGCGTCGAGGTCGGTACCGATGGCGACATGGGCGACACCGACCAGTTCGACGAGCCGGCAGATCTCATCGACGTAGTCACCCAACGTTGTTGCGGTCACGCCCGCTGGCCACGCTCCAACCAGCCCACCGGCATCGGCTACCACTCGTGCGTGGTCGTTGGTGAGGAGCCGCGGGTGCTCCGAGTCAGGACCAGCGAGGTGGCTGTGCGAAATGACGATCGGGTCGGCGGACACGTCGAGCGCTCCGACCGTGGTGTCGAAGGTGGCATGAGCAAGATCGACGATCATGCCGAGCCGATTCATCTCGACCACCACCTCTCGACCGAACGGGGTCAGGCCGCCATGACGAGGCGTCTCGGTCTGGATGTCGCCCAGTTCGTTGAGTCGATAGTGCACGAGCGTGATCATGCGGGCACCGACCGCATGCGCATCGACCAGACCGGCGGTGTCACCATCGAGAAAGTCGGCGCCCTCGCACGAAATGAACGCCGACCCTTCACCGTCGAGGTTGGCCGCGGCGATGTCGGCTGCGGTGCGAGCCTGGCGCACGTCACCGAAGACTGACGCCAGACCAGCCAGCTGTTGGTCGTGATCGGCTCGGGCCTCGCCGGGTTCGAACTCGCGTGCTGCCTTCAGACCTCCATCGACGTTGCGCAACACCGCAAGGTCAGCGACGGTCGAGACGCTGACGCAGCAGACGCCAGCCGCGGCAGCGCTGGTGATCGAAGCAACAGGCGTTGCCACTCCGAGCTGTCGCACCAGGGGCGACGCGTCGTCATAGCCGGCAAGGAAACACCGGCCGGGGTGAGCGTGCAGGTCGATCCATGGTCCGTGCGATTGCGTCATGTCGAGGCTCCAGCGTTACGAGTGCCGCGACGGTAGGCCAATCGATACGCGCCGTCATAGGCAGCTCAGTCGGTTTCGCTGACCAGTTCGAGCTGGGCGATCATCCAGGTCGATCCCTCGTCGCTGAACCCATGACGACGATAGAACCGGCGGGCCGCCTCGTTCGGGGCTTCGGTCTCGAGCAGCATCGAACGTGCACCATGGCGAGCAGCCTCGTGTTTCACCCACTCGATCAACCCAGCACCAAGGCCGCGGCCGCGGTCCGAGACGAAGAGCTCGTCGAGGAGGGACTCGGGCCCTCCCGATTCCAGCGACCATCCCCAGGTGACAACGGCGTAGCCGACAGCCAGCTGCTCGTCGGCCTCACTCGTCGCCAACCAGACCTGCCCATGTCGATCGTCGACCAGGAGCGGATCGAGGGCAGCAGTGATGTGGGCGGCATCGAAGGGATGATCGTCGACGGTGTAGAACGCTCCGATCAGCTCCAGAAGCTGTTCTCGATCGGTGGTTCCTGCTCTACGAATCGATGACATCGCCACCACGATGCCACCATTCGGCGTAGGGCGTCGGGCCTTTCGACGACGGTGGGAATCGTCGCTAGCTTCTGACGATGCTCGACGACAACAGACGGCGCCAAGCGGCGCTCGCCATTGCCGCAACGGCGATGCTGCTTTCAGCGTTCGTTGGCACGGCGACCAACATCGCGATACCGGTACTCGAAGACGAGTTCACCGGTGTCGGCCTCACCCACATCTCGTGGGTGATCTCGGCCTTTGCCGTCACACAGGTGACCTTCATGCTGCTCGGCGGTCGATTGGCCGATCGCGTCGGGCGGCGTCGGATCTTCATGTCGGGGTTGGGGGTCTTCGCGGTTGGCGCGGCGTTGTCTGCCGTTGCGCCCAGCATCAACCTCGTGATTGCTGCTCGGGCCATCCAGGCCGTTGGGGTCGCCCTCATGATTCCGTCGTCGTTGGCCACGGTGCTGCCGCTGTACCCGAAGGAGAAGCACGGGTCGGTCGTCTCGCTCTGGTCATCGATGGGGGTGCTCGGCGCAGCGGCGGCGCCAACCGTGGCTGCCGCGTTGCTCGAGGTTTCGAGCTGGCGGTTCGTGTTTGCCATCGTGGTCCCGATCGCTGTGGCCGGCATGATCCTGGCGTCGAGAGTCATGGCCGATGACACCGTTGTCGAGAAACCACCGCCACTCGACCTCGTCGGTACGGTCACCGGCACGCTCGCCATCGGTGGTGCAACGTTCGTCATCGTGCAGGGACGGGCGTGGGGGTGGATCGATGGAAGAATCATCGCCGTCTTCCTTGTCACCGTGATCAGCGCAGTGACCTTCGTTGTCTCGTCTCGACGCCACGCCGAGCCGCTACTCGATCTCGGACTCCTCGACATTCGATCGTTCCGTGTCGTGACCGGTGCCAGCGCGCTGCTCTCGGCATCGACTGCCGCAACGTGGTTTCTCTATCCGCTGTTCCTCAACGACGTCTGGGACTATTCGAACCTCCAGATCGGCATGGCCATGACGCCCGGCCCGATCACGCTCGTGCTGTTGTCGTCCCTCGCCGGACGCATGGTCGATCGCTACGGCTATCGCGAACTCCTCATGTTCGGCGGCACCCTGGCCACCCTCGGCACCGCATGGATGGCCTGGCGATTGCCGACCGACGAGGTCTATGTGACCGCCTTCCTTCCCGGCACGATTGCGATCGGTGTTGGTATGGCGTTCATGCTCGGACCGGCGAACGCGGCAGCGCTTCGCGAGATTCCCGATCATCAACTCGGCGCCGCGAATGCTGCTTACAACATGGCGCGGTCGGCGTGTTCGGCCTTCGGTGTCGCGATCACGGCGGCCATCATCGGCGACGCCGTCGTTGGCGAGCGGATCGAGGAGTTCCAATTGGGATGGTGGTCGATGGTGGCGCTGATGAGCCTCAGCCCGATCATGCTCTGGTTCTTCTATCGACCTGCCAACGCTGGCGATGCTCGAGTGGAAGTGAAGCAACCGGCGCCGGTTGCCGGCTGACTCCTCGACAGGTTCTTGACCCAGAGCACGGGCCTAGGTCAGAGCAGAAAACGAGCGGGGCCCGCACTCATCGAGTGCGGGTCCCGCTTTGGCTTGCTCGAGAGGACAGACCTTCAGGGTGTCAGCTGCAACCGCTCGTGCTGCCACACGATGGGCAGGCGTGGCAGCTACCGGCGCGTTGCATCTTGATGCCACAGGTGAAACAGAGCGGCGCATCGGGATCGACGACGATCCCGGCCTGGGGCCGAGCCGTTGTCCGCTGCTGCTCGGCGGCGATCATGTCGATGATGTCATCGGCGGAATCGATCGAAGGAGGATCGGCGGCAATGTCATGGCCCTGCACGGTGGCGGTGTCATCGACGCCGGGCAACGTCTGCTGGGTCCGCTCGTTGACGGTGAAGATGCCGAGCTCGGCCCGCTCGTCGTAGCTGAGGTACAGCACGGCGAGTTTGCGGAACAGGTAATCCATGATCGAGCTGGCGATCCGGATCTCGGGATCGTCGGTCATACCGGCCGGCTCGAAGCGCATACCGGTGAAGGTCTGCACGTAGTTGCGCAGCGGAACGCCGTATTGCAGGCCATGGCTGAGCGAGATGGCGAGCGCATCCATGATGCCGGCCAGGGTGGAACCCTGCTTGGCCACCCGGAGGAAGATCTCGCCGGGGCGTCCGTCTTCGTATTCACCGACGGTGACGAAGCCCTTACAATCGGCGACCCGGAAGTCGAACGTGCGGCTCTGGCGGTTGCGAGGCAGACGCTCACGGACCGGCTTGTAGATGACCTTCTCGACGATCTGGGTGATCGGGGCGGTCAAGGCGGCCGCAGCAGCATCGGTGCCGGCGCTCGAACCTTCGGTGTCGCCCTTCTTGGCCATGGAGAGCGGCTGGGCCACCTTGCAGTTGTCGCGGTAGATGGCAATGGCCTTGACGCCCATCTGCCAGGCATCGATGTGGAGCTGCTCGATGTCTTCGACCGTGACCTCTTCGGGCATGTTCACGGTCTTGGAAATGGCGCCGGAGATGAACGGCTGTACGGCCGCCATCATCTTGACGTGGCCGAGGTAGTGGATGGGGTTGTCGCCCATCGAACAGGCGAACACCGACACGTGGTTGGGGTCGAGTCCTGGTGCACCGAGGATCGACTTGTTCTCATCGACGTAGTCGACGATGGCTTGGGCCGCCTGCTCGGAATAGCCGAGACGCTTGAGCGCACGGGGGACCGACTTGTTGACGATCATCATGGTGCCGCCGCCGACGAGCTTCTTCATCTTGGCCAAGCCGAGATCGGGCTCGATGCCGGTGGTGTCGCAGTCCATCAGCAGCCCGATGGTTCCGGTGGGAGCGAGCACCGTGGCCTGCGCGTTGCGAACACCGACCTGGGGTGCGAGTTCGCAGACCGCGTCCCATGACTGCTGGGCTTCGCTGAGGATGTCGATCGGCGCGAGGTCTTCGTCGATCGAGGCGTTGGCGGCCCGGTGCTGCTCGAGCACCCGAAGCATGTGCTCTTTGTTGTCGGTGTAGCCGGCGTGGGCTCCCATGCGGCTGGCGGTGCGGGCCGAGGTGAGATAGGCGTGACCGGTCATGAGCGAGGTGAGCGAAGCGGCGAGGGCACGGCCCTCGTTAGAGTCATAGGGCAGGCCGAGGTTCATCAGCAGGGCGCCGATGTTGGCGTAGCCGAGACCGAGCTGGCGGAACTGGCGTGAGGTCTCACCGATGGGTTCGGTGGGGTAATCGGCCCGGCCGACCATGATTTCCTGGGCCGTGAAAACGTGCTCGATCGCAACCTTGTAGCCCTCGACATCGAAGGTGTTGTCGTCGTTGAGGAACGTGAGGAGGTTGAGGCTGGCCAGATTGCAGGCGGAGTTGTCGAGATGCATGTATTCGCTGCACGGGTTCGATCCGTTGATCTTGCCGGTATTGGCCGAGGTGTGCCAGCGGTTGATCGTGGTGTCGAACTGCATGCCCGGATCGGCGCATTCCCAGGTGGCCTGGGAGAACTGGCGCATGATGTCACGAGCCTTGACGGTCTTGATGATCGAGCCATCGGTGCGGGCAACGAGGCTCCAGTCACCGTCGTCGAGGACGGCCTGCATGAACTCGTCGGTGACACGAACCGAGTTGTTGGCGTTCTGATACTGGATCGAGTGGCTGTCGACGCCGTCGAGATCCATGTCGAATCCGGCTTCGCGCAG
>JBBQUN010000318.1:0-5119 GCA_038212405.1 Acidimicrobiales bacterium | reverse complement strand
CCAGCGCTCGAACTCGCGTTCGAGCCCGGGACGCGCCGTGCGGGCGACGATGACGGTCGGCATCTCTCGATCGTTGATGTTGGGCACTCCTCGATCGATGGACCGGAACGGCAGCTCGAAGTGTAGGTGCGTCTGCTTTGCGCGAGGTCGTGCCGCAAGCACTCAACCGGGCGGTGGCGCTGCTGTCACATGGGCCAGCTCCCCGTCGACCATGGAAAACAGCGTCGTCGCTCACCCGATCACCCGAGGGTCGTGCGTCGCGACGACGACCGCGGAACCGGTCGCGGCGGCGGCCGCGAGTTCGTCGATGATGCGCTGCACCGAGACCTCGTCTTGATGATCCGTGGGTTCGTCGGCGATCAACAGGCGCGGTGATGCGACCAGCGCACGGGCACAAGCTGCGCGCTGTTGTTCGCCGAGCGATGTCTCGGATGGGAACCGATCACCGAGTTCTGATGGCACGGCTCCAGACACCCACCGCGACTCAGCAATGCCCTCCCAGGTGGCACTACTCGATGCGCAGCCCGGAGATGGCTCGGGAGATCACCAGCTGCTGGATTTGCTCAGTTCCTTCGAAGATGTCGAAGGTCTGATTTGGACATCTCCGCTGATCGCCGATGTTGACCGATGTGCCCTCTGAACTGGGCAAACATCGAATCTGGTTGACCCCTGTTGACCGCTGAAATCCCCTACGTCGGAGAAAAGTAGGGATGAGAGTAGGGATGGAGGAGAGAGACGCCAGCTCGTGAACGACCCGGCGATGCAGCTCCCCGCTGCTCGCGAGCGAAGCGGCGCGACCGTCGGGCAACCGGAAGCGACGATCTGAGCTACTCGGTGGCCTTCGGGTGGCCAACACTCGCATCAGTCATCCATACGGTCCTCGCATCGTCGTCGATGCAGTACCAGATCCGGCCAGCGGCGGTGACCTCGTACTGCCACTGCTCCCTATCGACGCCGTTCACGCTTCGCTCACCAAGCGAACCGCGCAGCGGATGCTGCCGACTGCTTCGATCGCGTGGATCGGTCGTCAACTTCTCCCACGCGACGCGGGCATTGGAAGCTGCGACCGCGCAGATCTGTTCCCAGCCTTTGACGGCGTCGTTGTTTGCGTAGCGCAGATCCCATCCGCCAGCGGCTGGAGGCGGAGCGATCCGTTCTTTCCGTTTCGGCATCGTCGGTCAAGCGGCCGGGACGACAACCGGTTCGCCAACGGCCTCGACCGGCTTGCGAAGGCGGCGAGCGAGCGCAGGATCAGCGTGGATTTCAGCAGTCGCTCGCCACTCTCGCAGGAGCTGGGCGACCGGCGAGTAGTTCTTGACGGCCGCAGCGCCAATGAGCGTCCGAGTGAGGTCATCGACGAACACCTTGCGATCGGACTTGGGCAGAAAGGTCACCCATGCGAATGCATCATCGACTGCCCCATCCAGGGCGGCGGGGCTATGCACAGCGAGATTGCGCAGCAGCCGAGCCAGAGCCTCGAATGCCTCGGAGCGGTCATCGTCTCGGTCAGCTTGACTGAGACGCAGAGCGGGTGCGTTCCGACGCCGAAGCAGCACATCATGCTCAGCCAACTCAGCCACCACATCGTTCGGCTGACGCAGGAACTCGGAGAACGGTCGCTCGACAACAGACATGCGGACAGAGTATCTGAACTACTTCAGAAGTCAACCCTACTGCGGTTCGCTGACGCCGCCATAGGTGTTCGCCTGCGGGAGACGCAGCAGATTCTGTTCGCAGTATCGGGCGAAGCTCGCAACCGTCGGGAAGGGTCGACATGCGAGCGATGAACTGGACCTCCCGAGATACCGACCGGGGGCTGTCGTACCCGGTGGTTACTGTCATCAAATGGCACTACCCAAGCACAACCAACGAACGACAGTCGCGGAGAGCTACGGAGAATCAGCTCAGACAATTCTTGACGCCGTGTCGAAAAGTCGGCGTCATCAGACAAGATCAGGGATGCTCGAGTTCGACCTCTCATTGACTCCCGCCGAGGCGGGCCCATTCATGCGGGCGCTGATGAGAGCAGAGGCCGAGTTGTTGATGAGCGACGCAAACGCCTACGAATCGACAAACCCGTGCCGCACACCCGAGCAGCGACGCGCCGACGACTTGCTCCAGATCGTTGCATCGGCGTCCGCTGCCCTCGCTCCCTGAGACCCCTGCCGACTTCACCGATGTCGCGCGTTGCTTGAAGGAACGGCCCTCCACCTAGCCCGTTCACACGTTCGCCGACCCGCCGGCACACTACCCCAACGCTGAGCCAATCATCCGCACGACGCTCAAAGCGGTCATGTGACCAGTCGACCCGACCGCCCCGCACCCGGAGGCACCGCCTACCTCGACCTCCGCAGGCTGGACAGCAACACCAACCGTCCGGCTGACAAACTTCACCAGCTCTGCGCGCTCGAGGGATTTCTCGACCAACTCACACGAGCAAGCCACGGCGACCAGTTCGCTCTCCAAGCAGGCATCCCACTCCCCGTCTACTCCGAGCGCCGCCCCACGCGCGACATCGATTTCGCCGCTTCGCAGATCCAGTCTGACCTTGACAGCATCCGCAAGATCATCAACGAAATCCTCGGCATCGAGGTCGACGACTGCCTCGAGTTTGACGTCGCCGAAACCGGCGTCGGGGCGATCCGCGATCATGACGCCTATCCAGGAGTTCAGGTCAGGGTCAGCTGAGGGCTTGCGACAGCGCACATCGCTTCCACGTCGACATCAACATCGGCGACCCACTCTGGCCAGAGCCGCTCCAGATCGAACTCCCACGACTGCTAGGAACGGCGCCATTGCGAATCAATGGCTACTCAGTCGAACTCGTGCTCGCAGAGAAGATCGTGACCGCAATCCAGCGAGGCACCGCCAACACCAGATGGCGAGACTTCGTCGACATCGCCGCCCTCTCGATCGCCGACCTCGATCACAACGTTCTCGCTGAAGCGATCCGCGAAGTCGCCGACCACCGCAAGTCCTCGATCCAGCCACTGTCCTCGGTTCTGGACAGCTACGCGACAATCGCCCAACCACGCTGACAGGCATGGCGACGCAAACAGTAGCCCACCAACACGCCCGAGCAGTTCGCTGACCCACTCAACACAGTGACCTGGCTTCGCCGTTCCCTTCCTCCATGCACCGTGAACGCAGCCGGGTCCAAAAGTAGGGATTTGACTAGGGACCACCTCGGATCGTGCCCGATTTCTCGCCCGACTCGCCCGACTAGTGACGGGGCCCAGAACCGATGTTTCCCCTGGTAGCGCTACTCGATGCGCAGACCCGAGATGGCCCGGGAGATCACCAGCTGCTGGATCTGTTCCGTGCCCTCAAAAATGTCGAAGATCTTGGCGTCGCGGTGCCAGCGCTCGACCGGGTACTCACGGGTGTAGCCGTAGCCGCCCAGAATCTGGATGGCCCGCTCGGTCGTGTGCACGGCAACCCGACCAGCCTTGAGCTTGGCCATCGAACCCTCGGCGTTCTTGAATTGCTTCTGCTTGCCGAGCCAGGCAGCTCGGCGAACGAGCAGTCGAGCAGCGTCGATCTCGGTTGCCATGTCAGCCAGCATGAACGCAATCGACTGGTTCATGATGATCGGCCGTCCGAAGGCCTCGCGCTCTTTGGCGTAGTCGAGTGAGTACTCGAAGGCGGCCCGAGCGACACCGAGCGCCTGCGCACCAACGGCGGGGCGAGTGGCCTCGAACGTCTGCATCGCCGCCTGGGAATTGCCGGGCTTGCCTTCACGCACTCGAGCGAGCCGCTCGTCGAGCTTCTCCTTACCGCCAAGCAGGCAGCGGCCAGGGATGCGGCAATCGTCGAGCACGACTTCAGCGGTGTGCGACGCACGAATGCCGTGCTTCTTGTACTTCTGCCCCATCGACAGCCCCGGCGTATTCGGCGGAACGATGAAGCTGGCGTGACCCTTCGAACCCATTGCTGGATCAACGACGGCAACCACCACGTGGATGTTCGCAATACCACCGTTGGTGATCCAAGCCTTGGTGCCGTTGAGCACCCACTCGTCGGTCGCTTCTTCGTACTTGGCCCGCAGGCGGTAGGCGTTCACGTCGGAGCCGGCGTCGGGCTCCGACGCACAGAAGGCACCGATCTTGACGTCATCAGCCGTGCCGTAGCACTGCGGCACCCATTCCATCACCTGCTCGCTCGTGCCACTGGCGGCGATGCCTGCAGCGGCGAGACCCGAACCCATGATGGCCATGCCGAGTCCGGCATCACCCCAGAACAGCTCCTCCAGCGCGACCACCATCGACTGACCGGTCGGGTCGTTCATCATCATCTCGGCCATGAACTCCCAGCCATACAGACCGATCGAGGCGGCCTCCTCGACGAACGACCACGGGAACTCCTCCCGCTCGTCCCACTCCTCGGCCTGGGGCCGCATGACGTCCTCGGCAAATCCGTGGATCCACTTCTGCAGCTGCACTTGATCTTCGCTGAGAGCGAGCGAGAACTCGGCCATTTCGGGACCTCCATAGACAGAACGTGGGATGCGAGCAGTGGGTTGTTACCCACGAGTAACAAACAGGCTACGGCGCCAAACCAGGCGACGACAACGCGAAGTTACCGATGGGTACCACTATCGGCCGCACCGGGCATCGAATGAGCAGGTCCACCGCCCTGGCGAGCCTACGAACGTGATGGAAGAAGGCTGGCAATCGCCGCCATCACGAGGGCAGCGTCGGCCGGATCGTCATCGCCGGTGAGCTCCAACGGCGGTCCGACGCGGAGTTGCACCTTCGTCCGAGGGATCCTCGGCTGCGGTGGACGCCCTCGCGGCCACAGCACATCGGTGCCCGAGAACGCAACGGGGATGATCACCGCACCTGCTTCACGAGCGATGCGAGCAATGCCAGGCCGGGGCGGACCAACACCGTCGACCCACTGATCGGGCGGCACAAGACGACCTTCGGGCATCATCGCCACCAACTCGCCTCGGCGCAGACTGGCGATGGCGGTCTCTTCGGCCTCGACCCGATGTGCCTTCGACGTCGGGATGCAACCGATCGAATGAAGGAAGGCCGCCCCTGGACCCTTTTCCATCAGGTCACCACGCAGCATGATCCGACACGACAGACCGAACTTGTCGAAGATCGCCAACGTC
>JBBQUN010000317.1:0-5129 GCA_038212405.1 Acidimicrobiales bacterium | reverse complement strand
GCCATCCAGTATTGCGGCGACGCAACGAGGCGCTCGTTGATCTGGCTCCATGCCAGTAAGCCTTCGTCACTCGACGGGACGCCGTAGCCGTCTGGCATCTCCGGTCGGTCGATCCGTTGTTCCATGCGGGTACTCCTGGGCGTTGCCGGTCACACCGGGATGGCACGCTATCCTACGCTAGTCCGCGTCATCGCCACGGCAGGTCGACAGGTCTTGGTGTTCGCAGCAACGGCCACCGGCGCAAGCCTGACCCCGACGCCAGGCCATCCCGAGCGTCGCCACCGTCGGTAGCGGCTACCCCGATCAGAAAGCGGCGATGATGCTGATCTCGACCAGAAGCGCCGGTCGAGCCAAGTGGGCTTCCACGCAGGCCCGTGCCGGCGCACATCCCTCGGGCACCCAAGCGTCCCAGACCTCGTTCATTGCCGCGAAGTCACGATCGACGTCGCGCAGATAGATCGTTGCCGACAGCATCTGCGATGGGCTCGACCCCGCCTCGGCGAGCGCCGCTTCCACACGCTCCAAGGTCGATCGGGTCTGACCGGCAACGTCGGCGTCGAAATCGGTTGCCACCTGACCAGCCAGATACACGACCCCCTGATGCGTCACCGCCTTGCTCATGCGGTTGTTGGTGCCGATGCGGTTGATGCTGTCGTTGTTGGCCATGGTGTTCTCTCATTCGTGGACGAGCGGTTGTCGACCATCCTGGCTGAGGGCCGCCACCATCGGCCACCTCGAGAATGGGAAGCCGACAAGAATTCGACGCAACGTGGATCCGTGGCAGGATGCACCCATGTACGACGTAACCGGAAAGACAGCAGTGGTGACCGGCGCAGCAAGCGGCATGGGACTCGCCATGGCCCACTCGTTCGCCAACGCAGGGATGTCGGTCGTCTTGGCCGACATCGAGCAGGAAGGTCTCGACGCCGCGGTCGCCAACCTCACCGCCAGCGGGCACAAGGCCATCGGTGTGCGAACCGATGTCAGTGTCGAATCCCAGATCCAGGCCCTCGCCCAGGCCACACTCGACGAGTTCGGCTCGGTCCACGTTGTTGCCAACAATGCCGGCATCGGCATCGGTGGCGCCGTCGATGAGATGTCGCTCGAAGACTGGAAGTGGGTCATCGATGTCGACCTTTGGAGCGTGATCTACGGCGTTCGCACCTTTCTCCCCATCCTCAAAGCGCAGGGCGAGGGTCACATCACCGCCACTTCCTCGATGGCCGGACTCGTTGCCGGCCCGGTGCTTGGTGCCTATCACGTTGCCAAGCACGGCGTTGTCGCACTCATGGACACCGTGCGCATCGAACTGAAGATCGCGAAGTCGCCGGTGCGCGCCAGCGTGCTGTGCCCAGGGCCGATCGACACCGCCATCACCACGAGCAGCCGGAACCGGCCCGCCGAACTCGCCGAACACGAAACCAGCGCATTGGAAGAGAAGTTCTGGAACAACTTGACCAACGAACTCGCCAAGGGAATGGACCCGGCCGAGGTCGGCGACCTCGTGCTCGATGCGGTACGCAATGAGCGTTTCTGGATCCTCACGCATCCCAATGAGTTCATTCCGTTGGTCGAACGTCGCCTCCAGGCGATCAAAAACGACCACGCCCACCGCATGCCCTGAACGACGCATGCCCTGAACGCGCCCGGTCATTCCATCGGCGACTCGAACGGTGGTATGTCGACCACTGCGATCTCAGCACCCAGGGTGGCACCGTTCAACGCCAGCCGGTCGCCGCTCCAGAACTTGCCAGGGTCGTACCAGTTGGGCGGACGACTCGGTCCCAGGAGTCCCATCCGCTCATAGGTGATCGCAACGACCTCGCCGCAGAACAACTTCTCGAGGTTCGTGGTTCTTCGAACCCGTCCTTTGATCCACCCCTTCGCCAATGATGCGGTTCCCGGGAACGTCCGGCCGTCGAGTTCGGCGACGGTCTTGATGACGGCATCCTCCATCTCCGTCGTCACATCGATGTCGATGTGACGCGTGAACGCCTGCTGACCGTACCGGTGGTTCCACTGCCCGGCCGCATCGACCAGCCGGTGGAGCTGGGTTCCGCGTTGAGTCGTCCCCGACCAGACATCGGGAATCGTGCGACCGAGTTCGGCATGCCAGAGCAGCGGTGGGAGATCATCGAGAGCGATGACCATTCCGACGTGGTTGACCGGGCTGTTGGTGAAGGCACGAATCGCGCGATCGGCGGTCGAGACCCCCCGGAAGAGCCAAACGTCGCCGGTCCGAGCGATGCGCTCGGCCTCGGTGTAGGTCATCGTGTCGCGCTCGGCCCGCATCATCGTGGTCGTACGCTAGTGCCATGCGTATGTGGAAGTGGGTTGGGCTCGCCGGCATCGTTGGTGCCGCTGTGGTGGGAATCGCTGCCGGAACGGCACGGGTGCAACGCAACCGACGCCACTTCATCGACACCACGCCCGATGGGCTCCGCGAGCGTCTCCATTCACGTCTCCGCGAAGCCCAGCTCCGACAGAGCTGATCTTCGTCGATCGATCGCGCCGCCAGCTCGCAACGTCAAGGACATTCGACCGCAGGCAACGGCTGTCGAAAGGTCCCTTCCGGGATCGGGGCATCGCAGCGAACGAGGGCGAGCTGCCACGACGGAGACGCTCCGAGCGCCCAACGCAACGTGCCTGTCATCTTCTGGCCGACCATTGCTGCTCGCTTGCCGGGCTCGACTCCGAGCTGGCTTCGGATGTCAGCGGGAATCGTGGTCAGCGCAGCGTCGAACAGCAGCCGATAGCCGATCTTGATCGGTGGACTCAGCGGCGGGTCACGGAGAAATCCGATGGCGCTGGCCTGTGCTTTGGTGGCCGCACGGTCAGGGTGGTCGAGGATCCATGCCGCAAGCTCATCAGCAGTCTCGGGCAGCGGGTCGGCCCCGAGGAGCGCACCGATCCGGGCTTGCTCGGCAACGAATTGATCGGCTTCCGCTCGTTGAAGTGGCGTCGGACCAAACGATTGGTAGGTGGCGAGGAACGAGTCGGTCAAGACGTTGTGTACCCACGCCGCCATCTCGGGCCGGCTTGCGCTGTATGGGCGGTCACGCTCGGACAGGCCCTTGACCGGGCGGTGCGCTCGACGCACGATCTGTACCGCCGCCTCGACCTCGGGCATGGCGCCGTAGGTGGTTTCGGTGACATAGACCGAGGTGCGAGACAACCGACCGAGTGGATCGGTGCGGTAGGTCGAGTGCTCCTCGACCCCGGCAACGACTTCGGGGTGAGCGGACTGGATGACGAGCGCACGAATCCCCCCGGCGAACACCGAAGCGTCACCAAGAACACGCCACGAGACCGAGTCTGGCCCGAGCAGCCCGGGATCTCCTCGGTAGTCCAGTGTGTTGGCCAGCGGCGTTGGGCCGTGGGCAAACAGGCCGGTCAATGCCGAAATGATCGGGTCTCGAACGCTTCGCTTCTTCTGATTCAAAGGGCCTCGCATCGCTTCTTGATACCAAGGAGTTGGCGACGAACCATCACCCCGTCGCCAAGCAGGAGAGCGCTCGAGAGAAGGCGTCCGGCGGGGCCGTCGATCTTGATTCGGACCCGGCTGATGAGCCGGGTGCCAGCCGTGGTCGGGAGAAGTTGATAACCGAGCGTGAAGTCGACGGCGTAGCCGACTGCTCGACGCTGGGGCACCTGAAGAACGAAGGCCGTGGGGCGATCGACGACAACCGCGAGGAACTCGATCGGCCCGCCCGGCACGATCTCACCGGCCTGTTCGACGAGCCACTCCGGGTGAACCGTGCTCGCACTCCTCCGACCGAGATTGTCGAGCAGGTCATAGCTGTACCAGCCGGCACGTTTGAATCCCATCTGTGCCAGGAAGTCGAAGACCATGTCGGGCCGGGCCGCAATGTCGATCGATCGGGTGCCAACGTGGGCCGAGCCGGCGATCAGGTCATCGCCTGGCAACGCCTGAGCAACTTCTGCTTCGGTCGCACCCCAGTCGTCGAACATCCCGCGACTCTCCCAGGTTCTGCGCGCCAAGCGAGCATCGCGCTCACCTGCGCTCAGGTGTCCTCGTCTCTGGCAATCGTGCGACAGTCGACGAGCTGCGGTCAGATCGAGCGAGCGTGGTCGGCCCAGTACGGCTCGCGGACCTTGCGCTTTTGGACCTTGCCGGTGCCGGTTCGGGGAAGCTCGTCGACGAAATCGATCGACCGTGGCACCTTGAACCCGGCCAACTGGCTCCGGCAGAGTGTTCGCAGCAATTCCTCGGTGTCGGCGCCTGCCGCCGTGCCATCGTTGAGGACGATCACCGCTTTGACCTCTTCGCCAAAGTCCTCGTTCGGTACGCCGATCACGGTCACGTCGGCAACGAGATCGTGGCCACCGAGCACCCCTTCGATCTCGGCCGGATAGATGTTGACCCCACCCGAGATGATCATGTCGATCTTGCGATCGCTGAGCCACATGTAGCCGTCGTCGTCGAGGTAGCCGACGTCGCCGGTCGTGAACACGCCGGGTTCGAGGTGCGCGGCTTCGGTCTTGTCTGGCGCGTTGTGATACTCGAAGCCTCGACCGCTACGGAAATACAGCGTGCCGTGCTCATTCGGCCCCAGGCGGGAGCCGTCGTCGCCGATCGCCAAGACCTCGACGTCGGGGTTGGGCTTGCCGACGCTTCCGCCTCGCTCCAACCATTCGGCCGAGGAGATCAGCGAGATGACCGAGCCCTCGGTCGATCCGTAGTACTCGGTGATCGTGGGCCCCCACCAATCGATCAGGGCTCGCTTGACCACCGGGGGGCACGGCGCCGCGCCGTGGAGAACGAGCTCGAGGCTCGAGCCGTCGAAGGTCGCTTTCACCTCGTCGGGGAGATCGATGAGTCGCTTCATCTGGGTGGGTACGAGATGGATGTTGGTTGCCTGATGCGTGTCGATCAGTTCGAGCACGGCAGCGCTGTCGTAGCGGTGCTGCATGATCGTTGCCGAGCCGGTGATCATCGGCAGGAACGAGAAGGCCCACTGGGCCGAGTGGTAGGCCGGTCCGCACAACACCGTTCGGCCTGGCGTCGGGATCGAGCCAGCAACGCCGCCGGCAACGAACTGCCAGATGGCAGGGTCGGTCCCCACGGGCATGGTCGACAACGAACCCCGAACACCCTTGGGATTCCC
>JBBQUN010000316.1:0-5135 GCA_038212405.1 Acidimicrobiales bacterium | reverse complement strand
TCTCGCAGGCCGACGAATTCATCGCGGGCCTCGATATCTCGCACCTGCTGCTCGATGCGCTCCCGCAAAATGGCAGTGAGCTCGTCGTTGCTACGAAGTCGGCGCCGGGTCTCGAGCTCGCCCGAAGCCGTGACATGCGTTCGGTGCTCGCCAATCGCAGTCCACAGTTCGTCGAGGCCCTTGCCGTCGGTGGCGACCGTCACGAGGACCGGAGGCCGCCAACCGGCCTTGGCTGACAGATCGAGCATGGATTCCAGGTCACGCCGAGTGTCTTCGGTGCCGGCCCGGTCGCCCTTGTTGATCACGAAGATGTCGGCGACTTCCATCAGACCGGCCTTGTTGGCCTGCACGGCATCGCCCCATCCGGGGTTGACAACGACCACGGTCGTGTCGGCCGCACCAGCGATCTCGACCTCGACCTGGCCGACACCAACGGTTTCGATCAACACGTACTCGCGGCCGGTCGCTTCGAGGAGGCGCACCGCTTCGGGTGTCGCCAGTGCCAATCCACCAAGGTGACCGCGGGTGGCCATCGACCGGATGAACACCGATTCGTCGAGTGCGTGGTCTTGCATCCGCACGCGATCGCCGAGAATGGCGCCGCCGGTGAACGGCGAGGAAGGGTCGATGGCGAGGACCCCGATACCGAGATCATCCTGTCGCATCCGCGAAACGAGTGCGGCGGTCAAGGTCGACTTGCCGGCACCCGGCGCTCCGGTCAGACCAACGGTGTAGCCGCCGCCGGCATCGGCAAAGCTGAGCCTGCCGAGCTCGCGAGCTCCGTCTCCACCACGTTCGATCACCGACAGTAAACGAGCGAGTGCCGCCCGTTTCCCGCTCTTGGCCGCTTCGTAGAGAACCGGAAGATCGACCGGTGGTCTCATGCTGATTCTGATTCGGTCACGCCAACTCCTGGGATCATGTACTGGGAAAGACCGCCCAGATCACACCCTGTTCACGGTACCGCCGTACCCTGGCAGGCAGTGAATCCCGCACCGTTGATCGAGACCGCCTTCGCCGGGCACGTCACTGACGATCACGCCATGCCCGGCCTCATACCCTTGCTCGCCCATCAGGGCGGTTGGGACGAAGCACTCCTGGTTGGCCTGCCGTTGGCTCTCATCGGCCTGCTGCTCTGGGTGGCGAATCGTCGTGTGTCGGCTCAACTCCGCGCCGCAGTGAGCGAGAACGATCGGTCGACTGACACCAACCCCTCGGTCGACCATCCCGACACGCCCTGAGTACTCGTGCCGTCCATCACCACCCGCCATCACTCAGCAGCCGATGACGACTCGATCCTCACCTGCCGATCTGACTTTCTGAACGAGATCGAGGTCGCACCCGGCGTCTTCGAGCAAGAGTTCGGACCCTTCAAGCAGTACCGCCGAACCGTTCACCTCATCGAGGACCCAGGCCGGCAGTCAGTCGAGAGGGCGAGCCAGGAATCAGCCGGTACCCGAGCCATCGACGAGACCATCGACTTCAAGCTCGCCATCATCCTCTGGCCGTTCCTGTTCAACCCCATGATGAAGCGGGCGTTGGCCGACGCCGACCGCCGTCCCAAAGGTCGCTGGTGGTGGCCACAAGCCGTCATCGGGGAACAGACCACTCGACTGGTATCGCTGCTGTCGATCTTGTCGATCGTCGCCGGCTACCTCGGCGTCGTGATCAGTCAGACCATCGCTTTCGCCGCCCGTGATTTCGACGTCGGCGACGACGTCCAAAGCAACACGCTCGCAGCGATCCGCATCGGCGTGATCGTCTCGGTGGTCTTGATCCGCAAGGCCGACCTGATCGGTCGGCGGCCGCTCCTTCTTGGCTTCACCCTCGGGGCGATCGTCTTCACGATCTTCGGCGCGTTTGCGAACAACATGGTCACACTCGGCGCGACCCAGGCGATTGCCCGAGGCTTCGACACCGGGCTCCTCACCTTGTTGAGCCTTGCCGTACTCGAGGAGGTGCCGGCCGGTGTTCGTTCCCTCGGTGTCGGACTGATGGGAATGGCATCGGGTCTGGGAGCCGGCTTCGTCATCATGGTGCTCCCCGTCGCCGATACCAGCCCCGGTGGCTGGCGTTGGGTGTACGCCGCATCGGGGCTGTTCCTGCCGGTGTTGTGGTGGGTGGCGCGCAATCTCCCGGAAACTCGTCGCTTCGTCGCCGCCGAGCAGCACCACGCCCCAGGAGACATCGATCGCCGGATCTTCTTGCTCCTGGCCTTTGCCGCTTTCGCCGGGGCGATGTTCTTCTCCCCCGCCTCACAACTCAAGAACCAGTTCCTCCTCGACGAACGAGGGTTCAGCGCTGCCAAGATCAGCATGTACCAATTGGTGATCGGGACTCCCGTTGGGTTGTCCATCGTGCCCGCCGGCTATCTGGCCGATCGCTTTGGTCGCAAGCCCATCGGCGGTTGGGCGCTGTTGATCGGCACCTTCACCACAGCCGCACTTTTCTTCAGCGATGGTGCTGCCCTCTGGATCTTTTCGCTCGCCGGCATTTGGGCGCTCGGCGCGTCGTATCCGGCGCTGCGAAGCTTCCAGACCGAGCTGTTTCCCACTCGGGCCAGGGCTCGGGTGGGCGGATGGCTCGACATCATCAGCGTGTCGGGAAGTGCCGTCGGCCTCGTGATTGCCGGCCAACTGGCCCAACGCTGGGGAAGCCTCGGCCCGGCCCTTGCCGTGCTGATCGCCGGACCGATCCTTGCCGCCCTGCTCGTGTTGTTCGTCTACCCCGAAACCGCGAACGTCGAACTCGAGGCACTCAATCCCTCTGACCCATCTCCCCAAGGAGATGCCTGCCGTCGTCTGAGCCTTGCGAACCGCCCCAAGGGGATTCCTCCGGTTCAGAGTCTGGCGAGCCAGTCGCTGGTGGCGCTGATGATCTCGTCGTCGAATGACGGCTTGGGATCATGGGTTGCGCCTTCGAGCCAGCGTTGCTCGAGCGTGCCGCGGTAGCCACCGATGTGCTCAGCGAACTCCGCTGGTGTTCCGAATGGATCGCGGGTTCCTTGGATGAGCAGGCCTGGTACGCCGACGTCGGGGAGGTGCTCGACACGAAGCTTGTCTGGCTTGCCCGTTGGGTGGAGCGGATAGCTGAGAAGGAGCAGACCAGCGGCCGGCATGCCTTCAGCCACGGCCATCGAACAGGCACGCCCACCCAGCGAACGACCGCCGAAGACGAGCGAGAACGGGGAGACGCCCCACCCATCGGCCAGTTCAACAGCCCGTTCGCGGATCGAAGCGATGAGCTTCGGCATGCGGTCAGGTGGGCGGCGGCCGGGGCCCTTGTCTCGGTAGGCAAAGTTGCAACGAGCGACGCGCAGCTGCAGCTCATCTTCCATCCGCAGGTAGAGGCGGTGATCACGATCACCCCCGGCACCGTGGAACAGCACCAACCCACCTGGAGCACTCATGAGGTGAGCAGGATCTTTCGGGCGGCGGTGAGGTCGGCGATGCGTTTCGCCGCTTCGTCGGATCCACCGCCATGGTCGGGGTGCGCCTCGCGAATGAGCGAGCGGAATCGGCGCTGGACGACTCGTTTGTTCGGTGCATCGCCGTCGTCGCCCGTGAGGTCGAGGATCTCGAGTGCCCAGGCCACCGGATCATTCCACGACTCGAGGTCGATGAGGGAAGCGGTACGCCCGCCCATGACCGCCGAGATGAACCGCTCGTCGACCGCACGACCCCACATGAGGGCGCCTCGCATCGCTTCGAACACCGGTCCACGAAGCTCCTCGGGCAGGCTTCCAGCGCAATAGAGCGCTCCGAGAGCGAACTGCACCGGCTTGCCCCGGTCGTCTTCGAAGTCGAACCGCAAGTGCTCGCCATCGGCGATCAGTCGATGGGTACTGCGCAGCAATCCGACCTGGTCGGTCTGATAACGATGACGAACCCGAGGCTGGGGCACTCGTCGACCAGCAGCAAGTTCTTCGAGGAGCCAGACAAGGTGCTCGCGCAGGTCGCCCTCGACGTTGGGTGCGGTGTGAGCCAAGATGCCGGCCAACAGCACGCCACCCGCGCCGGGGGCGGGGTCGATCGGGAGGTTTCGCATACCGAGGGCGAGGCGGCGGGTGGGCGCGATCGGCCGCGAATGGTAGATCTCGAGCTCCGCGACAATCACAGGCTCCAACGGTATCGCATGGCCTGCAGCAACTCTGAGTCGGAGCGTGTCAAGATCTACCCATGAGCTTTCCCATCGACGACCTCCGAGCGAAACCAGGCAAGAAGGTCGACCTCGCCTCGATCGACACCAACGACACCCCAGGCTGGGACGCTGATGAGCGTGAGGCCGCCGAGGCGCGCACGCTCGAGCTCAATGCCCAGCTGGAGCATCTCCAAGAAGTGATGTGGGCGCAGGGAACCAAGCGGCTCCTCGTTGTCCTGCAGGCCATGGACGCCGGCGGCAAAGACGGCACGATCCGTCACGTGTTCGACAAGGTCAACCCCACCGGCGTGCGGGTGGCGTCGTTCAAGAAGCCAAGTGAGGACGAACTGGCACGGGACTACCTGTGGCGAATCCATGCCCAGGTCCCTGCGAACGGCGAGATCGTCATCTTCAATCGGAGTCACTACGAGGACGTGCTGGTGGTGAGGGTCCTCGACCTCGTACCAAAGGATCGCTGGAAGCAGCGGTTCGGCCACATTCGGGCGTTCGAGGAACTCCTGGCCGACGAGGGCACCACGATCATCAAGATCATGCTGCACATCTCAAAGGCCGAGCAGAAGGCTCGACTCCTGGACCGTCTCGGCCAACCAGAAAAGCACTGGAAGTTCGATGTCGGCGACCTCGCCATGCGCGAGCGCTGGGACGACTTCATGGAGGCATTCGAGGACGCCATCAGCGAAACAAGCACCGACGCCGCCCCGTGGTACGTGATTCCGGCCGACCGCAAGTGGTACCGCAACCTCGCAATCAGCGAGATCCTGGTTCAGACAATGGAGTCGATGGATCTCGACCACCCGCCATCACCCGACCTCGAAGGCATCACGATCCCCGACTGACTCGAACTGGCGAGTGTGGCAGCCAACTGCCGAAACCGGCGAGCTCCGCAACCACTGGTGGCGCTTGGACTCGCCACTTCTTCGGTTTGGCGGTGACGCTCGCCAGTTTCACTGGTTTGCTGTGCTCGAGCGAACCAA
>JBBQUN010000315.1:0-5203 GCA_038212405.1 Acidimicrobiales bacterium | reverse complement strand
AGCTGGGCGAGGCTCGGCATCGACCGGCCTTCGGTGGCCAGGTTGGAGCCGTCGACCACGACGTGTGCGGGGCCTTGTTTGGCGTTCATTCTCAGTTGTCTCGTTCCTGTGAGCGGGGCCCGACTGTTCGGGCCTCCGAGGCCGGCCCATCGTGAGTGACGGGGCGACCGTGCGAGTGACTCGACGTCGCCGCGGGCACCGGCCGTGTTCGCACCGGGTGACCCGAAGCCGAGTCGAGACTTCGTTCTCGACCATCGTAGGCTCCCCGACCATGATCAAAGCGGTTCTCTGGGACTTCGGCGGCGTGATTCTCTCGAGTCCGTTCGACGCATTCAACGATTACGAGGCTGCACACAGCCTCCCGACCGACTTCATTCGCTCGGTCAACACGAACAATCCGGACGCCAATGCCTGGGCGCTGCTGGAGCGCAACGACATCGAACCAGCGGAGTTCGACACGTTGTTCGCCTCCGAATCCGAAGCGCTCGGCCATCGCATCCCCGGCGCCGACATCCTGGCCCTGCTCTCGGGTTCGGTCCGCCCCGAGATGGTCGTCGCCCTCGATGCCGTGATCGCTTCGGGCCTGCAGACTGCGTGCCTCACCAACAACGTCGTCTCCGACGACACCGGGCGCGCCAAGCGGCCCGATGTCGCTGCGGTGATGGAGAAGTTCGACGAAGTCGTCGAGTCCAGCAAGGTCGGGGTCCGCAAGCCCGAGCCACGCTTCTATGAGATCGCGTGCGAACTGCTCGGCGTCGAGCCTGCCGAATGTGTCTTCCTCGACGACCTCGGCATCAACTTGAAGCCGGCCCGCGCCATGGGCATGCAAACCATCAAGGTCGGCAAACCCGGCCCGGCCATCGCCGAACTGTCAGCCGTGCTCGGTATCCCGCTCGCTTGACAGGCATTGGTCTCCGCGTGTTCCTGACGAGATGAGATCGAGCGATCTGACCCGTCAGGCAAACAGCTCGTTCATCAGCTGGGCGAGCTCTTGGTCGTGGATGGCCTTGGAGCCGGTCGCCGGACTGCCCGAGGCGCCACGGCTGACGTGGCGAAGGTCGTAGCCCTCCTCCTTGATGCGCCACGTGTTGTGCTCGATGAAGTTCCAAGCGCCCATGTTCGCCGGCTCCTCTTGGAGCCAACGCAGTTCCTTGGCGTTGGGGTACTTCTTCAAGATGTCGAGCATCTGCTCGGTCGGCAGCGGGTAGAGCTGCTCGACACGCACGACGGCGACCGGAGCATTGCGCTCGTCTCGCTCGGCAATCGCGTCCCAGGCGACCTTGCCCGAACAGAACACGATGCGCGTGACGGCGTCGGCATCGATGTCACCCGGATCGTCGAGCACCTCGTTGAACGAACCAGTCGTGAGTTCCTCGACGCGGCTGCGCGTCTGCTTCATCCGCAAGCCGGACTTCGGCGTGAAGACGATCAATGGCGTGTGGCGTTCGGAGTGCACCTGGCGACGAAGTAGATGGAAGAAGTTCGCCGCCGTCGTGGCGTTGACGACTTGGATGTTGTCTTCGGCAGCAAGTGTGAGGAACCGCTCGATCCGTGCCGAGCTGTGTTCCGGCCCTTGGCCTTCGTACCCGTGCGGCAACAGCAGGACGACCCCGTTCTGCTGCTTCCACTTGTCTTCGGCGGCGACGATGTACTGGTCGATGATGATCTGCGCACCGTTGATGAAGTCACCGAACTGGGCTTCCCAGACGACGAGTGCTTCACGGTTCGCATGGCTGTATCCGTACTCGTAGCCGAGCGCGGCGTACTCCGAGAGCAGGGAATCGAACACCCAGAACTGGGCGTTGGCGTCGTCGAGGTGGTCGAGCGGAATCCACGGCTCGCCGTTGTCGTAGTCGATCAGCGCTGCATGGCGGTGGCTGAACGTACCGCGACGCGAGTCCTCGCCGGCGAGGCGGACCGGGTGGCCCTCCTGCACGAGGGATCCGTAGGCCATGGCCTCACCCAACGCCCAGTCGACTTCGCCGTCGGCGTACATCTTGGCCCGCGTCTCGAACTGCTTGGCCAGCTTCGGGTGGATGGTGAAGCCCTCCGGGTAGTCGGTGAGCTTGTGGAAGATCGAATCGAGCTTGGCGCGTTCGACTCCCGTCGGGATGTGCGGCAGCACGCCGACCGGTTGCGGCGGACGGGCGGCAGTGATCGGGCCGGGGTCCTGCGAACGGGTCTGGTCGAGCGCAACCTGCAGCTTGTCGTGGAAGTCGCTGAGTGCCTGCTCGGCCTCGTCGAGGGTGATGTCGCCACGACGGACGAGTGTCTCGACATACAGCTTGCGAACACTGCGACGCTCGGCGATCGCCTTGTACATCAGCGGTTGGGTGTAGCTCGGATCGTCGCCTTCGTTGTGACCGTGGCGGCGGTAGCACACCATGTCGATCACGACGTCCTTGTGAAAACGCTGCCGGTAGTCCCACGCGAGACGAGCAACCTTGACGCAGGCCTCCGGGTCGTCGCCGTTGACGTGGAAGATCGGTGCCTGGACGGTCTTGGCGACGTCGGAGCAGTAGATCGACGACCGAGCGAACTGCGGTGCGGTCGTGAACCCGATCTGGTTGTTGATGATCAAGTGGATGGTGCCGCCGATGCGGTAACCACCGATGTCGCTCATCGCCAGACACTCGGCCACGATGCCCTGACCGGCGAATGCCGCATCGCCGTGGATCAGCAGTGGGAGCACCGGGTAGGAACCGGGCGGGTCGATCTGGTCCTGCTTGGCGCGGACCATGCCCATGACGATCGGGTCGACGGTTTCGAGGTGGCTCGGGTTCGCCGCCAGTTCGATGTTGATGTCGGCACCCGACGGGCTGACGTACTTGCCCTTGATGCCGAGGTGATACTTCACGTCACCGGATCCCTGCACCGATGACGGGTCGAGGTGGCCCTCGAACTCGGAGAAGATCGACCCGTAGTCCTTGCCCATGATGTTGGACAGCACGTTGAGTCGACCGCGGTGTGCCATGCCCATCACGGCGGAGTCGAGACCGTCGTCGGCAGCGTGGCTCAGGATCTCGTCGAGGATCGGAATCGCCGACTCGGCACCTTCGATGCCGAAGCGCTTCGTGCCCACGTACTTGGTCGCGAGGAACTTCTCGAACGACTCGGCTGCGTTCAGGCGTTCGAGGATGCGGTACTTCTCGTCCTTGGTGGGCTGGTCGTGGCCGTCCTCGACGCGTTCCTGCACCCACTTCTGTTCATCGGTGCTCTGGATGTGCATGTACTCGACGCCGATGGTCCGGCAGTACGCGTCGCGCAGGACACCGAGCATGTCGCCGAGGCGCATCTTGTCTCGGCCGCCGACACCGTCGGTCAGGAACTCGCGGTCCAGGTCCCAGATGGTCAGGCCGTACGTCGCCGGATCGAGCTCGCGCGGCATGTGCGGCTCCTTCCAGCGCAGCGGGTCGATGTCGGCGATCCGGTGGCCACGGACGCGATGTACACGGATCAGCTTCGCGACGGCCATCTGCTTGGCCAGCATCGTTTCTTCGCGGTTCATCGAGCTGGTGTCGGGGCGCCACTTGACCGCCTCATAGGGCATGTCGAGCGAGGCGAAGATGTGGTCGTAGAAACCGTGCTCGCCGAGCAGGAGCTCGTGCACACGCTTCAGGAACAGGCCGGATTCGGCTCCCTGGATGATGCGGTGGTCGTACGTGCTGGTGATCGTGACGACCTTGCTGACACCGAGTGAACTCAGGTTGCGCGTGTCTGCGCCTTCGAACTCGGCCGGGTAGTCGATGCTGCCGACACCGACGATCACACCCTGGCCCGGCATGAGCCGCGGCACCGACTGCACCGTACCGATACCGCCCGGGTTGGTGAGGCTGATGTTCGCGCCCTGGAAATCGTCGACGGTCAACTTGTTGGCGTTGACCTTGCGGATCACTTCTTCGTAGGCCGCGAGGAACCCGTTGAAGTCGAGCGTGTCACAGTCACGCAGGACCGGCACGAGCAGCGTGCGACTGCCATCGGCCTTTTCCTTGTCGACCGCGAGGCTCATGTTGACGTGCTCGTTCTCGATGAGACGTGGCTTGCCGTCCTCGCCGAGCGCATAGGCATTCTTCATGGCGGGCACCTCGTCGGCGATCGCCCGGACGATGGCCCAACCGATGAGGTGGGTGAAGCTGATCTTCGTCTGGCCCGAACGCGCTCGGAACCCGTTGATCACCTTGCGGTTGACCTCGAGCAGCTTGGCGGGGACGTTCCGGAAACTCGTTGCGGTCGGAACCTCGAGGCTCGCCTCCATGTTGCGCGCGATCGCTGCGCCCGCACCGCGGATCGGCTTGCCGGGCTCTTCGGCGGGCTCGGCGTCCTTGCCGTTGATCTCCGCTGGAGCGGGCAGCGCGGGTTCGGGCGTCGCTGCGGCAGCCGGAGCGGGAAGTTTGTCGACCTCGCTGGACACTCCGTGGACCTTGGCGTTCGCCTTGACCTCCGGTGACGCTGCAGCAGCGGCTGCCACACTCGGCGCCTGGGAGTGGTAGTCGGCGAAGAACTCCTGCCAGGCCTCGCTGACCGCCCCGGGATCCTGCACGAATCGCTCGTACATCTCCTCGACGAGCCACGAATTGGCTCCGAATCCGGAACTCTGAGCTTGATCGGCTGGTGCTGACACGGCCATGAGGTTACTCGCCCGCCCCTGCGCTGGCCCTGACCGCACAGGCTCCCACCCGAAATATGTAGGAAAATCCCCGCCAGGCGATGCTGGCGCATCATTTCTCGGACTGCGCCATGATCTCGAGGTATCGGATCTTGAGGAACACTTGACAGCATCACCCTGGCCATGCCGAGTGGTTGCGCATTACGTTGCGTGAACATGGACATGACACAGATGAGTTCGGGTCAGATGGTGAGCGGTGGCGACATCGATGCGACCGCCAACCGCGAGCGAACTCGGCAACGTCGGCTGCGTACGCCGTTGGTCATCTTCTCAGCGGTCTTCGCATTTCTGCTCTACCGTCTGATCGACGACAATCCGATCCGCCCGGGAATTCCCGCCTGGCTGACCGGCAGCCCCGAGATCATCATCGCCGTCGGCCTGATCTCCGTGCTCGGTGCCGTCATCCTCATCCCACTGTTGACCACCGGCCGGTCGCCGCACACGGTGCTACGCGCCAGTGATTCCAAGATCCGCCTCGACGACGTCGTCGGCGCCGAGCAGACCAAGCGCGAAGCAATCGACAGCCTCAACCTGTTC
>JBBQUN010000314.1:0-5204 GCA_038212405.1 Acidimicrobiales bacterium | reverse complement strand
GATGCGAGTACGAACGGTGTCATCGATGACGGTGTCACCAATGGTGGCGACGACGCCTCCGAGGACGGAAGGGTCGACGACGGTCTTGAGCGAGATGCTCTTCCCGGTGGCGTTTTCGAGAGCCGCCTTGAGGCGAGCCTGCTGGTCGCCGGAGAGCGCAACAGCGGTTCGCACCTCGGCGACGTCGAGGTCCTTGGAACCTGCGGCACGCTGCACGAGCTGATCGACGATCGCCGGAAGATCGCGGCCACGGCCGGCGCCGACGACCATCGACACCAACTGCGCAGTGGTGCTGGTGGACTTGCCACCGAGTAGATCCTCGACGATGGCCTGGCGCTTCTCGGCGGGAACTTGATCGTCGGTGAGCGCGTTGCGGAGTGCTTCGCTCGACTCATACGAGCGAGCGAACCGGAACAACTCGTCTTCGACCTCGTCGAGGGTGCCTTCGGCGCGGGCGATTTCGAAGAGTGCTCGGGCGTAGCCCTGAATGCGTGCGTCGCTCATGTCGTGACTCCTGACTGTGCTCCGACTCGGGAGATGAATCCTTCGATCAGATCCTGCTGGGCAGCAGCGTCGAGCGTGCCGTTGACCACGCTGTCGATGGCGTTCGAGGAATAGCGGGCGATCTCGGCGCGGAGTTCGTCTCCGCTGCGCCCGGCGGCCGAAGCAAGTTCAGCGTCGGCGCGGGCTTCGAGCTCGACCATCTCGACATCGATGCGTACACGACCATCGGCGAGCAGTGCTTCTGCTTGTGCGTCGGCATCGGCGTACAGGCAGCTTCGCTCGGCGTCGATGTCGCCCTTTGCGGCACGAATCTTGCTGGCGGCAACCTCGGCTGCCGAGGCAGCGGCCGCGGAGTCATCGAGTTCTTTCTGGATCCGAGCGGTTCGGTCGGACATCGACTTCTTGATCGTCGGGCCGGCGAACTTGAACAGCAGGCCGAAGACGATGATCGACGCAAGCGAACCAATGATCATCTCGCCGATGGGCGGCAAGATCGGATTCAGTGAAGTCGAGCCGACGCCGTCGTTCGGCACCGTCTCGGCAGCGATCAGGGAAATGGTGCTCAGCAGGCTCATGCGTTCACTCCCATGGCGTTGTTGACAGCATCGGAGACCACCGCAGCGTTCGGCACCTTGCCCGTGGCGAGTTCTCCGGCCCGTGCGGCAACCGAAGCGACGGCGTCAGCGATCTGTGTGCTGGCAGCGGCACGAGCGGCCTCCACTTCAGCAGTCGCCACCGCACGCTTCTCGGCGATACGGGCATTGACAGCAGTGAGCTTGTCGGTGCGCTCCGCTTCGAGTGTCGCACGGGCAGCTTCGACTCGGCCCTGGGCATCGGAACGAACCGATGAGACCTGGGCGTCGTACTCAGCGACTTCGGCACGAGCCGACGCCGTGAGCGTGTCGGCTTTTTCGAAGTCGGCCTGGATGCCGTCGTATCGCGCCGTCATGCCGGCCCGAACCTTCGGGAACAGCACGTACCGCAGCACGACGGCCAGCACCACGAACGACCCGAAGCCCCACACGAGTTCTTTGACCTCGGGCATGATCGGGATGAGTTCGGGGCACCCGGTCGACGAGGTGTCGCTCGTCGGGAATTCAGGATTCCCGTCGAGATCGGTGCGCTCACACTCGTTGGCCTGCACCAGGTTCACCTGGGGCAGAGCACTCGAGTGCGAAGTTGTGACGAGTGCAATCAGCACGTCGACTCCTTGCAAGGTTGGACGAATGGAGAGTTGGGTTCGGTCTTATTTCTCGGCGAGTTCGCTCAGGCGAACTTGACGAGAATGAAGACCACGAAGCCGATGAGGGCGAGGGCTTCGGTGAAGGCGATGCCGAGGAACATGGTCGTACGAACCATGCCCGCTGCTTCGGGCTGACGAGCCATTGCCTCGACGGACTTGCCGACGAGGTAGCCGATGCCGATGCCCGGACCGATTGCTGCGAGACCGTACGCCAGACCGGCGTTGGTCGCCGCGGCGATGTTCTTGGCGTCGGGATCGAAGCCGGTTGCTGCTTCTTCCGCTGCGACGAGTGCGCTGAATGCTTCCATGATGTGTTTCTCCTGTGTGCTTTCTGAGATGAGTGGGAGATCTGTTGATCAAGTGATGAGTTGAGCCTGGTTTTCAGGATGCCTCAGTGCTCGTCACCATGCCCGACGGTCGAGTTGTTGAAGTAGACCGCGGCGAGAATCGTGAAGATGTACGCCTGCAGGAAGGCGACGAGGATCTCGAAGCCGGTCAGGAAGACGAGCATGAAGAACGGAAGGATGCCAGTCGGGACCAAGAAGGCCTGCTTGGTCTCGGCCAGGACCAGCGCTTCGGTCAGCAGACCGAACGTCACCAGAAGGATGTGGCCCGCCATCATGTTCGCCATCAGACGAACGGTGAGGCTGAATGGCGTGATGATCAGCGTCGACACGAACTCGATGCCACCCACGAGCGGCTTGAGCGCGGTCGGCACTCCGGGGGGCCACAGCAGACCGGTGAAGTAGCCGATGCCCTGGTGCTTGATGCCCGTGCCGATGAACAACACCCAGACGAGCAGGGACAGCGCGAGCGGAATCGCCATGCGGGCGGTGGCCGGCATCTGCAGGACCGGAATGACGCCGGGGATGTTGCAGAGGAAGATGAAGATGAAGAGGCTCAGCAGGAACGGCGTCCAGCCGAGCCCGGACTTGCCGAGGGTCTGCATCACGATGCCCTCTTCGATGAACTCGACGGTCGTCTCGGCAAGGTTACGAGCGCCGGTCGGCGCCTTCTTGGCATCGGCACGAGCAGCGAGCGCGAACAGCACCATTCCAATGACCGCTGAAGCCACAGCGATGAGCGCGATCTTGTTGAAAGTCGGGAAGATGTCTTGCCAACGAAGAATTTCGTTGATCGGCGGGAAGACGAGGCCACGTTCAGCGAGCACGTTGATTTCCGTTTCAGTCGTGGGGTTCAGCGGGTGGTCGATCAACTGGTGGGTTGATCAGCGGGAGGCAGGATAGGTCAGTTTGTGGTTTCGCGGTCGATTTGCGGGAGATCTGTTTTGAGACCCGGTTGCGACAGCGAGAGTGCGACGTACTTCATCTCCCAGAAGAGGAGACCAAGGTGCGTCACGATGATGGTCGATCCGAGCGCCGGAAGTGAAATCCACGACGCATCCTTCACGAGCCAGACGGCCAGGAAGATCAGACCGAGGCGAATCAGGTAGCCGAAGAGCGTGGCTCCCATCATCAGCGCGAGCGAGATTCGGGCAGCGGCAGCGATGAGTCCGGCGGCCAATGCGAAGTTCAACAGGACGATGGCAATGGCGTACGCACTCGACCAGGCGCCGTCCCCACCCCAGATCACACCGCAGATCGCGATGAGCACCGGCGCGACCATCAGGCCACGCTTGATGATGTCGTTCGAGACGGCGACCTCGGGGGCCGGCCCGTCGAAACGCGTCGTGAACGCGTCACCCGTCGCAGCGCTCATGCAGCCGCCTCCGGGTCAGATGCAGCCGCAGTCTCTGCCGTGGACTCTGCTGCGGCCCTGGCTGCCGCGGCTGCCGCTTGAGACTCGTGCTGATGTCCGCTTCGTGTGCTGCGCCACTCCTGCTCGTGTTGCAGCATGCGTGCGCTGTAGCTGTACTTGAACTTGTAGAAGAGGCCGACCGAACCGACCACGGTCATCACGATCATGAAGATCGGCATCGTGCCGAAGAGTCGGTCGAGTCCGTACCCGGCGAGCAGGAAGATCGCCAACATGATCACGGCGTCCATGCCGTGTCCGAGGGAGTCCTCGGTGTTGACGCGCTTCTGGGTGTTGATGGGGAGGAGCTTCATCGGTGCGGAGGGCGTTCGACTGCGGACGGACGTCGATCTCGAACCGGTGTGGCGTTCGAGATCAGGAGCTTGTGAACGGAAGCACAATCTAGTCGCCGGGTCCGGCCTGCAGCAACTGTGTGCGCAAGTTCACGTCTCTGCCGCGACGTCCTCGATGTCGAGCGTGAGTTGCTGGCCGTCTGTCTCTCGCGGCTGGATTGCTTCGGCGGGACGTTCGGTCCCCTTGCCGGGCGTCTCGTTCTCCCGGCGTCGGGCGCGCACACTCGGATGCAGGACGGTGTACAGGACGACGCCGATGACCGCGATGCCGAACGGGAGATAGGTCGGGTTCTCGTCGCTCAGCGTCGGATACAGCACGAAGGCACTGAGCAGTGCCGTCCACGTCCACAAGATGACGACGCTGCGGCGATGACCGTGCCCCATCTCCATCAATCGGTGGTGCAGGTGGCCCTTGTCTGCTGACGCGAGGCCCTGTCGGCTGCGCGCCCGGCGGAAGATCGCGAAGAGCGTGTCGAAGATCGGGACACCGAGCACCAACAACGGGATCGCAAGCGGCGCGAGGAAGAAGTAGGTCCGGCCGATCGACGGCTCGGCGCGGCCACCGACGACGCTGGTCGACACGGCCATCAGCAGTCCGAGCAACAGCGCTCCCCCGTCGCCCATGAAGATGCGCGCTGGATTGAAGTTGTGGGGCAGAAAGCCGACGCAGACCCCGGCGGCGATCACGGCCACGAGCGGCCCGACGTTGACCGAGTCGAGCAGGTCGCGGGCACTCAACCGCTCTGCGTACAGGAAGAACGAGATCGCGCCGATGCCGACGATCCCCGCGGCCAGCCCGTCGAGACCGTCGATCAGATTGATCGCCTGGCTCATACCGAGCAGCCACAGCACGGTGATCAACGGCAGCAAGCTCTGATCGATCAGGATGACGCCCTCGTAGAACGGAAGGCGGAACTCGAACATCGTCACGCCGAATCGCCACAGTGCGAGGCCGGCCAGCAACGTGCCGAAGACCTTTGCGGGTGGGGAGATGTCGCGCACGTCGTCGAGCACCCCGACGACGAAGATGATCGTCGCCGCGATCAACACACCCCACGGTTCGGAGTTGCTCTCGAAGATGACGTCGAATGCTCCGGACATCCATGCGGTGACGAAGCCGGCGACGAAGCCGATGTACATGCCGAGCCCGCCGATGTCGGGCAGTGCGACGTCGTGCACGGTCCGGTCGTTCGGGAGGTACACCCAACCTCGACGACGGGCGAACGCTCCCACGAGCGGGGTGACGGCAAACGTGACGACCGCAGCGACTGCTCCCATCAGCAGGTAGGACGCAAGGGTCGGCACGGCAGCCGATCCTACGCTCCCACCCCCGTCAACGCCCGCCGCCC
>JBBQUN010000313.1:0-5248 GCA_038212405.1 Acidimicrobiales bacterium | reverse complement strand
GACGACCCAACGATCGCGTTGCCGCTGCACCGTCGGATCGCCTCGAGAAAGCCACGCCATGCGCCACGATAGTCCAGGAAAAGCATACCGATTTCATACATCGCACCCGACTGGAGGCGAAAACGAGGAGAGCCGGCCCCTGGGGACCGGCTCTGACCTGCTGTTTTACCGTCGGGCTGGGGAGATTCGAACTCCCGACCTCCTGACCCCCAGTTCGATTGAACTCGTGTCATCTGGTGTCGTTGCGTCCGTCTGGTACCCCTGAGTAAGGCTTACTCGAGCCGAACCGTCCGGCCAGTGCCGTTGCGTCCGTCCAGAAGTGGGACTTCCTCATGCTTTTCTCATACATGGGCCGCAGCGGGATCGCGAACGATGGCTTCACGGCTCAGAGGTGTGCCCAGGCTCCAGAGCATCACTCCTCCCCGTCAGGGGGGGAACGGACTTGTCTAGGAAACTTCGACCTTGCCGAAACGCTGCTGCGCAGCCTGGCGAGAGATCCCCAGCGACGCACCAATCACCGACCAAGGCACATCGGCAGCCCGGCACTTGGCAACGGCTTCATCGATCCCCGCTTTCGCAAGATCGATCGTGCGCACCAACGCACGCAACTCATTGACCGGGACCATGTCCACCGAAGCGAACTTGGCGAGGTCGCCCTCTTCGGCAAGTGCCAATGCGGCTCGGTGCTTCTCTGTCATCTGTTCAGCCATTTCGCTCTTGCCTCCATTGCGTGAATGATCAGGTCCTCGGGGTCGTCACACATCACTGCCACTTCGATGAGTTTCCCGCTGCGGGCAGGCCCCACATACATGAGCGTTGCCGGCGGCTCGGCAACAAAAACCACGATTGAGTTGTCAATCGCATGACGCATGTCTTCATCTTCAACACCGTGCTTGCGTGCGCTCTCAGCGATCGCCACTGCGAACACACCATAGAACGATCGCCACCGCGCGTCAACCCATCTTGACACTTCCGCGTACTCTCACTCGACTCGACACCCCCACAGCTGTCGGCGGTTCGGTGCATGCGCTTGCCCTGAAGGTCATCGAGCGTCTCCGGCCCATGTCCGCTGGTGAGCGTCGATGCACCACGTGTCAATTCTCAGTCGGTCAGCCGTCGGGCGGACCGCCTGGTCGTCGCCTATCGCTTCGAGCTGGCTGTCGAGTTCGAGGCTGCGCTCCCACCACTCGTCGAAAGCAACACTGCCGTAGCGAACCGCACGAAGCCATTCCGCAGGTTCACCCTGAATCGGGAGCTCGAGCTTGCCGGTCGACAAGAGCTCGCGGCACTGGAAACCAAGCCGAGCACAGTGCATCGCATACTTGGTGTCGTATCCGAACTCGTCGATGAGTTCCTCTCGGCCACCACTCCCCCGCTTGCCGTGACCGCCACCAGCGACACCGAGCAACCTGCGTGCCTGGGACTGCATGTAGCCTCGATAGCGGGGCACGACATGACGGCCGACGAACGCCTCGCCCAACGCCTGTAGCTCCTCGCCCAACGGTGTCGAATACTCCACTGGCGCCCACATCGTCATCAGAATCGACGGGTTGCCCGCCGCAGCCATCCGAACGAAGCGTCGCAACGAGTGCAGCGTCCGATCGATGTCGCCAGGACCCGATCGAGAACCCTCCGGTTGAGTTCGTTGCATGACCGTCCTGAAACCGTGCTCGTCGAGACCGAGCAACTGTTCCGGTGTTTCAACAACGACAGCCAACTGGTCGTGATCTTCACCATAATTGATCCCGGTGCCATGAGCGGTCGAACCAACCTCGACCATCAAGATCGTCGTTTCCGGAAGCGGGGGTATCTCCATCACACCATCGTGGTCGACCATCAGTACGCCTGCCTGGGGATTTCGCCGACCCGGCCGATGCACGCGGCGGTCGGGGGCATCCCCCCGGGGGGGTAGATCTGCATCAAGACTAGAGCTACAGCGCTAACCACTCGACTCATCTCGACCGAGCCGAAGCCCTCGACGAAACCTCGCCCAACGCGATGGCGGCTCCGAGACTGCGCCGCTACTGAACGCCTCTCCCAAGCGAGCGCCGCGTCTTGGCAGGCCAGCGATCAGCCGCTGCGCTGCGTCTCGCACTGCCTCATCCACCGATGCCGTGTCACCTTCGATCACCCCGTCGTCAAGCATGACGTACCAGTCATCGAGCCCGGAGAACTCCGTCAGTTCCTCGCGATAGTTCGAATCTTGGTAGAGCTTCCACAAATCCGCTGCCAGCTGCGGTGCGGTCCCGCCAGTCTGAAGGAAACGACGGGCCTTCAGTTTGGCGAGCGCAAGATACGCCTCCTCGGAGTGCTTCTCCGGGATCATCAGCCCGAGTTCTCCGAACACGCTCGGGGCGTGCTAGGTCGATTCCTCGTCAGCGAAGCGAGCGGTTGCTCCAGCGAGCACCCGCAGCGACGGCGTGTCGAGCCCCTCCATCAGCGCGGCAACCGCCGCGTCTACCAACGGCTTTCCGTAGCCAGTACCAGCCCACTCGATCGCCGCACGCGAGCGCTGTGTGGCGAAGCAGGCTCGGAGTCACTCTCGGCACGCCAGCCTCCGCCGAGAGGCGAATCAAAGTCCGCCCCAAGTTGTTCGGATCGATCGCGGCGCCCACCTCGTTGGTGAACACCAGATCCTCCTCGTCATGATCGAGGCCGACAACGCCGAACTCATCGGACTGCCTCTTGCGATGAGCGCCCAGAATGGCGAGCGTCGCCGGGCTGAGCTCAAACTCTCGGTCGGCGACCGGCGACGCCAGTGGCTTGATCACGGGCCGGCCACCAACCAGCGCCAACTGTTGCACCAACACGATCCGCCCGGCATCGAGATCGACATCACACCATCGCAGACCGAGCAGCTCGCCCCGTCGCATTCCCGTGACGAGCGCCAAACGGAACAATGCGTACAGCCGATGCTCCCGTTGCACAGCAAGAAACCGTCGGGCCTCCTCCAGCGTCCACGCCTTATGTTCCGTGCTCGCCACCGGCAATGGCGCCACGGTCGCGGTAACCGGATTGTGTTGCAGGAGACCTGACTCCACCGCATCACTGAGTGCCACCGACAAGACTTTGCGGACCAACCTGATCGACGTCACCCCGAGACGAGGGCCACCACACTCAGCCGGCCCCGCCAAGTCTTCAAGCCAACGGCCCAGGAGCGTGGGCGTCAGGTCGTTGAGCCCGACCGAACCGATCAGCGGCACGATGTGACCTTCCACCGCCCACCGGTACTGATGCAACGTCGACCCCTCGATCTTCAGCGCTTTCGCACCAAGCCACAGGTCGAGGAGATACGCCTCGAGCAGCATGCCGGAACCGATGCGAACGGCTGCCGCCTCGGCCTCGTGCTCGGTGTCGAACGTCCCGAACTGGCGCGGGCGACGCTTCCCAGTCACCGAGTCGACACCGGGCTGGCGAACCACCCAACAATCGCGTTGCCGTTGCACCGTCGGATCGCCTCGTGAAACCCACGCCATGAGGCACGATAGTCCAGGAAAAGCATACGGATCTCATACATCGCGGCCCATCGGAGGTGAAAACGAGGAGACCCGGCCCCTTGGGACCGGCCCTGACCTGCAGTGTTACCGCCGGGCTGGGGAGATTCGAACTCCCGACCTCCTGACCCCCAGTTCGATTGATTTCGTGTCATCTGGTGTCGTTGCGTGCGTCTGGTGCCCCTGAGTAGGGCTTACGCGAGCCGAACCGTCCGGCTGGTGTTGTTCAGTCCGTTGAGTGGTGGGAATTCTTCGTACATTCTGCGTACATCGGTCCCAACGACATCTCATCGGGCAATCGGTCAGCGTTGCCGGTACGCCGACCGTCGATGATCGATGCGATGCACGACCACGACATGCTGCTCGTCGTCGATTTCGTAGATCACTCGGTACACCCCGCGTCGAGCAGAACGCAGCCCGGCGAGCTCACGCTGCAGCTCGCCACCGACTCGATACGGATTGTCGACGAGTGCCCCGAGCATGAACTCCACGATCGCCGCCGCCGTCCCCTCCGACAACCGATTCAGCTGACGTCCCGCAGGCCCTGTCACCCGAATCCCATAGGCAGGCTCCGCCTCGCTCACTTCGCCAGGAACCGGCGCCGCAGCTCGTCACCGTCGATGAAATCACCGGACTCGTTCGCCTTTCTGGACTCTGCCAGCTCCCGCATCGCTTCAGGATCCGACAATAACTCGAGCGTGTCTTCCAGCGATTCGAGTTCTTCCGGGCTGATCAACACCGCCGCCGGACGGCCGTTCCTGGTGACGATGATCCGATCATGGGTGTGTTCGACCCGGTCGACCATCTCAGAGAACTTGGATTTGACGTTGGCCAACGGAAGCGTCTCAGACATGACCATTATTGTAGTCACCACCCGTCGAAAGGCAAGGTCAGACCCACAGGTCGCGTTTGCCGAGAAAGGGCTTGGTACCTGCCCCAGCCACACAGGGGAACAATGCGCAGGCTTCTTGTAACACCTGCCCTGCTTATCGAAAGGGTGCCCAGCAGTAGCCACGCAAAGTCGGCCGCTGCACAGACCGCAACGGTTCCACCGGGACATGAAGAAGCCGTGCATCAGTCCAGGAGTTGACGATGAATCAGCCGAAAGACAACGAAGTTAAGGACATCCCCTACGCCGACATCGCCAAGCGACTGTCGTGCTCGCCTGGCGCTGCTCGAGTTCGGGTCCTGAGAGGCTTGGAGCGCCTCCAGCATGAATTCGATTCACCCACCAATCCCGGACCAACAACATGAATGACATCGACACATTCAAAGACGACCTGGAACTCGAACTCGTCGCCGCCGCTCAACGACGCATCGACGCCATCGGAGAGCGAGGGCCGGCCAACAGATCCCGGTCCCGCTGGGCGACCTCGGTGTAGGAACCGCCTTCGGCGCAGACCAGCACGATCCGGCATCGTAACGCCAAGGATTGAGCGGAGTTGTGCCTTCGGGCCCACCGTTCGAGCGTCTCACGTTCGACATCGCTGAGCACCACAGGCGGGGCAGTTGGGACCGGCATATCGCCTCCAATCGTCGCTGATATGACGACTCAACGCGACCGGCAACCCCAAAATTCCGTACGGCGTACGCTTTCTTGGCTCAGGGCACTAGCCCAGATCGTTCACGACGACTGACGCTCCCTCGCTCGCCATCAGCAACGCATGACTACGGCCGAGCCCCCGGCCGGCGCCCGTGATGATTCCGACCTTGCCATCGAGCATGCCCATTTCCGGCTCCCCTTGGATTCGTGT
>JBBQUN010000312.1:0-5270 GCA_038212405.1 Acidimicrobiales bacterium | reverse complement strand
CACGACGACCGCTGCGCTCGGAGTCGGAGCGATGGCCATCTTCATTGGGATCGCGATGCTGAACCCACTGTGGATGCACCGAGCCACCGACATGCTCGGTTGGCCGCTCCACCGACTCGGCGGGGTGCCGGGCACGATCGCGCGTCAGAACATCGGCCGCAATGCTCGGCGCGGTGCGACTACAGCGGCGTCATTGATGATCGGGTTGGCGCTCGTGTCGATGGTGCTCGTGGTCGGGCAATCGGCCAAGGTCACGCTCGCGAACGGCGCCGCCAGCGCGTACCGATCGGATCACGTTGTCCGCAGCCAGCTCGGGTACAAGTATCCCGCCAAGATCGTTGCCGACCTCGATGCTCTCGACGTCGTCGACCGCGCCGTGGGTCTGTCTCTCGACGTCGCCGAGGTCGGCGGTTCGGTGCAGGGAATCACCATCGGTTCGCAGGCCGACGCGGTTGGCCTCTTCGACTTCGCGGTCTCGAAGGGCCTTGCGTTCTCCGACTCGGTCACCGACCCGGTGGTGGTGTCCGCCGAGGAGGCGAGGGCGAAATCCATCGACCTCGGCGACACGATTCCAATTACCTTTTTGACGGGCGACCACCGGAACCTCACCGTCATCGGAATCAATGACAACAGCACGCCCGGCGGCAACCGGTACTACATCGACCGCTCCACCTGGTTCGAGAGCACGGGTCAGACCACCGTCGATATCATCGCGGTGCAGTCGGCGCCCGGGGTGAACTCCGCCACGTTCGACGCCGCGACCGCACGGCTCGAGGCAGTGAACACGCAGGTGACCGTGCAGACGATCGACGACTTCGTCGCCACGTCGGGCGGAAACATCGACTCGATGGTCGCGGGGATCAACCTCTTGATGCTGCTGGCGATTCTGATCTCGTTCGCCGGGATCGCCAACACGCTGACCTTGTCCGTGCTCGAACGCACGAAAGAGATCGGGCTGCTCCGCGCGGTCGGCATGTTGCCGCGGCAGCTTCGCCGGATGATCCGCTACGAGGCATCGTTGATCTCACTGTTCGGGGCGGTCGTCGGCGCAACGATCGGAGTTGCGTTCGGTTCGGCGGCGGTGGTCGCTCTGCCTTCGACAGTGACCGACACCATCTCGATTCCGGTCGTGCAGATCATCGCGATGATGGTGCTCGCCTCCTTCGCCGGTCTGGTTGCGGCCGCCGTCCCGGCCTGGCGGGCGTCGAGGAAGAATCCCCTCCGATTGATCGCCGGCTGACGGCCGTCGGTCGAAACCGTCGCCCTCGGCACCGCTGGATGGTGGGTTCGCCTCGAACAATGCGTGCATGCGGCATCTCGTTCTCGTCGTCTCCGGAGTTTTCGCTCGCATCGGGACGAGGATCACGGTGTACGTCGTGCTGGACTATCTGGCGTCTGGGTTGATGATGCCGGTGTCAACAGCATGGACCGCTCGGCGACCTGTGTATGCATGACGTATACTGATCGTATGACGCAGACCTTGAGCTTCCGAGCTGAACCATCACTCGCCGAAGAACTCGATGCCGCGGCGGCCGAGGCGGGCGTCCCCCGGAGCGATCTTCTGAACCAGGCTGTCCGCGAGTATCTCTACCGCCTTCGATGCGAGCGCGACGCCGAGCGGTACGCTCTCCACCCGCTCACCGCAGCCGAGACGGCAGCCTGGCCGAACGAAGCATGGCCAGATGACGACACCGACTGGACCGAAGTGTTCGGCCAGTGAAACGGGGCGAGATCTGGTTTGCCGATGTCGGGCGAGGCGGGGATCGCCCCGTTCTCGTCCTTACACGCGACCCCGTCGCCGACCGTATCGACGCAGTTGTCGTGGCCCATCTGACCACGACGATTCGGGGGCTGACGTCGGAACTGCGCTTGGGCCCCGACGATGGGCTCAAACAGGATTGTGTCGTTTCCTTCGACAACCTCCACACGCTCCCGAGATCGTCGTTTCGCCGACGCGTTGCGATGCTACGTCCATCACGACTCGACGAAGCTTGCGACCGACTCGCAGACGCACTCGGCTGCGGCGACCGTTGATGCCTGGCGCTCATATGGGCCGAACCCGTGCCGCTCGATGACGTCGAGGCCAGCCCTATCGCGCTTGCCATATGCGCGGCATCAGCGATCGAGACGTGAGCGCGATTGCCGGTTCCTGCGCGGGCGCCAAGCCGTCGACTGCGGTGTTCTGAGCGGTCCGCGCAATCGGCTCGAACCAGGCGAGGCGACTTGAACCGCTACTACGGTGCTGAAGCGACGATCGTCGCAGGGTCGGGAAGCACGCCTGGCGCGTTCTCGATATCGACACTGATAGGCGGCCGTCGGGACCGAGCCAGAGTACTAAGCCTCGATCCACCGTTCGGCTTCTTGGGCTCGGGTGATTGGAGGGTGTTGGACTGTCCGGTGGCTGCCAGGCTTGTCAGGTCGTGATGGGTGCGCGTCGATGAAGGCGTTGCGTCGCGGGCGGGTTGTCGACGCTCGGCTTGTCGGGGGTGCGTCAGGCCCCGGGCAGCGGGCTCAGCCCGATGCTGGTGCGGGAAGCGACCGGATCTGTTGAAGGATCGCAGTGAACTGGTCGGCCCACGGCCAGCCGGTCGGGAACCGTTGATGACGGTGGTGGCGAGGCACATGGTTGCGTGGCGGTGGCTTTTGCGGCGGTCGGTTGAGCGTCGGAGTTGCCCGTAGTTCGAGAGCCAGGAGTTGGCTGCTTCGACGATCCAGCGCAGGCCGAGGGTGAGCCGGTGGGGTGTCCCTTTCGGGGGTTTGGTTCCGCGGCGTTGGATGTCGAGTTCGTGGAGTCCGAGACCGTGGAGCATGGCCCGGATCTTGGGGTAGTCGTAGCCTCGGTCGAGGCAGAGGGTCCCGATGTCGGTGAGGAGTCCGTGCCGGTCGACTGAGGTCAGGGTGGGTTCGAGCATGGGGATGTCGTTGCGGTTCGCGCCGTCGAGGTGCCAGCCGATGGGGATCCCGTTGGCTTCGACGGCGAGCGACCATTTGTGGCCGAGTTTGCCTCGATCGGTCGGGTTGGGGCCGGTTCCTTCACCACCGCAGGGGGCTTTGTGGAGTGATCCGTCGATGGCGACGGTGTCGAGGTCGAGTCCGATGATCCGGTCGAACGCGGCGATTGCTTGGTCGTAGACGGTGTCGAAGATGCCGGCGTTGACCCATTCGTTGCGTCGTGCCCGCAGGGTGGTGTCTGACACGGCGTGGTCGAGGAGGGCTTCGATGTCGACCCATGAGGAGCCGGTGACGAGGCGGATGATGAGACCCCGGAAGCAGAGCCGATCGTCGACGCGTTGGCGGTGACAGCCGAGGGGATGGCTTTGTGGGCGCGGCGGGAGGAGCGGCTCGATGGTTTGCCAGATGGCATCTGCCACTTCGGGATCGAGTGCGCGCATGATGAGGTTGCCTCCATCGGTTGGCGGGTTGGGTCGCACTCGGAATCAAAACCGAGCCAACACCTCAACCGGTGGATGGCACCCCAATCAGAACACCTGTTCGTCCGCCCTATCCGCGCGACCCCTAAGCCCACAACGACAAGTACCGCTCACGGCGCCACCCGAACGTTGCCGAAGCGCTCAGCCTGTCACCGAGCGATAGTCGCGGGCCGCATCGCGCCGTGTCGCGTCGCACCACCGGCGAGCTGTGGGAAGTCCGACCGTCGGTTGGGTAGCGCATAATCACTCTTCGGACCGGACCGGACCGGACCGGACCGGACCGGACCGGAGCTGAGCACGGCACGTACGAGCGCGGCGAGGTGACCCATACCGCTTCGGCACCCTGGTCGATTTGCACGCTCGACCGGTCGATGGTGATCGAACCGGTGCCCGTCGATGCGCCGGATCTTGACGTGAGCGTCGTGATACCCAACGAAAGCGTGAAGTTGCGACGTCGGTGCCGTTGCGAACGAGAGCAGTTTCCGTGGGTTGTACCCACTCTGTACCCAGAGAGTACCCAGAACTGAGGGCTACAGGCCGGTATTCGGCGATACTCGACGGCACCCGGCGGACGCACGCCTCGGAGTGTTTTACCAGGTAGGGGGAGTTTTCGCTGAGCGGCCCCGGGCAGAATCGAACTGCCGCACACGGTTTAGGAATGACCCCGAAGGCTTCCGGGTGCTCCGTCTGGTTCGTCTGCCGTGTTCGGTACTCATGGTGCCTGCGGGTTGAGAGGCACGGTTTCGGGACCGTCGCTCAGGTGGATGGGGAGGAAGATGGGCAATCGGGCGGTCGACGGGCGCGGTGCGAGCAATGGTGGTGTGACAGCCGATCTGCCCCCGTGTTCTTGAGAGGTGAGTGCAAAGCTCCTCGGTATCACCTGTGATACACTAGGCGAATGGTTGATGTGTCGATTCGGGAACTCCGCAACCACGGTGGTGAGGTCGTCGATCGGGTTGCCCGAGGTGAGCGAGTGACGGTGACCCGTAGCGGGAAGCCAGTCGCCGAACTCCGCCCGCTGGGTGCCGAGGGAGTGCCGATGGCTGAGCTGGTTCGCCGTCGAGCGCACCTGCCGGCTGTGGACCCCGCTGGACTGCGTGATGATCTCGACGCGGTGATCGATCCAACGCTGTGAGCACGAAAGGGATCCTCGACACGAGCACGCTGATTCTGCTCGGCCGGGTCGCATCGCTCGAAACGCTTCCCGACGAGGCATTCATCACTGCAGTGACGTTGGGCGAACTGTCGGTCGGTCCGCTGGTGGCGAAGACGGATCAGGAGCGGGTTGCTCGACAGGCCCATCTGCAGGCGGCGGAGGCCGATTTCGATCCGTTGCCATTTGACGCCGCTGCAGCACGAGCATTCGGTGGGGTGGCGGCGTCGCTACGGCGAGCCGGTCGCAAGCCCGCTGCTCGCGCATACGACGCCATGATCGCGGCGATAGCCGTGGCGGCCGAACTGCCGGTCTATACCTGCAATCCCAAGGACTTCGAAGGGATCGACGGTCTGGACGTCGTCGCAGTACCGCATCCTGACATCGGCTGAGCAATCCGAGACGCTCAGTGGGCGACTCACGCGGTTCAGCCATCGTCCAGATCGAAGGTATGGGGCCAGATCGACCCAAGCCATCCCCGGCAAGATGGATGGTTGTGAGCCCTGTTCTGACGTAGTCTGGGCCTCGTTATCGAGCGGCGCACTTGGGAAGATATGTCGGTGATCTATCCGTCTGGTTCTGTTGTCAGCAATGATCGCGGGATCGGGCGGTGATCGGAGGATCACCATGAGCAATACGTTCCCGACTTTGACGCTTCCGGATGAGGGTTCGCGTTCTGCCCCGAC
>JBBQUN010000311.1:0-5289 GCA_038212405.1 Acidimicrobiales bacterium | reverse complement strand
GGGCCTTGAGCACGTGGGCCGCAAGGTCGACGGGGTGCCAATCGGCGAGCTTGCCGTTGCGCTTGCCGCCCGGGGTCCGGATGGCGTCGACGATGACTGCTTCTTGCATGTTCAGTTCCTGTCTTTCATTGGGGGGTACTGATTGGAGAACTGGTGGTCGGCGTGAGTACGGCAGCGACGTTGGCCTGTAGCCGATTCATGACGCTGGCGAGCGCTGATCGTTCGTCCTTGGAGATGCCTTCGCGGAGTTCCGATCGCAGCAGGCGATCGATACCGGCGATGTCGTCGACCAGTGCCTGGCCGGCGGGCGTGATGGCGACCAGCCAGACGCGACGGTCGGCCGGATCGGGCTGGCGCTCCACGAGGCCGCGGGCCTGGAGCCGGTCGATCGTGGAGCCGGTGGCGGCGCGACCGATGCCGTTGCGATCGGCGATCTGGGTCTGGGTGACCGGGCCGTAGTCGGCGACGTAGGCCAGCATCGTGGCCTGTGTGAGGTTGAGATCGAGGACGCCGAGTCGGTGGTCGAACGCCTGGCGAATCGCTCGGGCGGTTGCCATGAGCGTGCTCTCGACTCGAAGCCATGGTGGCGGCTCGACGGGTGGCATCGCCGCGACACCCGGCCAGGCATCGGTGACCGAGTCGTACTCGGTGAGGGAGGGGTTTCGGTCTGGCGGGGTCATCCGGGAGATGACTGTATGGCGCCATACAGTCTCGTGTCCAATCGCCCCCACGACGCAGGCGGGCCCCGAACCGAGGTTCGGGGCCCGCGTCAGGTCAAAGCGAAGGAAGGGAGCGCAGGATCAGTCGTCCTTCTTGCCCTTGTCGTTGTCGTTGCCATGGCCGTTGGACGAACCGAGGCACGCCAGCGGGTTCACCTGGAAAGCGGAGCCATCGAGCAGCTTGACCGGCGCCGCCATCACGATGTCGCCCTTGACGCTCATCGCGTCGAGGTTGGCGAGTCCGGGAATGGCCACGCCGTCGTTGACGAGGATCGTGTAGGTCGCCGAGAAGTCCGCATCGGCGGAAGAATCAGGACCGAAGGTGTCGGAGCCGATGGCCTTGACACCGCGGTTGTCGATCATCCATTGGACGGCGTCCCCGGCGAAGCCTGGCGCATCGGCGAAATAGCCGGCTCCGGGAATCAGGTGGCCGTCCTCGTCGAGGGCCAGGTCGCCGTTTGCATCCCGCTCGTAGAAGAATTCACCGAGTCCGGTCTGGATGATGACCAGCGAGCCCTTCTGGATCTTGCCGTTGTTCTTCTCGTAGGCCTTGATGTCGGCCTCGGTGATCTGGAACCCGTCGGTCTCGTCACCGCGCATCCGGTCCCGCACATCGATGATGTACGAGGGCCAGACGAACTCACTCGCATCGAAGTCGTCGACAGAGCGGTAGTCGTCGCCCAGGAAGTGTGACGGTGCATCGAGGTGGGTACCGGTGTGCGTGGCTGTGGTGAGTGTCTCGATCTGGTACGACAGGATGGGATTACCGACGTCATCGAGAACCTGGTTGCCCTCGTCGTCCTCGAGGTAATAGGCCTGCCGCTCGATGACCGTCGGGGGGTCGCCTTCGAAGATCGGGGCGCCTTCGCTCAGCACCTGGCCCAGCGAAACGATGCCTCCCGAACATGAGAGTTCGGCTTTGCCGTTGCCCTCGGCCTTCACCTTGAACGCCTGGCTGGCACCGACCGCGCCGGCAGTGCCGACGATGGCGAGCGCGAGGGTCGACGCCACCACCTTGCGGGATCGCCTCTTGGTCTTGGGCGCTGACGCACCGCCGATGGTCTGGTCTTCAGTCATTGAATCTCCGCTGTTGGGTTGATGGCAGCGTCCGCCGCGAACGCGAGATGCCATCGATGAAGGTAGCTGCCACGGCCCGTCGGGTACAGGGGTGTTTGCAACTCGCGGCGAGGTTGAGTTCTACGACTCATCAGAAATGGGCCGACTGGCCCAGAGGTTCCGCCGACGAACCCGGTTGCAGAACGACACCAGCGGTGATTGACTGATCGGCGATGACGAACGACCGCAACAACCTCACCTCGGGCGTCATCCTCGTCGTCGGCGCTGCCGATCTCGGTGTAGTACTCACGTAGCGCACGCTGCCAACAACTGGTGTGTGCGCCGAAGCCTTCTCCTCCGGGGGGAGGCTTCTTCGGTTTTCGTTACCGTTCTCTCCTGGTTCAGCCCCTGCGGCGTGGCCAGCACGTTCATGAAAGGCACTCGGATGCGAATCAACGGAGCCCAGGCTCTGATCAAGAGTCTCGAGATGGAGGGAGTCGACACCGTGTTCGGCTACCCAGGTGGCGCCATCCTGCCGGTGTATGACCCTGTCATCGATTCCGACATCCGACACGTGCTTGCTCGCCACGAGCAGGGTGCTGGTCACATGGCGGAAGGCTACGCCCATGCGACTGGTCGCCCCGGGGTGTGCATGGTCACGTCGGGTCCGGCGGCGACCAATGTGGTCACCCCGTTGGCCGATGCGATGCTCGACTCGATCCCTCTCGTGTGCATCACCGGCCAGGTCGGTCTGGCGGCCATTGGCACCGACGCCTTCCAAGAGGTCGACACCACCGGCATCACTCGTTCGATCACCAAGCACAACTTCTTGGTGACGCGGGCCGAAGACATTCCTCGAATCGTGAAGGAGGCCTTCTTCATCGCAACCACTGGGCGTCCCGGCCCGGTGTTGATCGACGTGCCCAAGAACATCACCGATGCGAACAATCCCGACGCATGGTTCGAATGGTACTGGCCCGAGACCGTCGACCTGCCCGGCTATGACCCCGACGACACCGTCGACAACGAACTCGTCGCCGAGGCCGTTGCGCTGATGCTGGCAGCCGAACGGCCCGTGCTCTACGTGGGCGGCGGCGTGCTCAAGGCTCGGGGTGCCGACATCCTGCGGCAACTGGTAGAGCTGACCGACATCCCGGTGGTCACCACCTTGATGGCTCGCGGTGCATTCCCCGACAGTCACGAGCTGAACCTCGGCATGCCGGGCATGCACGGCAACTACACCGCCATCACTGCCATCCAGGAATCGGATCTGCTCATCGCCATGGGTAGTCGTTTCGATGACCGGGTGACCGGCAAGGTCGATGCCTTCGCCCCGTTTGCCAAGATCATCCACGTCGACATCGATCCCGCCGAGCACGGCAAGGTACGCCGCCCCGATGTCGCCATCGTTGGCGATGCCCGGTTGGCCATGGAAGAGATGGTCGCCCAGATCAACGCGGCCGGCGGCGCCTCAGCCCTCGCCAACCACGATGCGTGGCGCTCGACGCTGTCGGGATGGCAAGAGAACTATCCATTGACCTATCAGGCGTCTGAACCGGGCGAGCTGCTCAAGCCACAGTTCGTGTTGGAGAAGCTGCGCGACGGATCGCCTGCCGACACCATCGTTGCCTCGGGCGTTGGACAGCATCAGATGTTCACCAGTCAGTATTGGAAGTTCGACCACCCGTACACGTGGATCAACTCCGGTGGGCTCGGGACGATGGGCTTCTCGATTCCGGCAGCGATCGGCGCGAAAGCGGCCTTTCCCGACCGGACCGTTTGGGCAGTCGACGGCGACGGCTGCTTCCAGATGACGGCCCAGGAGCTCGTCACCGCAACGGTGTCGAAGATCCCGGTCAAGATCGCATTGCTGAACAACGCCTACCTCGGCATGGTGCGCCAGTGGCAGGAAATGTTCTACGACAACCGCTACTCCGAGGTCTACCTGAGCCACGACATGCCCGACTACGTGAAGTGGGCCGAGTCGATGGGTTGCGTCGCTTTCCGAGTCGAAGACCCATCCGAGGTCGAGGAGGTCATCGCCAAGGCCAATGCGATCAACGACCGTCCCGTCGTTGTCGAGTTCCGTTGTGTCGAAAACGAGAACGTGTTCCCGATGGTCACCGCCGGCGGGTCCAATGACGATGTGCTCGTCGATCCGTCCCAGGCAGATGCGCTCGAGCGTGATCGAGCAACCCGCGTCGTTCCGACGCCGAACGCTGCTCTGGCAACGGAGGTTGCCCGATGACCCGCCCAGGAGATCTTCGACACCGCACGCTGGCGGTACTGGTCGAGGACAAAGCCGGCGTGCTCGCTCGGGTCGCCGACCTCTTTGCCCGACGCGGCTACAACATCGTGTCGCTGGCGGTTGCCCCCACCGGCAACGACAAGTTCAGCCGCATCACCATCGTTGTCGACGTCGAATCGGCCCCGCTGGAACAGATCGTCAAGCAACTGTTCAAGCTGATCAATGTGGTCGAAATCCTCGAACTGGCTCCCGAAGCTGCGGTGGAGCGCGAACTCATCATGGTCACCGTCGACACCAGTTCGCCCGACGACGACGGCGGCCGCAGCCGTCGCAGCGAAGTCATGGAGCTCGTCGACATCTTCAAGGGAAGAATCTTGGGTGTTGGCACCGATGCACTCATTGTTTCGCTCGAAGGAACGCCAGAGAAGATCGACGATTTCGAAGAGCTGATCTCTGATTTCGGGATCCTCGAGATCCAGCGTTCGGGGCGCATTGCGCTCACCAAACTGGGCGTCGACGCTCCCCGTCTGCGCGCCTGACTCTCCCGACGACTGCGGACCCCCGCAGTCTCCATTGCCCCGGTTGCGGGGACAGTCCGTATCCTCAACAACGATTCAAGCCTCCAAGGAGTACCAGACCCGTGGTCAACATCTACTACGAAGCCGACGCCGACCGATCCAAGATCGCCAACCGCAAGGTGGCAGTGCTCGGCTACGGATCGCAGGGCCACGCCCATGCGCTCAACCTCAAAGAGTCCGGGATCGACGTGCGTGTCGGCCTGCGTGAGGGCTCGTCCTCGGTCGACAAGGCGAAGGAGGCGGGCCTCGAGGTTCGCTCGATCGCCGATGCGGTTACCGAAGCCGACCTCATCATGATGCTCATGCCCGACACCGAGATGGCCGCCATCTACGAAGCGTCGGTTGCCCCGAACCTCAACGACGGCGATGCGCTGTTCTTCGCCCATGGCTTCAACATCCGTTTCGACCTCATCACCCCGCCGAAGAACGTCGACGTCTGCATGGTCGCTCCCAAGGGCCCCGGCCACCTCGTACGCCGTACCTACACCGAGGGTGGCGGTGTGCCCTGCCTCATTGCCGTCGAGAACGACGCTTCGGGTTCGGCCAAGGAACTCGCTCTGGCCTACGCCGATGCCATTGGTGGCAGCCGGGCCGGTGTCATCGAGACCACCTTCACCGAAGAGACCGAAACCGATCTGTTCGGCGAGCAGGCCGTGCTCTGCGGCGGCACCACCCGCCTGGTGCAGGC
>JBBQUN010000310.1:0-5298 GCA_038212405.1 Acidimicrobiales bacterium | reverse complement strand
ATCAGCCACGCTTCGAGGCTTTCGATCGACAGGATGTCATCGAACAGGTCGGTCGTGTCGTCGACGTACAACGGGGCCCGACCCCAATGTTGTTCGGCGAACCGGGTTGGTTCGCCGAACAACCGGGTCAATGCGACCGGTTCGGGTGTTGACACCCGCTATTGGTCGCCGGTGTCTTTGGAGTCTTCGCCAGGTCCGTCGAGGTTCTCGTCGTCTTCGGTGGGTTCGTCTCCGGTATCTCGTGGTCCCTCACCGGGTCCGTCGAGGTTCTCGTCGTCTTCGGTGGGGCCGGTGCTGGTCATGTCGGTATCGCTGAGTTGATTCATGGACGCTCTCCTACCCGTTGACTCCGGTGGCGAAACCGGGTTCGTCCGCTTCTTTGGTGTCATGGCGCAACGTCGCAATCTGCGCGGTTGGTTGCCAGTCGATGAGGTCTTGCTCGGCGAAGGCCTGCAACCACCCGTGCATCGGCCACCAGCCCCACTTCTGTCTGAAGCGGTTGGCGTTGTCGACAATATCGACGAGATGCTCGACCGGCGGGCTGGAGGATGGATGCCACTGGTGGTATGCGGCGCCGGTCGGTAGCCACCGGATCTTGACGTTGTTGGCTCGGGCTGTCATGGCGAGGTCAGTGTCTTCGGCACCGTAACCGACGTAGTGTTCATCGAAGCCACCGATGTCGTTCCAGGTGTTTCGCTCGATCGCGAAGAGCAGCGACCAGAAGAGCTCGTGTCGTTCGTCGTCGGTGGTCCGCTCGGGTGCAGGCCGAACTGGGTGTGGTGATGACTGGAGCTCGAGGGAGATGTCGGGCTTCGGGTCGCTTGCAGCGAGCTGCCAACCCTGGCGGAGATAGCGGACCGGACCGCAAACCAACACATCCGGGTCGGCATGTCGGGCGTGCTCGTCGACGGTGTCGGCGGACGGGATGCAGTCGACATCGCAAAACAGCAGCGTCGACTGGGTAGCGACGGTAGCTCCTTGGTTGCGGGCCGCTGCGAGCGGCAGACGGGCGGCGCCACTGGCGCCGGCGGTGCCGATCCGATTGTGCCGATCCGACCCGAATCGAACTGGTTCGACTCGGGCAATGGTGACCGGGAACGTCGTGCCTGAAATCGCCGAGTCGAGATCGTCGGTCGAGTCCATGTCGACGACCACGAGTTCGTCAGGTCGTCGTCCCGAGCGCTCCAGGCCATCCACGAGTCTGCGCAAGTGCGGCGCACGATTCGCAACGATCGTAATGACACTCACACCCATTGCGAACCCTCCGAAACGTTCTCGGCCAGTGACTCCAGCCATCTCGCCGTTCGGTAGGCGCTGTCGGGTTCGACCAGATCCGCCAATCGTTTGGATCCGAGGCGCTGCGCTTGCTCGACATAGGTGCGCCATTGGGTTGGATCCGAAGGCCAGGCAGACAGACCAACGGCGGCGTCGCATCGGTTGAGCGCGTCGACACGCTCGACCTGTTCACCGAAGGGTCTCGGTTCGGCGATGGCGATGAGCGGCCGACTGGCGACTGCAGCGTCGGCGACCAGGTTTGATCCGGCTGATCCGGCGATCACCGATGCGGAACGCATGACGGCGACGGGGTCGTCGACCCATCCCAGGTACTGGATCGCTCTACCGCGTGCCGCGTGGTCGAAGCGGGCTTGGCGTCCCCTGCCGATCACGACGATCTGCCAATCGGGGAGGGCATCGGAGGCAGCGGCGATTGCCGCACCATCGAGGTTCGATTCGCCACCTCCGGTGGCGATGACCAACATCGGCGTGCCGGTGCGTGAACTCGTTTCATCAACAACCGAGTTGCGGGTGAGGATGCCGGCGTAGAAGGTGCGGTCGAGGTGCCGTTTCGTCGGTGGCGTGGTGTCGAGCACTTCGGGAAAAGGTGCCAAGATCCGGTGAGCGAGGTCGAAGGCCAGCCGGTGGGCGGGGTCGACGCGCACCCCGTGCTGACGGACGACGACTGGGGCTACTCCGCACAGGCGTGCCAGCACCGCTGCTTCGGTAGAGACGTCGCAAACCATCACCGCGCACTTCGCCGCCACCATGGCGTTGACCATCTCGCACACTCGCGGCGTGAGCGTGCTCGGGTCGAGTGGTGCCCAGTGCAGTCGGCCGCCTGCTGTTGGATCGTGCAGCGGCGCTTCGCCGACATCGGGCGGTAGAGGAACGACGGTGACGTTTTCGTTGAACGCGCCGGCTGGGACGCTGGCCGAGGTGAGCACCACAACCGGCGACGCGATCTCGGCCAGAATCGTCTGGGCTCGACGAAGGTGGCCGGATCCGTGGTGGTGGACGTAGTAGCCGATCGTGGGATTCATGTGAGAGTGAGGGGACGGTTTCGGCGCCAAACGTCGAGACGAAACATCGGATCGATCAAGTGGCTGTGGTGAGACAAGAAGTCGATGTCATCAATTCGTTCGTGGGTCTCGTTGCCGCCGAGCGGGTAGTTGGTGTTTCCGGTGTAGTGCACGGCAACCAAAACTCCGCCGGGTTCGAGCCAACACTCGAGTTGGGCAACGGCCTGTTCGAACCCCTCAGGGGTCAGGTAGTAGGCAACCTCGGACCACACGACGAGATCGCCGGTTCCGTCGGGCTGCCAGTCAGGAAACGCTGCGGTCTCGACATGGACGTTCGACCAATCGCGGAGGCGACGGCGGGCAGACGCCGCGACGTGGTCGATGAGTTCGCAGGCCACGAGTTGGTCACAACGCGAGGCGAGCCGCTCGGTGAGCGCACCGTTCGCACAGCCCGGTTCGAGCGCTCGCCGGTATCGGGCATCGGGTAGTGCAGCCAAGGTCAGGTCATATTTGCGTTGTTCGTACCAGCGGGAGTCGAAGCCCCAGGGGTCGGGGTCCGAGCGGTACTGATCCTCGAAATAGGAACGGTCGTGAAACAACGCTGGGTCCATGCTCAAACCGTCCCACCGAGTTCGGCCAGGTCGCGGTCGCCGTGGTGTTGTCGGGTGTACAGCCGCACGTCGGCGATTCGCTGGTTCAACTCCGGGTTCGACACGAGTGGGCGGGGACCGAATGCGCGCTCGAAGCTGTCGATGACGCGGGCGGTGGAGCGTTCGACCAGGTATCGGGCCGAGTACGCCGTGCGTCTTGCCGCAGCGACATCGGTCGGGGCGCGGTCGGCCCTCCGCCCGGCGTCTTCCAGGAGCGCGTGGAGCAGGTGGCGCTCGGCGATGAGTTCGCCGAGCGCCACCTGTCGATGGATCGACGATGGTTCACTCGTTCCTGGTGTGTCGATGATTCCTGCGGCACCGCCGGCCCAACAGGCTGCGGGTCCGATCGCGCCATGCCAGAAACCCGGTCGAGTGAGATACCAGCCTGGGATTCCGACGACCCGATCGACACGATGGCCCTCGAAGTGGACACTGCCCGTAGCGGTGTCTGCCAGTGCCATGGTGTTCCATCGAGAGGTATCGGTCGTCATCGTTTCTTCGCCGAGGCTGCGGTCACCAAGGTCGATGTCGAGCAGGAACGACTCGTTGTCGGCTTCGGCCGTCACCAGTGCTCGGTCGACGACACCGAGCCCACTACAAAATGCCTTGGTGCCCGAGATCGACATTGCCTCAGGGTCAAACCGGAGGGCTTCGCCATCTCTGGCCGAGGCCCACACCCCATAGATCGATCCGTCTCCGCAGAGTTCGGCCTCGTGCAGGATTTGCATGGCGTCGTGGTGAGCCTCAGCGAGGCGAGCCGTGCTGAGCGGCTCGGTGCGAGCCCAGTCGAATAGCTGGAGCCAGCGGGAAGCGGTGTCTCCAGAGCCGATTGCGGGGAGGTCGGTGGCGCACCACGCATGGAGTGTTTCGAGGTTCACGCTGCGCTCCGTTGTAGGCGGGCGAGATCGCGAGCAAACCCTTTGGTCGCTCGCCCTCGGCGTCGAGCGCTGGTGGTCACCGTCAAGCTGGTAGAGCTGATCGTGTGCGCCCCGACGGCCCGCAGTCGGTTCCATAGATCATGGTCTTCACCGGTCGACAGCGGACTCCACCCGCCCGCGTCTGCATAGGCGCTGGCCCGTACGCCGAGATTGGCCCCGTGCACGTGGGAGTGAGAGCCGTTCGGGTCAACGGTGTAGGCACGGGCGAATTGCTCAGCGAGCATGACGGTGCCGTCGCTCGGATCGAGTTCGACGATTCCAGCCACCGCATCGACACCTTGTTCCGCAATTCGGAGTTGGTCGCAAAGCCAAGACGACGGGACGGTGCTGTCGGCGTCTGTGTTCGCCACCCAGACCGAACGAACATCCACGTCGATGGTGGCCAGACCGGCAGCGACTCCTACCGCTCGAGCGGATCCGACCGACCGGAAATCCACCTCGATAACCAAGTCGCTGACTCGCAGCAGTTCGGCGGCGCAGCGAGCGGTGCGATCGCGGCATGCGTCAGCAACGACGACCAGCGTGGTCGCCACCGATCCGTGTAGTCGGTCTCGCGCCGCGTTGATCGAAGCAATTGCCGCTGGGATGCGTCGCTGCTCATTGTGAGCCGGAACCACGATGACCATGTGGTCGATGCCGGTCATCGTCCACACCCGTCGAGTTCGTGATCCAGGTAATACTCGGCGGGCCATCGAATGGGTTCGAGCGCTGCAGGATTGAGGATCGGATCCTCGCCCGGCCACTGAAGCTGAGAGTGATGACAACACAGTGCCGCTCGTTTCCGGCTCCGGACAGCAGGGGGGAGGGCAAACTTCAGTAGTGGAGCCGGAAGGTCTTCGGGAAAGCGATGATGCCAGGCCCAGAAGAGGCCGAATACGAGAGCGACGTCGGTGTTCGACACGGCTCGGATAGCGGCGTGGCCGAGCGCTTCGTGGTCGCAGTGATGATCCATGGTCCACGGCGCTGCCACAAAAGGTTTGGTCTGTGCGTGATGCCTGATTGCATCGACCAGTTCGTCGGCGTGCTCAGCGAGAGCGCCGTCAGGTAGACCAAGTCGAACGATCTCGACGGAAGGACCTCCGGTGAGGGTTCGCAGAGCCTCTGACTGTTCACGACGGCGAAGCGAAGCCAAGGTTTGCGCCTCAGCGCTGGCGTACGCCGCCTCTCCGTCGGTGGCAGCCAAGACCGTGACCTCACAGCCGCTGTCGATCTGGCGGGCGATCAGTCCTCCGAACAACAGCAATTCGTCGTCGGGGTGAGGGACAAGGACCAGTGTGTCTGCTTGCGGCGGGGACCACGGGACGGCAGCTTCGTGCGCAGCGAGCCATCGACGACGAAGCGGATCAGGCATGGGACAACCTCTGTCGGTACAGGCTCGTGTAGTTCTGGGCCATGGTTCGTGCGCTCAGAACG
>JBBQUN010000309.1:0-5320 GCA_038212405.1 Acidimicrobiales bacterium | reverse complement strand
GAACCTGAGGGGACCCGATAGTTGGTCCAGTGGCTTTCACGGCATGTTGCGGGGCGGGGTTTCGAGCGAGCGGGGCATTTGCTCATGCGACGCTTGGCTGGCGCCGCCACACTCATGGCGGGCGGACCAGTGCCCTCTAGTAATCAACGAACTCGAGGTGGCGGTGGTGTTGTCGCAAGTTGGACCCAGGGGTGACGGACACGGGCGCATCGATACCCTGCCCTCAATGCATCAGAGCGGAGACTTCGATTTCCGGTCCTTCGTGGCCATCCTTCGGCAACGCTTCTTGTGGGTACTCGCTTCTGTTATGGTCACCGCCAGTGCGGCCAACATCTGGATCGCTCGTCAGGAACCGACATATCAGGCGTCGGCTCTGGTGGTCGTCCAGCCCTCGGCAGCGGAACAGCTCATCCAACCAATTTCTCGAAACCCGTCCCTGGCCGAGCGAGAGATCGGGAATGCTGTCCGACTCGCACTCAGTGACCCCGTCGAACGTCAAGTGGAGGCCCAACTCGGCTTCGTTCCCACGGTCGAGGTCAAGGGCAGCACCGATGCCGATGTCATCGAATTCCGGGCCGAATCCTCCAGCGCCGAGGGCGCGGCTGCTGCTGCGAACGCCTGGGCCCAGGTGTACATCACGGTCGAGCGAACCAACGCCCGAGCCTCGATCGATGCGGCATCCGACGATCTTCGCCGACGGCTCACAGAACTGCGTGAGGAGCGCAAGACCGTTCGAGCCTCACTGGACGTGCTCGACGACACGATCGCTGGGACGATCGATGCGGCCGAATTGGTCACGCTCGCAGCTCAGCGCGAACGGCTCCTGGGCGATCTTGGGGCCGAACTGGAGGTGATCGCCGTAGAAGAGGCATCGATCGTCACGTCGCTGACCCAGCTTCAGTTGGGGAGTCAATTGGTGATGCAGGGCACCGCCGACGTACTGGAACTGGCGCTCCCACCGCTCGAGGCAAGCGGGTCCTCTGTGCGACGCAACATCGCCATCTCGATCGTCATCGGGCTCGTGGTCGGTGTGGGTCTGGCCCTGATGCGCGATGCCACGGACGATCGGATCACCACGGCCGAGGACCTCCAGGCGGCAACCCGGCTTCCGGTCCTGGTTTCGGTTCCGAGAATGTCGGGGCGACGTGACCTCGGCCTGGCGGTGTTGCAGAACTCGCTTACACCCATGGCGGAGTCGTTCCACAAGTTGCGGTCGGCAATCCAGTTTGCGTCGCCGGAAGGCGAAATGGGGGCCATATTGATCACCAGCGCCATGCCTGGCGATGGAAAGAGCACGACTGCGAGCAACCTGGCATGGGCCCTCGCGTCGGCCGGCCATCGGTCGGTCCTGGTCGATGCCGATCTGCGTCGACCGCGGGTTCACACGATCTTCGAAGTGTCCAACGAACGCGGGACCGCAGATTGTCTCGTCACCGGAGCCCATCCCGGCAAGTACACCGTTCGTATCGACAGCGAAGAAGGTGACCTCGTCATCTTGCCCAGCGGCAAGCCAAGCGGCAATCCGGCCGAGTTGATCGCATCGAAAGACGTCAGCGGCCTTTTGAGTGCACTCCAACGGTCGGCGGATGTCATCATCGTCGACAGCCCGCCGGTCCTGCCCGTCAGCGACTCGCTGTCTCTTGTTGCTCACGTCGATTCAGTCGTCTTGATCGCCCAAGTCGGCAAGAGCAAAGCAGCTGAGGTTACCGAAGCCGTCAGCGCGCTGCGTCGACGGGGCGCCAACGTCATCGGTACCGTACTCGTCGGCACTCCCAGCAGCCGATCCTACAAGACCTACTACGAGTCGAAACGAGCGGTAAACCGGCAGAACATGCGGCCGGTGGTGATGATTCCGGCCAATGACTCTTTCAGCGACAGGGGAAAGAAGACGGGCAAAGTTGCCGGCCAACTACCGTGACGATCCGCGACATCAACATGTTCGCTGCTCCGGTTGAAGGCCCAGCCCATCGACGTGCCGACACAGCTACCCAGGGTGGTAGCACCCGGCCCGGGTCAGACTCACACGTCGGTGCGCATCGTCCCGGCGACGGAGCCGCCACGATCGCCCTGCTGCTTGCCATAGCGGCCCCGGCGCTGTCGAGGTGGAGCACACCGGCCGCTGCGCTCACCATGATCGGCGTCGTCTTCGGCGTCGTGGCGGCGATCTACCGACAGCGCCTTCGAGTGGAGGCCGCACTGTGCCTCGGTTACGTGGCCTACCTGTCGGTGGCGGGTCTGATCGTAGGTTCGCTTCTGTGGAGCGACGTTGCATTCTGGTCGGGTGAGGGGCGCTCCTTGATTGCCATCGTCAGCGTTGGCATCATCGGAGTCATCCCGATGGGATCTCGAGCCGTCGACCGGTGCTTGGTGGCCGTGATCGCAATCGGCATCATGACCGGAATTCTGGCGCTGGTGTACGCAACCGCCGAGCCGGTCTGGCTGACCCAACCACAGACCCAGTTCACCGGTTTGACATCGTCACACCATGTGCAGGGGGCGATCTGCAGCTTTCTCGGCGGGCTTCTCCTGGTCCGGCGTCTGAACGGGCAGTGCTCGCCACACCGAACCTTTGAAACGTTCGCTCTCATCGGATTCGGACTGGGGCTGTGGCTTGCCTTCTCCCGTGTCTCGCTGCTCGCCACCGCGGTGGGCCTCGTCATTGTGTTGTCCGTCAGGGGCCGCGATCGAGCGGGCAGCGCACGAGCCGGGTCGCCGCTCGAGTTCCGATCCTTCTTCCGTGCGGGGGGAGCGATGGCCATTGGGTTGGCCTTGCTCTTCCTGTCCCCGGTTGCATCGGCTCTGTCCATCCCAAATCCGCTTCAGCCCGATGCCGAAGTGGCATCTGAAGCCAGAGCAAATAACGCCGAAAACCGATTCGATCTCTGGCAAGCTTTCATCCCACAGGTTGCCCGGAGCCCGCTGGTGGGCGTGGGTCCATGGCGCGTCAACGACGACTCACCGGAATGGATCAGGCCGCTTCCACTGGTGGAAATGGCCATCGGAACCACTGGCGAAGGTGACGATTTCTCCACGCATAACGTCATCATCCAGGTTTTGGCCGATGCCGGCATCATCGGCCTCGCATGGTTCTGTGGTCTCCTCGCGCTCATCATGAGGCGCGGTCTTCGTGGCCGACCCATCACTGCGCTCTCGGTCTCGTTCGTGGTCTGGGCAGCATTGATGCAGGGCCTGACCGGGAATTCACTCCTCACCACAGCAGTGGCTCTACCGTTCAGCGCTGCCCTCGCATTGTCGCTCAATCTTGCGGAGAACGAAGACAGTCTGCACGGTGACGAGTTCGGGTCCATGGGCATGACCTCAAATTGAGCAGCAGCGGTCGTTCGTCCATACTGGGCTGGCGGGATTGAAGGCGTCTGGCAGCCAGTACGTCAATCTGAAGGTGGGTAGCGCGGTGGAATCGAAGCAGGGGAGAGCGCGCGGCGGCGCCAAGGCTCTCCGACGTTCCCAAGACCAGCAGGATCGAACTAACGACATCGTCAACCAAGTTCGCTTCTATCCGGCGGGATCCGATGCGGCGATCGATCTCCGCTCGACTCGGGAGAGGATGAACGGTAGCGATGTAGCCGTCGTTCACGAGTGGGTTGCCAAGATGGCCGGATCGGAACAGGTCTTCCAGGCACTCTCACGCATCTTCCCGTCGGCCGATCTCTACGCGTTCACGAAGTCGGCATCCGTAGAGTTCGATGTGGGAGATCGCACGATTCACACCACGGCGATCGATCGACTGTCGTCAATGCAGAATCGACGCGCCCTGCTCCTGCCGCTCATGCCGATCCTGTGGCGAACGATGAAGACTCCACGCAGCTACGACGTCGTGATCACATCGAGTCATGCATTCAGCCGGTTCTTCCCTGCTCAGGACGCCCGTGTGCGATTGTGTTACTGCCACGCTCCGATGCGATACGTGTGGACGCCCGAACTCGATGGGCGCGGGACATCGGGTGGATTGGCGGCGAGAGCCGCCCGGTGGCCGTTGAAGAAGCTCGACCGCAGCACCGTCGATTCGGTGACGTCGTTCGCCAGCAACTCGAGCGAGGTGCGAGACCGCGTTCGAAGTTTCTACGGTCGAGACTCGAGGGTGATCCCGCCGCCCGTCGACGTCGAGTACTTCGGATCCGTTGCGCCGCACCCCAAGGAAGAATTCGTGCTGACGGCATCACGTTGGGTCCCCTACAAGCGGATGGACTTGGCTATCGACGCCGCTGCTGTCTGCGGGGTGCCGTTGGTGCTCGCTGGCGGCGGTCCGGAAGAGAAAGCACTACGCGACTATGCCGGGCAACGCTTTCCGGGCGGTGTGACCTTTGTCGTCGAGCCCGACCGTGAGACGCTGCGGTCGCTCATGCAACGGGCCCGAGCCTTCATCTTCCCTGCACACGAGGACTTTGGCATCATTCCGATCGAGGCGCAGGCCACGGGAACACCAATTCTCGCTCTGGCTCACGGAGGAAGCCTCGACACCGTCCACCACGGGACGACCGGAGTGCTCGTCGATGACCAGACGCCAAAAAGTTTCGCTGCAGGTCTTGCCGAACTCCTCGCCCTCGACATCGAAGCGGACCATTGTCGGCAATGGGCTGGCACGTTCGGTCACGATGCCTTTGCATCCCGGATCGCAGAGTGGTTCCGAGACGACGCATCGTGAAGCGGTGGATCTCAGGTGAGCGCCTTCGGGAAGGCGGCGACCTCGCCCAACGCCTTGACCAGATGGGACTGCCGGGCGTGGGGGTGACAGGTTGGGTCAGGCGGCGGTTGCCGTCTGTGGGGTCATGATGTCTCGTATTCGATGGGGGTCAATCGGCCGAGGGCGGCTTGTCTTCGGCGTTGGTGGTGGGTGCGTTCGATCCAGGTTGGGATCTCGATGGGTAGGTCGTTGCTGGTGGCCAGCGGTAGCGGAGGTCGAGCACGTTCTTCTGCAGTAGGGCTAAGAACGATTCCATGGCGACGTTGTCGCCGGCTGAGCCGGCATGGTCGATCGAGCCGACCACGCCGTGGCGGACGACGGCCGTCTCGATCGCAGCGACCACGAGCCAGGCTTTCATGCGGGAGTCGAGGGCCCAACCGGCGGTCCGGTTCGAGCACAGATCCTTGATCGCGCAGCAGTAGAGCTTGCCTTCGTCGGTCCAGTGTTCGGTGAGGTCGGCCACCCACACGACATGCCCTCGATCCGGCGTTGCAGGCGGCAGGGCTTCCGGCCGGATCGGCCATCCTGCTGGCCAGCGAAGCCCGATCCGGCGGCTGGGCGATGTTCAGCGACCCCCGTCTGTCGCTGGCTGTGGCCAGGGGAAGCGGCGAGGCCGTT
>JBBQUN010000308.1:0-5327 GCA_038212405.1 Acidimicrobiales bacterium | reverse complement strand
ACGATTGCCACGCTGATGCGGCTGGGGGAGTCGGCCGGTCAGGAATAGCGAGACGGGCCCCAGCTCGACGCGGGTGAATCAGGTGCGACGAGCAGCTGCCTGTACCCGCTCCAAGAGTTCTTCGAGCGTGCTGCCGGGTGCTCCGACGATGGCCGGGGTTCCCAACGCCTCGATTCTGCGGGCTGTCTCCTCGGCGAGTTCGGTGCAGTCGGGGTTGGTGAGCGAGATCACCGCGACGTCGATCTCGTGTTCACCACAGAACCGCGCCAGTTCATCCGCTGGCATGTCCGCGCCGAGATGATGGACCGTCCAGTTGTTGTCGCGCAGCGTGACGGCGGCCATGGTGGTCGCCAGGGTGTGCCGATCTCCTGAGACGGCAGCGACCATGACCGTTCCCCTACGGCGCCCGCGTGTGCGCGGTGCGACCTCACCCAGGATCCGTTCCGTGATCGCCGATGCCCGGTGCTCGACCCAGATCGACAAGTTGCCGTCGTACCAGTCCTGACCGATTCGACGGAGCGGTGGAACCAGGACCTGTTGAATGAGGTCGGCAATCGACGTCTGCTCCGCAACCATGTCACGGGCAAGGTCGCGAGCGGCGAGTTCGTCACCGCTGACGAGTGCCGCATGCATCTTCTCTGCTGTTCGTTCGAGTCGCGGCGCTCCCGGAGGCTTCGGACGCGATGGCGAGTTTCTGGCGTCGAGAAGCTTGGTGAGGTCCTCACGGCGGACGCGGTATCGGCCGTCGATCATGTCCGACTTCAACTTCCCTGCGCGCACCCACCGATACACGGTTTGGTAGTGCACTCCCGCTTCCACGGCGACTTGATCGAGATCAAGCGAGTCGTCGACGGGACCAGACATGTCTCGATATTAGCTCGTGAGAGAAACATTGCCTAAGCTTGCTAAAAGATGTGTAGTGATGCTAAAATCATCGTCACGTCAATCCCGACGTTTTGTTCGCCCTCAAAGGAGCGTCACATGGAATTCACACTGAGCGAGACCCAGTTCAATCTGGTGTACAACTCGTTCTCCTTCGTCATCGCGTGCATGGGAGCAGCATTTCTGTACTTCTTGCTGGTACGAAACCGGGTTGCCCCGCAGCATCGCATGGCCATCACGCTGTCGACGCTCGTGGTTGGCATCGCGCTCTACCACTACGTTCGAATCTTCGGATCCTGGAATGACGCATTCACGTACACCAATGGTGAGTTCGTCCGAGATGGCAAGCCATTCAACGAGGGCTATCGATATGTCGACTGGCTCCTCACTGTTCCGCTGCTCCTCGCTGAGCTCGTCGTCGTTCTGAAGCTGGCCAAGAAGACGACCCGCAGCCTGCTGGTCCGTCTCTCCATCGCTGCGGTTGCAATGATCCTGCTCGGCTACCCGGGCGAGATTGCAGCAGCGGACAGCTCGGCTCGCACGATCTGGGGCGTCGCCTCGACGATCCCGTTCCTCTACATCCTGTACGTGTTGTTCGTGGAGCTCGGCAAGTCGCTCGAGCGCCAGAGCGGTGGCGTCAAGACGCTGCTCGACGCACTCCGGTACATCATCCTGGCGACGTGGGGCATCTACCCGATTGCCTACATGCTCCCGTCGCTGATCGACAACGAGGCCAACGCTGAGGTCGCCCGACAAGTCATGTACTCACTCGGCGACGTACTTGCGAAGCCGCTCTTCGGACTTCTTGTCCTTGCCATTGCTCTGGCCAAGTCCCGTGAGGATGGCTACGCCGAAGCCGGTGGCCAGGACGTCGACGCCCTGACGCCCGACACGCCCAAGGACGCCAACCAGCCCGTCGACGCCTGACCTCACCCGTCAACAGTTCGTGCATCCCGGCACCGACATCCCCCAGCGGTGTCGGGATGCATGAAGACCCGAATGAAACGAGCGGTGCAGTTGCGGCCGTTCCACCCCCTGCACACCATGAAGGATCAAGATGACCACCACCGAAATCCACCAGGACATCGACGCCAGCCACGAGATGGAACTCGACCGTCACACGGAATGGCAGGACTTCGCTGTCTGCAAGGGCCAGCTGTCGCTCTTCTTCGCCCGCAAGGCCGAGCGCCCGCAGGCCAGAGCCCGCCGAGAAGCCAAGGCCTCGAAGCTCTGCGCAGTCTGCCCGGTGCAGTCCTACTGTCTCGAGTTCTCACGTGAGAACCGCGAGTACGGGTACTGGGCTGGTGAGTCGGAAGAGGAACGGCACTTGGCTGGCTACACGCTGACGGCGCCGATCGGGATCAAGGCGAGGTTTGCCAAGAACGACTCGTCGATCGCCAGCTGACGGCGCGACGACTGCTGCAGGGATCGAATCGTGCTCACGCTCCCCGCCACGGAACCTGTACTCGTTGAACGGACTCGAGATTCCGCACGGCGAGCCCGGTGGGAATCGAACCGGCATGTCATTGCGGTCTCGGTTGCTGCAATCGCCATTCCCGGCACGCTTGTGGGGTGGGCGCCCAGCCCGACGTCTGCCGTTGCGATCGTGGTGGCCGCAGTGGTGATCGGGTTGCCCCACGGGGCGCTCGATGTTGCGATCGGGCCGAGAATGGCGAACCCGATCGCATTCTTCGGGGCGTATCTGTTGCTCGCAGCGACCACCGTGGCGGTCTGGCTTCTGGTTCCGCTCCTGGGTTTCGTCATGTTCTTCCTAGCATCGTGGTTCCACTTCGCCCGCGGCGATGCCGACCATCATCGTCAGCTCGGCAGTGCAGGAATGCTCCTCGGCATCTCGACTGCCGGCTGCGCGATCGGCTTGCCGCTCGCACTCCACAGCGCGACAGTCGTCCCGGTGCTGTCGGACCTGTTGGGCACCAGCGTCAAGCTGAGCGCTGAGCAGGCCGCCGCGATCGGAGCGACGATTGCCTACCCGTCGATCGTCTGCGGTCTGGTCGCTGGCATTGCTGCGCTGCAGATCCGACGGTTCGACGCAGTGGTGGAGTTGACGGTCATCGCCCTCCTCGCCGTCGTCGTGCATCCCTTGGTCTCGTTTGCCCTGTACTTCTCGCTGTGGCACTCTCCGCGGCACCTGATCTCCCTCGACGTCGACAGACGAGCGGTGCTGCCGACAGTGGCGGCTACGGCCGCGACACTGGCCAGCGCTGCACTCGTGTGGCGGTTCGTCGAGCCGTCGACGCAGGTGGCGACACAGGTGATCTTCATCGGCCTCGCCGGGCTGACAGCCCCGCACCTCGTCGTCACCGAACTCCTCCGTTCACGGACGGGAGAAGGCGCTGGTGGATCGATCTCGGGCATGGAAATCAGGCGTCACAGAGGTGGCTCGGCGAGCAGTCGAGCGTTCGTCATCTTCGAGCGGGCGTTGGCCGTCACGAGGAGGTAGACGCCGGTGACGACGAGTAGGCCGCCGATCAGTTCGATGGCGCCGAGGCGCTCGTCACGGATCAACCACCCGAAGAACACGCCTGAGATGGGAATGAGGTACGCAGTCGCTGCTGCCTGAGTCGCAGCTGCCCGCTTGACGATGGTTGCCATCAGAGCAAACGTGACGGCATTGGCGGGGATGGCTGCGTACGCCAGCGGCACGAAGAGCCCAAGTGACCAGTCAGTGTCAGCTGTGCCTTCGGTCAGCAGGGCTACCGGGATGAGCACGGCGGCCGACATCGGCAGCTGTACGGCGACGATCATGACGGGTGAGACCGCACTGAAGTCGCGCCACTGCATGAAGACGGTGCCGAATGCCCAGGCGAGTGCGGAGACGGCGAGGGCGATGATGCCGACGGTGGCGGCATCCCCGCCGAGCGACGGCGAGGCGAGGACCACGGTGCCGGAGAACCCGACGACCAGTCCGAGTGCCCCGAGCGGCGCCGGTCGGGTGCCCATCAGCAGGAGGACGAGAAGAGCGGTGAACAGCGGCATGGTGCTGCTGAGCAGTGATGCCAAGCCAGCCGGGACACGGCTGACTCCGATGACGAGCAACCCGCTCGAGATCGTGGTGATCGCCAGGCTGACGACGAAGATCTTCCCGAGCATCGCTCGATCGGTGGGAATCCGCTCGCCTCGAACGAGGGTCACGAAACACAGCAGGAACGTTCCGCCGACCACGGTGCGCAGCCCTGCGAGCAACAGCGGCGTCGTGTGCTCGAGGGCGAACTTGAGGGCGGTGAAGTTCCCGCCGATCAGCAATGCGACGAGAACGACCATTGCCAGTGTGACCCGAGGGTTCGGCGTCGCCACGGGTGCAGAGCCGGTCACCGACGATTCCGCTCCTCGTGATCCACGTGACGACGTTAGCCGTGGCGACGTGCGCAGCTATCGATCGGATGTCGGAGCGTCAGCCGATGTGTCGAGTCGAATGGCTGTGAGCGCATCGGCGAGAGTGAACCGGTCTGCGTAGAGCGCCTTGCCGACGATCGACCCCTCGACATTCGCCATCGTCTCGGACAACTCGGCGAGCGCTTCATCCTGCCAGCGACGTCACCGGCGACGTCGACAGCGGGCAGCAATGTGAAGCTCACCGACCCGTCCAGAACTCGATGCGGTTGCCAGCCGGGTCGAAGGCGAAGCAGGTGTCGGCTCCCCACCGCCGCCGGATCGGCGAGGCGTCGACCCCTCGTACAACCAGATGCTCGTGTGTGGCAACCACGTCGGCGACACGCCAGCTGAGCGTGATGCCGGCGCCGGTCCCCCCATCGACCGTCGCGTGACTGGCGTCGGCAACGCTGATGTGAGCGCCGGCGTGGAGCTCGAATTCGACGAACCAGTCGCGTTCCATCGTTGCTCGAAGGCCGAGCACGTTCCGGTAGAAGCCCACGACGGCCGACCACTCGTCGCAGTAGATGATCGTGTTGGAGCCCAGCGGCTCCACCGCGGTAGGCGCCTGATCCAGTTCGTCCACGAAGTGTGCCCAGCAGGGCGCCTCTCCGCCTTGATCGGTGTGTCCGGTCAACACGTCATCACGTCATCGGTGTCATCTCGACATGCCGTGCCCTTCTGGCGGGTGGGCACGCGAACGGCGATGTACCAGACGCCGATCAGCCCGACGGCGACGACGGTGATGCGGACTGCGGTGTTGGTGATCACGAGGCCGGCGCTGAGCGACACGGCGATGACCAGCATCGTGATCGCTGCGATCTTGGCGCGCAGCGGCATGCCGAGGCCCGATCGGTAGTCGGCGACAGAGCGGCCGACACCGGGAAGGTCGAGAATCCACTGTTCGAATCGTGGGCTGCAGCGGGCGAAGCAGGCAGCGGCGATGATCATGAAGACGGTCGTCGGAAGACCGGGAACGACGACACCGATCCCACCGAGCGCAACAGCGAGCCAGGCCATGCTGAACCATGCGCCCCGCACGATGCGCGAACCCG
>JBBQUN010000307.1:0-5344 GCA_038212405.1 Acidimicrobiales bacterium | reverse complement strand
GCGAGAGGGTGGGTAGGTCGATCGCATGCTCACCCTCATCGTCGTACTCATCGTGCTCGCCGCCCTCGGAATCCTGGGCGCAGTGATCAAGGGCCTGCTCTGGCTCACCTTGTTGGCCTCCATCGCGTTCGTGATCGCGCTTGCGTACGGATGGTCGAAGCTCAAGTCGGCGAGCGCCGGTTGAGGCCACCGGTGGGACGCCGGACTGTGTCGCCGGGCGCGCCGTCGATCCGGCACGGCTCCTTCGAGCTTCGGTGCGCTGCAGAAGACGCTCGAGGAACTGCGGACGCTCGACGTCGACGGGTGGCCCGGCCGACGCGAGGTCAGGAGCTTCAGACAGCCGTCAGCTTGACCGCGACGATCGACGAGACCAATGCCACGATTGCTGCGACTTGACCGACGCTGGTCTCGTTGCCTTTGATCAAGACGCCGACGAGAAACGCTCCGACGGCACCGATCCCGACCCACACTGCGTAGCCAGTACCGACAGGAATCGTGCGCGTTGCAACACTCAACAGGTACATGCTGACGCCGAGCGTGCCCAGGAAGCCAACGGTTGGCCAAAGCCGAGTAAACCCCTTGGTCGACTCCAGCAGGCTCGCCCATACGACTTCGAAGAGCCCTGCGACGATCAAGATGATCCAGGCCATGACGATTCTCCTGCGCCCGTCGTTCCAGCCGGTACGGTGCGCCCCTCGTCGGGAGAGATGCGTGACGCTTCCCTCGAACACCGAGGTTAGCGGCATGGCCGGCTCCCGAAGGGTTCAGCGGCCGTTTCGGAGCGGCTCGGTGTCGTGGACAGCGAGAAGAAGTTGGAGGATTCACTCTTGGGTCTAGCCTCGTTCACACCTTCGAGCTCGGTGGTGTCTGGCATGGATGACCTTGTTCGATGGGTATCCACAGCGAGGCCATGCCGATTCACCGGCGCAGGCACCAAGGTCAGGAATTCTCGGAACGATGCCCGGACGGGGAGATAGTGATCGATGCAAAACGAACCCGACGCAGCTGAACTCCTTGCGATAGCGGCGGAAGTCCTCGAACAGGAAGTCGTTCCGCAATTGACCGGGACAACGCAGCACCATGCTCGCGTGGCAGCGAACCTCGTAGCGATCATCGGACGCGAACTTCGGCTGTCCGGGGCAAATGACGAACAAGAACTGCTGAGCCTGACTCGCTTGCTCGGCAGTGAATGCCCCACCGATCTCACACAGGCTCGGGCAACGCTCAGCGCATCCCTTCGTGCCGGTCTTGGCGACGACCCAGATCGCTACGCAGAGATCTGGAGCACCCTTGTGAAGGTGGTCCGCAACGACCTCGCAGTCTCCAAGCCGGGTCACGATCAATGGGAAGCGGACTGATGGACCAGAATGCGAAAGGACTGGCGGAGAGCAAACCCCAAGCAACTGACGACGCCCTGGCTCAACTGTTGGCTACTTGGTTGACCGAGGTCGAGGAACGAACGATTGCGGTCGATCGGTTCGAGCGGGTTTCCGCTGGGGCACGACGGCTCAACGCTCTCTTCGACCTCGTCGACGATCGTGAAACGCACCGAAGGTCGCTCACCCTCAACCAGACAGCAGACATCGAGATCATCACGGTCACGACCGAGGCGCAGGTGCGGGCAATCGCAGAGCAAGCCGGTGTTCCCGTGCCCCACATCCATCACGTCTGCGAGCACGCCGAGATACTCGGTGGTCCGTTCTTCATCAGCACTGCCGTGGCCGGATTGACGATCCCACGCCAAGTGGTGCGCTTCGCCAACAAGCAGTCGCTCGGTTCGGTGATCGTCCATCAACTCGGCACAGCGATGGCCCGCCTCCACACGGCCGACGTCACGCTCGTACCAATCGGCATACCGGTGCCCGAAAGGGCAAGCCCGGTGAGCGAATCACTCACTCGACTCGACGAAAGAATGGCGCTTTTACAGCAGCCATCACCGACATTCGCTCTAGCAGCAAGATGGTTGGAGAGGCACGCTCCAACCGAACCGGAACGACTCGCAATCGTTCACGGCGACATTCGGGTCGGCAACATCATCGTGGATGATTCAGGCCTCGCGGCCATCCTTGACTGGGAGACGTGTCACGTTGGAGATCCACTCGAAGACCCGGCCTGGTCGACCGTACGAATGTGGCGGTTCAGACACGACGAACAGCGCGTCGGAGGGCTTGGATCGATTCACCAGCTGCGCACCGCCTACGTCGACAGTGGCGGTGAGTGGGATGACGACAGATTCGAATGGTGGCGATTGCTTCTTACTGTCCGCTGGGGGATCTCCCTGGCAGACCAGGCACGATCCCACCTCGATGGTCGCTACAAGTCAATCGTCATGGCGGCCAGCGGACGCCGCGTCGCAGAACTCGAATACGACGCGCTGATGCTGCTGAACCCGACGAGAACTACCTCGACGTAGACGCCGGCGGGCACGCCAAGTCCGATACTTGGCGTGCCCGAGCACGTGGTCTCAGCTGACGGAGTTCCGCAATGCCTTGACCTGATCGTGGGTGCGCTTCACTTCCTCGAACTGGCGGGTGAGGACGCCTCGAAGCTCGGGCGAAATGTCGGCGTCGAGTGCTTTGGTGTACTCAGTCACTGCGTGATCCTCGCCCTGCTCGGCGGCGTCGAGCACGCCAGATGAGCTATCACCCGCGAGTGCATCCTTGAGCGACATCCAGCCGCGGTGAACGGCGGCGGCGATCGATCCGGACTCGTCGATGTCGTCCCCGTACCGGGCGGCCATCTTGTCGAGTTCGTCGGCGAAGCCTGCTCGCTGTTGAGAGAAGGTACGGAACTGGGGTGCGAGGTCGGGTCGGTCGGTGGATTCGAGCTTGTCTGCAGCGTCGGCGAACCCCTTCTCGCCGTCACGAAGCGTTTCGATGATGTCTTTGGTCGTGCGTTCGTCAGTTGACACATGGACTCCTTGGTCGGGGCGGAAATGCCCGAGGCTCACCGTTCCCAATTCCGTCGTTCCTACACAGCGAATCTGAAAGTTCACCGGAACTGCACCGGAGTAGTGAATAGATGTTTGGGACCTCGGCGACCGGGGAAAGAGTCGACCTCCCTTCAAACGTAGGAGCAATCTCATGGCACTCATTCTTTGGATCATCGCTGTGGTACTCGTCATTGCAGGTGTGGCTGCACTGCTGCGCAAGCAGATGCTCTATGGAGTGTTGCTGATCGTGGTCGGACTGCTCGTCGGTCCCGGCGGCGTCAGCATCTTCACCTGATCGCCGGCGGTCTCCAGTGATCTTCGCCATCGACCGCAACTCGCCTGGCGGCCACTCGAGCGGCACCCAGTCAGGCGCCTACGGAACCTCTGCCGGGCTGTCGGCTCGTCACCGTGACTTAGGGGGCCGTTGCAATGACTGAGGTCATGGTCGACTCGCCGAAATCGACGACATGGTGGAAATCCACCTGGCCGTTGCATCTTCACCAGGCGAGCCGTCTTCTGGCTGCACTCGTCGTCGTCGTCGCTGTCTATGTCGTCATCGGCGAAGCGCTCACGAACTGGCTGGCGCCGAATGCGATCGTCGACTTCGATGTCGAAACAGCCGAGGCGCTGGTCGACGGCCGCACCACCTCGTCGAACGGCCTTGCCGAGTGGGGCGCGTTCCTTGCGAACACGCCGATCAAGATCGGGCTCTCGCTGCTGCTGGCCGGACTCGCTCTCTGGCGCTGGCGGCGCTGGTACGAGGCGATGCTGATCGGCGTCACTCTCATCTTCGAAGCAACGGCGTACGTCATCGCCTCTCACATCGTCAAACGCCCTCGCCCAGATGTCGAACGACTGCTCGACTCGCCGGTTGCGACGAGCTTTCCGTCGGGCCACGTGGCGGCAGCGACGGTGTATGCCGTGTTGGCCATCATCGTGTTCCAGCGCACCCGATCGTTGCTCGCCCGATCCGTCGCGGTGATCGCCGTGGTCCTCCTGCCGCCGATCGTGGCCTGGGCCCGGATGTATCAAGGGATGCACTATCTTTCCGATGTCGTAGCGGGGTCCACGCTGGGCATCGTGTCGATCGTCGTCTGTCATCGCATCCTCCGTGACCATCAGCCCGATACCCAGGAGTCCTCGACAGGCCATCGCCGCCGCCGAGCTCATGCATCGTCGTCTGGAAACCGGCCAGTGGTGCACCAGAATGCGACTGCCGACGAGATTCGCGGTCGCCTCGAACCGCCAAACTGATCCTCGATGACCAAGACCCGCTCCTCGGAGACCAAACCGTTCCTCTCGATCGACACCAGGGTGGTGACAGCTCTGCGGTGGGTCGGCTTCTTCGTGGCTGTCATTGCGTTCGTCGCGAGCGTCGTCGGCGAGCGCCGAGGCTGGCTCGACTACCGGCCGGGGGGCGCTGCCTTCGGCAACCAGATCCGTCCGATCTTCACCGGCTTCTTCCTCTTCGCCACGATCGTGGCCCTGAAGCGAGAGATCGTCGGCGGTGCGTTGGCGGCATTCGCCGGCGCCGCGCTCAGCGCCTTTGCCACCGAGCAGCTCGTCATCACCCACGCCGTCGCCGTGGTGGCGCTGCTGCTCGTGCCGGCCGTCTGCTGGGTGATCGTCGACCTGGCCGACCTCACACCCCGTCGCGCCATCGCCGGTATTGCGGCCATGCTGGCAATGGCGGCCGCCGGCGCCGTGGTCGGCCAGCAGGTGTACGCCCAGATTTGGGGTCCGACGCATCCGGACTCCACGGTCGTGGCCGCCCCGCCCTCGGCGATCGAATGGGTGTGGTCGGGAGCCGTGACATCGACCAGTGCCGAAGTGCGAGCTCATCCAAGGAGCGACTACACGACCGCTCGCATCGCACTGTCGATCTCGGCTGATCCGACGACATCGGTGTTCCTCGATGCTCGGGACGAGTCGGGGCGAGTGGTCGGCTTCGAGCTGACCGGCCTCGAACCCGACACCGAGTACGACTACGCCGTCGAAGTCGACGGTGTCGTGGATGTCGCACGGTCGGGCACCTTCACGACGTTCCCTGTGGGACCCGCCTCGTATCTGGTCGCGATCGGGTCGTGCGCCCGAGTCGGGTCCAACGGCGCCATCTTCGACACCATTCGCTCACTCGATCCACTGTTCTATCTCATCGCCGGGGATCTGCACTACGGCGACAACGGACTCAACGACCTCACTCGATACCAGGAGGTGATGGATCTCACGCTGTCGCAACCCGCTCAGGCGGCGCTGTACCAGGAGATTCCGGTCGCCTACATGTGGGACGACCACGACTACGGCGGCAATGATGCCGATGGCAATTCGCCCAGCCGCCAGGCGGCGATGGCGGCGTACCGGGAACATGTTCCGAGCTACGGGCTGTCAGGCGACGAGTCGGCGGTGTACCAG
>JBBQUN010000306.1:0-5437 GCA_038212405.1 Acidimicrobiales bacterium | reverse complement strand
TCGGTACGAGTGGGCGAGCTTCCCGTGCTCCAATGCGACGAGACATCGATGCGTCGTTTGTTCCAGAACCTGGTTGCCAACGCGATTGCGTATGCAGGAGACGGTCCGCCATCGATCACCGTGACGTCGACAGCGGAGTATCGATTCGTCGAGATCGTCGTCAGCGATCGCGGCATCGGTTTTCCACAGCATCAAGAAGATGAGGTGTTTCGACCATTCAAGCGATTGTCGGCCGACTCGGTCGGACAGGGGATCGGCCTGTCGATGTGCCGCCGGATCGTCGAGAGCCACCATGGCACTATTCGCGCGATCTCCCAGATCGGCGGCCCGACATCGATGGTCATCAGATTGCCTCGACGGAGGACGCCATGGCCGACCTGAGCGCGGCTGCGCAATCGGAGTCCAGGGAGATGGCGATCTGGGTGCTCGAAGACGATCCAGTCGATCAACGCCTGATCACGACAGCATTGGCGAAGATCGACGGGGTCTCACTTTCGGCGGTCTTTGCCAGGACGGCCGAGGAGATGTTGCAGCGCTTGGATGAGGCTGAGCACCCGCCGCGACTGTTCCTGGTCGATCTCAACACACCAGGTGGAGGCGGCATCAGCCTGGCGCTACTGCTGCGGAAGCGGGACGATTTGGCCAGCATCCCGATCGTGGTCCTCACCTCATCGGTCAATGAGCGTGATCAAGTGGCAGCCGCGCGTGCCGGGGTCAACGCGTTCCATGTGAAGCCGTTCGACTGGCGAGCCTTCAACGATCTGATTGCGATGGTGGTCGAGTACTGGTCGCTGCACGGAACCTCGGTTGGCCGCAATCGCTGACCGGTCGCTCTGCCGCTCTGCCGCTCTGCTGGGACGCTGCTTTGTCACCGCTCGGCGTTGGCTGGGACTAGGTTGAACCGGTGACGACTCCGATGCCTGCCAACGACTCGCCCACCGATGGAACCTTCGTGGCGGCCGGGGGCTGGCCTGGCGTTCTCGGTGCTGTTGCGACCGGGGTCGATCTGAACGAACGCCAAGCTCGGGCCGTGATGGGTGAGATCCTGGCTGGTCGTGCGACCGACGCACAGATCGCCGGGTTGATCGTTGGACTGCGTCTCAAGGGTGAGAGCGTCAACGAGCTGGTCGGCCTTGCGCGGGGAATGGTCGACGCTGCCCAGCTACTGCACCTCGATGGCGATGTGATCGACATCGTTGGGACGGGAGGCTCGGTGCACCGCCAGCGCCACGCATTGAATGTCTCGACCATGGCCTCGTTCGTTGCCGCGGGCGCAGGCGCCAAGGTGTGCAAACACGGCAACTATCGGGCGTCATCGACCTCTGGAGCTTTTGACTTTCTCGCTGCGCTCGGCGTGAATGTCGACCTCGAGCCAGCACAGCTCGAACAGTGTGTCAGCGACGTCGGGATCGGGTTCGCCCTGGCTCGAACCTTTCATCCGGCAATGCGCTTCGCCGGACCCGTTCGCTCCGAGCTCGGCATCCCCACGGTGTTCAACGTGCTCGGCCCGCTCGCGCACCCAGCACAACCAAAGCGGCAGTTGATCGGTACCGCCAATGAGGCGCTGGCCTCGCGCATGGCCGAGGTGTACCAGCGCCTCGGGTCGGAACTGGCCTGGGTGGTGTCGGGAGCCGGCGGACTCGACGAGATCTCGACGACCGGGCCTTCGGTCATCTACATCGCCACCCCTGATGGGGTGAGACGAACCGAAATCGACGTTGTCGCTCTCGGCATCACCCCGCCGAGTTCGATGGACGAACTCTCCGGCGGCGGCGCCGAGGACAATGTGGCGATCTTCCATCGAATCCTCGACGGTTCCGACCTCGGCCCCCGCCATGACATCGTCGTGCTCAACGCTGGCGCAGCGCTCACGGTGGCCGGACTCGCCGACAGCCTGGGGTCGGGAATCGAGCGTGCACGGGAGGCGCTGGCCGATGGCCGGGTGGCGACGCTGGTCGAGAGACTTCGCACGTTCACGAATCGGTTCGCCGCCGCCTAGGAGTCCGAGCGCGATCGGTTGTGGTCGCCTCGGCCGGAGGGTGGTAGGAGGGCAGCGGGGGATACGGCGTTGCCAGGGTTCCGTCGGCGCGAACAACACGCACGGAGCGAGCGTTTCGCTCGAGCCACGAGGCGGTGCAGAGCACTTCGTCGAGCGAATCAAGGTCGACGCTCCAACGCCGATCGCTGGCGGCGAAGAGTTGGCCATCACCGCCAGGCTGGTCGTTGCGGTGTTGCTGGGTACCCAACTCGATGACGATGCCGTCGTTGGTCTCGATCGTGAGGTGCTCGACCCGGTCGAAGAGCGAGGCACGCCGTTGGCGTTGGATAGCGCTCGTGAGCGCAGCGGCTCTGTTCCGACAGTCGGCCGCCTCCTCGAAGCGCTCAGCGTTCGCGAGCACGCGCATTCGTTCCTCGAGCGGATCGAGAATGAGCGCATAGTCGCCGGTCATGGCGCGTGCGGCGAGATCGACGATGGCGTGGTAGTCGGCCTCCGCGGTGGCGCCTTTGCACGGGCAAGCCGACGTTCCGACCTGGAAAGGCGAACAGGCCTCTCCCGTGTGGTCGATGACCACCCGGTGAGCGACACGGGTGCTGCAGCGACGAAGTGGGATGGCGGTGTGGATGGCGTCGATGACGAGGGCTGCTTGCTGACGCGAGCTGAGCGGTCCGATGCTGATGGCCGACGACGGAGCGGTGCTCGTGATGCTGAGCCGGGGAAAGCGCTCACTGGTCGTGAGCTGTACCCAGCAGGGCTTGGTCGACCGCTTGCCCCTGCTGTTGTAACGAGGCTGTTCGGCGAGGATCGCTCGGAGTTCGAGGATTTCTGCTTCGAGCGTCGACTCGGTGATGTCGACAACGATGTCGGCCGTCTCACGCAGGAGTTGGGCGACCTTGCGCCGTTGGTCGGAGCTGAAGTAGCTGCGAACACGAGACCGTAGATCCGTTGCCTTGCCAACGTAGAGGACCCGACCGCTGGCATCGAGGAACCGGTACACACCGGGGCTGCGGGGGAGTCTGGAGGTGAGCGAGAGCTTGCGCCACTGCGGGTGCCCGGCAATCTTTGGCAAGGTGACGAGATCATCGAGGCCGGTGACACCCCACGACGATGCTCGCTCGATCAAGACATGGAGCAAATCGAGCGTGGCCCACGCATCGTCCAACGCACGGTGAGACGGCTGGTGCGGGAGTCGCAGACGAGTCGCCAGTTCACCGAGGTTGAATCGCGGGACATCATCGGCCAGGAGTCGACGGGCCAGGGCAAGGGTGTCGAGTCGTTGATTGCCAAGCAGAGGACCGCCATAGCGGTAGATGGCTGCCTGGAGGAATGCGTAGTCGAAACGGACGTTGTGGCCAACGATCACTGCGCCGCCGATGAACTCGAGGAAGGTTGGCAATACCGCGTCGATCGGGGGAGCTCGATGCACCACGGCATCGGTCAGGCCGGTGAGGAAGGCGATGTTGGCGGGAATGGTGCAACCGGGGTTGACCAGCGTCTGGAAAGTGCCGAGCACCTCGCCGCCGCGAACCTTGACGGCGCCGATCTCGGTGATTCCGCAGGTTTCGGGTGATCCGCCGGTGGTCTCGAGGTCGAGGACGCAGAAGGTGACATCGGCCAGCGGTGTTCCGAGGGCATCGAACGAGAGCTGTTGCCCAGACGATCGCGGAGGTTGGGTGGGCATGACCATGGCGCCCCAGGAAAGCCGAACGCATGTTCGATGTCAAGGGAGGGTGTTCGACATCTTGGTCGAGCAACGATCGACGCCGGGGAGGAGTGCGGTGCCGACTGAGCCGAGCCCCAGAGGATGAGGTCGGTACGCTGGGCGAATGGAGCACAAACGCTATCGCTGTACGGCCTGCGGAAACCTGACCCGCTTCGATGTCGAGATCACGCGAACGACCCGTGAATACCATCATTTTTCGGTTGGGGGCACATTAGAAGTCGAACAGACTGAAATTCTTGGAGAAACGGTCGATCAGATCTTGTGTCGATGGTGTGGCCACGGAAATGACGTGGTGCGTATCGACCGAGAGGAGTAGTTCCTGTGGTGACTGAGCCGCTAGCAAAAGCCTGTGAGTTGGCGTTCGCTGTTGCGCGTCAAGGGGTCGAGGCGAATCCGCCAATCGAGCCACCTGTCGCGATGCGAAGCTTTCTGTACGTCCCTCAGCTGCCGAGGCGGGCCATGACTGTTGCCCAGCGAGTGGTCGACGAGGACGCGGGCTTCCGCGCTCGGGTGGCTGCTGAGGCGACCGAAGGCAATGTGGGGCGCGACGGCTACCTGTGGCTGCACCGTCCCAGTGGTTGGGACAGCGATCCCAGCTTCGCTCGCCCCAATGTCACCCAGCTCGTCACCGGTCAGTCAGTGCCTCATGACGCTGTTGGGCTCCCGGATCTGTCCGATCACGCAGGTGAGAGCGTCTTCGCCGTCAGCCCCTCCGTGCCTGGACCCTCGCATCTCCAGCGGCCAGACTCGGTAGCAGCGCCGGTGCCGCCCCCGGCTCCACCGGTTGCCCCCTCGACGCCGACTGGGGTGATTCCTCCGCCCCCTCCGCCGCCAACCTCAGCACCGGATGGTGCTGTTGCTGCTTCGGCCATTCCAGCGGCGCCCCTCCCACCTACGGTCGCATCGTCAGATGCGAAGGCCAGTATCGAGGAGGAACTGGCGAGTCTGCGCGGTCTGGTCTCACGACTGGCCGATGAACGTCAGAACGCCGCGGCACCTGGTGCAGTTCTCGAGACCGAAGTCGAGGAACGCCGAGCAGAATCGAATGCGCTGGCCGGTCAGTTGAGCAGTGCCAACGCCGAGCTGCAACGAACGCGCGACGAGCGGAACCGGGCCATGTCCGACCGCGAAGGACTGCTCGCTCATGAGGCCGAGCTCGAATCAGAGCTGCGGACGCTCCGCGCAGAAGTCGAGCGGTCGAGATCGGCGATCGAGGGCATCGAAGCAGAGCGATCCAACATTCGGACCACACTCGAGCAAGCCCAGGCCGAGCTCATTGCTGCCCAGCAGCGGATGGAACATCACGACCAAACCGAGCTCGATCTTCGCAAACAACTCGATGCTGCCGTCGCCGAGCGCGACGCCGCATGGCGCGATGCCTCGACGTTGCGCGTCGAGCGAGACCAACTGGGCGACCGAGTGCGGGTTGCTGAGCAGGCACGCATCGATCTCGAAGCGCAGCTCGACGACATGTCTGGCCAGTGGCAAGACCTCAAGGTCGAGATGCAAAACCTCGCCGATGAGCGTCGAGCAGTGGAATCGGCGCTTGATGCGCTCGCCCAGACTCGCGAAACCAGTGCCGTCGAACGGCGAGCGCTCTTCAATGAATTGGCAAGCCAGCTCGGTCAGGTCGAGGCCGAACGCGATCATCTTGCGTCTCAGATCGATCTCATGCGGGCCCGAATCACTGGTACGCGTTCCGCTCTCGACATGGC
>JBBQUN010000305.1:0-5472 GCA_038212405.1 Acidimicrobiales bacterium | reverse complement strand
GAGCAGGCTGATGACGGCGGTCGCACCGTCGACCACATCGGTCGACGTCGAAACCACACTGGCGATGATCGAACCGATCGAAACCGTCACGGCGAAGTCGAAACTCGACATCTTCGAGAACGATCGAAGGCCGACCGTGCGCACCGTGACGATCACGACGAGCAAGACGAGGAGTGCCGATGCCGGGACTTGCCAGAGATCACCCCACGTGTCGATGAACCAGTCGTTGGTTGCGGCGAGAATCACTGGACGTCGACCTCGATGCGGTGCCAACCGGTTGCGCCGTCGGGCGCAGGCGACATTGGTTGTTCCACTGGCAACGCGCGCTCGGGGGGCAATGCCACGCCGGCGAGGCACGTCATCACGAGCGGTCCCCGAGAGGCTTTGGGTTGCTCGTCTTCAGACATTCGACTTCAGACATTCGACCACCTCACGCCAATGGAACCAGCGGCATCGTCCACTCGCCGGTGGATCGCGATCTGGCTTGGAACCAGCTCTGCCGTGCACCTGCGATTCCCGGCAGTTGCCGTCGTCAAACGTCAAGACTTCCTTGCCTTGCGCCGCGTCGGGTTCTTGACGCTGGTTTCGGCTCGACCGGTCCGGGTAGAGCTGGCCAATGGATTTCTTCGAGGCCGTTGCTCGCCGACGGACCACCAACGGTCCGGTCGACTCCCGACCGGTCACTGAGCCGGACAAGCGCCGATTGATCGACGTTGCCGGGATGGCGCCATCCCACTTCAACTCCCAGCCATGGCGGTTCGTACTGATCGACGATCCCGAACAGATCGGTCAGATCGCCGACGTCAGCCGGGAGAGCATGCGGCAGGTGTTCGAAGAAGGGCGGTTCTTCTCTCGGTACCGCAAGTACTTCCGGTTCAGCGAAGCCGAGATGGAGCGGACCGGCACCGGCATTCTGTTCGACCAGCTCCCCAAGCTGTTGCGTCCCTTGATCCGGTTCGTGTTCACCGACAAGGCAACCTCGATCATGAACCGGCTCAACATCCCCGCACAGCTCAGTGACGACAACCGTGACCTGGTTGCCGGATCGCCGCTCTTGCTGGCAGTACTGCTCGACAAGGACGAGTATCGGCCGGGGGAGCTTTCTGGGTTCTATTCGGTGTTCGGTATGGGTGCGGCAATCGAGAACATCTGGCTTGCCACTGCCGCGATGAACATGGGCATCCAATTCATCTCGTTCCCGATGGAGGTTCCCGAGCAGTGGCGAAGGATCGAGTCGCTGCTCGAGGTTCCCGACGATCTCGAGCTGATGGCGCTCTACCGGATCGGCTATCTCCCCGAGCAGACGGACCGGCCGACGATCGATTGGAGCAGCAGGCACCGTCGCCGGGTATCGGACTACGTCTTCCTCAACCGTTGCTCGGTTCCGGCTCCCGACGATCTGGGCTTGCACGAGCTGCAGGTGGATAGCGGTGTGGCGAGCAACGGTGCCTCGGTCGATGGCGTGCGGGGACCGGTCAGGTCATGACAATCGAACAACCACGCATTGCGGGGATCGGCACCGCAGTGCCTGCACATCGGATCACCCAGTGTCGGGCGAAGGAGTTGGCAGGAGCACTGTTCGATGATGGGGTGACCAACTTGGATCGAATGCTCGCCGTGTTCGACCGATCCGGGGTTCGAGAACGATTCCTGTGCGTCGAGGAGGCCTGGTTCGCGGAACCTCACTCGTTCGAGGAGCGCAACGCGGTGTATGAGACCGAAGCCCTGGCACTGTCGCTTCGTTCGGCCCGTCGTGCCATGGCGATCGCCGATGTGGCACCCGACGACATCGGTGCGGTCTTCTATGTGTCGTCGACCGGGTTCGCAACACCGTCGCTCGACAGCCGACTCCAGCAGGAGCTCGGGTTGCCCCAACACGGGGTCACGCGAGATGCGACGTTCGGCCACGGCTGCGCAGGCGGGGTCGGCGCGCTCGGCCGAGCGGCTTCATGGTGCCGGGGCAATCCGGGGAAGTCGGCGCTGGTGGTGGCAACTGAGTTGTGCAGTCTCACGTTTCAACTGGGTCAGCAGTCGTCGACGAACGTGGTGGCAGCGAGCTTGTTCTCCGATGGCTCGGCAGCCGCAGTGATCGGGCCTGACGGGCGGGGGCCGCAACTCGTTGGCCACGGAAGTTACCTGTGGCCACAGACTGAGGAGATCATGGGTTGGTCGCATGGCAGCGACGGGTTCGAAGTGATCCTGTCTCGCCGAGTGCCGGCCTTTCTCCGTCGTCACGTCGCCGAAAGTCTCGAGCCGGTCTGTCGCTCGGTCGACATCTCGATCGACGACCTCCGGCATCTGGCCTTGCACCCCGGCGGGTCTGGCGTGATCCGAGCCCTCTGCGAGGGTCTCGATGTTGACGAATGCGCGCTTCGCTACTCGGTCGACACACTGGCCCGGTTCGGCAACATGTCGTCGCCGACGGCCCTGTTCGTTCTCGACCGGCACCTTCGGTGCGGATCGATGCGGCCCGGTGAGTACGGCGTCGTTTCGGCGATGGGTCCGGGCTTCGCAGCAGAACACGTCCTGTTCAAATGCTGAATGTTCCAGGGCTGACGCGCAATCAGCGTTGGGTGCTGGCGCTTGCCGCTCAGCGGGTCCTCGAACTTGGTTGGTCGAAGCGGAACGAACGTCGGATGGCGGCCCAGGGTGGACGCTTCTGCAAACAGGATCGATACGCGGAGATGGTTGGCTTCCATGCACTCTGGCTGCTTTGGCTCCTCATCGCAGCACGCCGCCCAGTTGCGCCCGCTCGCAGAGCGCTCGGTGCAGTCGCCGTCGGACAGGCGTTGCGATACTGGAGCATCCGGACACTGGGCGATCGCTGGTCGACCCGAATCATGACGGTTCCCGACGCCGCGCTGGTCCGGGACGGTCCGTACCGGATCGTTCGCCATCCGAACTACCTGGCAGTTGCGGTAGAGATCGCCGCCGCCCCACTCGCTGTTCGCGCCCCGACGTTGGCGGCAATCGGCTCATTGGCCAACGCCGCAGTCCTGCGGCGTCGCATCGGGACCGAGGAGGCCTGCCTCGCCGGTAAGCACACCGGTTGCTGATCAGCGTCGAATGACATTCACTCGGTAGGCGGAGGCGCGTCGGCTCGCCACGGATGGAATCGGTCCTGCTCGGGCTGCATGCCGTTCTCGATTCCCCACAGCACTGCATCGACTCGGTTGCGGGCCCCGATCTTGCGATAGGCATGACGGATGTTCACCTTGATCGTATTGATGCTCAGGTGGAGGAGTTCGGTGATCTCGGCATTCGACTTGCCCTGCGTGACCAGGGCAAGCACCTCGGCCTCTCGGGCCGTCAGACCATGATCGCGGCCGGGCCAGTTCAGGTCGGGGTTGTGATGGGCGTGACCGCGGCGAGCGATGACGATGATCTCCCCATCGACGATCGCTTCGACGGCGTCAATGATCTCCTCGGGATCGAGCGTCTTGGAGAGAAACCCCGCCGCACCCAAGCCGATGACCTGCTCGATGAACTCCTCGTCGTAGTACCAGCTGAAAACCGCCACTCGCGTTGCTCGCGCGTTGGCGACCAGCTCGGAAATCTCGACGAGTCCTGAGTCTGGGCGGGCGAACGTGTCGTAGAGCACGACGTCGACCGAGCTGGCAATCGGCATATTGACGCTGAGCTCCACGATCGAGACCCTGTCGGCGTACGGAGCGAGAAGTCCCGCTAGCCCAGCGACGACCAATCCATAGTCGTTCACGATGGCCAGACGGATCGGCCGCTTTGCCGTCGGTGTTGGCGCGCTTGATCCGGACACGATCGCATCGTGCCAGCTCGTGGCTGTCGCTGTCCACGATTCACCGATTTCACCCCCAGGGGTGAGGCGCTCGATCTGGTCGGTGGCCTTGACTGAAGGCAGGCCCGCAGGACAGTGCATCGGGAACGATGCCAAGAACGAGGTGTCGTGAGCACGAAGCCATGAACGATATGTCAGTAGAAGTTCGGACCCCTGGGGTGCTCGTGCTGCGAGGCGAGATCGACAACCACGGGGCGACGCTGGTCGCGGAGTGGCTCGACGGCACGGGTCAGGTCGACGTCGAGGTGGTCGACTGCAGTGAGGTCACCTACTTCGGTGCCGCAGGCCTGACCTTGTTGTTGTCTTTCGGCAACGGCGAGCCGCTACCGGTCATCGCCTCGTCGGTCGTGCAACGGGTCATCGACATCTGCGACCTTGGTGATCGACTACCACCGGTGGATGACGATCGAGTTCACGATTTCAGCGGATCGTGACTCCAGTTCATCGGTGCTCTACTCACCGGGTCGAACGGCGAAGCGCGAGGACGGAATGAGCGGCGCCGCCTTCCCGGCCCGTGACCGACGCGATTGAGTTCGATCTTGGTCCATTCCTCGTAGGGGGTGACTCGCCTCCCCGACGAGCAGCCATGCTGCGATCGGTGTTGGCGATGGCCGCCGCCTTCGACTTGCTGGCGCCATCACGCCGCAATGCCCCGTACAGTTTGTCGTCCTTGATGCTCGGTCCGTGGTCGCTTGCGATGACGAAGGGCTACCCGCCCTCGCTGCAAGGCTGCAAGCAATCGTCATTTTGACTCCTCGTCAATCCCATCCGGTGGTCGCAGTCAGTACTGCTGCTTGGAGGCTCTCCCAGTCTTGATCAGGAAGCCGCTCCAGTGCTCGGAGCTCTGCGGCACTGCCTTGTCGCTGTCGAGCCAGGGCGAGCAGCTCCGCAGTGCTCGTCTCGCCGGTGAGGTTGCCGAGCAGGTCGTAGAGCGACGTGGCGCTTGCGACGTTTCCGTCGTCGGGGTCGTAGGCGCTGGGTGTGGTCATGGATACCTCCGAGGTTCGGATCGGGTCTACCCGCCGCTGCCTGACGAGAAACGAAGTCCACCACGCATTTCTCGGGTTCAGCCTGCTCTGCTCGAGCCGAGGTCGGCCGCTGAACTTCCAGGCGAAGCCGACGAGCTCATTGGTTCCGATCGATTCGAGGTGAAATGACGTCATTATCATTCTCCATCGCACCGTTCGCCACCCTGGCTGATCGCGTGACTGAGGATGACGCGAACCGTCCAGCGTCTATCCTACGGCGTTGGTGCGCTGCGGGATACGTCGAACTGGCCGCCACCGGGGATCGGGCCCTGCGTGTACGGCCGCCCTTGACCGATCCGGGGCCAATCCAACCCTTGCTCACCTCTCCACTTTGTACGGGTGACGGCGTAGCGCCGTCGCTCGGGAGATGGGCAGAGAGCGGACTGGCGTCGCAGTCAGCTCCGTCCCGCCCAGAGTTCACGCCCGGCCTGCCAGAGATAGGCAACGGTCAGCGCCAGGAACACGAGGCCGACGGCATCGCGAACGTCGTCGCTCGATGCTCGGGATCGCTTGGCGACCGGCTCGGCCACCGCATCAGCCACCTTGGTTCTCCACCCTTGTAATCCTGCTCTACCAACACTTCGACGATTCATGGCAGCGGTCTTCCCTTCGAATTGCCGGTGAAACCAG
>JBBQUN010000304.1:0-5515 GCA_038212405.1 Acidimicrobiales bacterium | reverse complement strand
CGAAGGGGGCAACCGACACGCTGACGATCGGTCTGGCCAAGGAGGTGGCGGCCGAAGGCATTCGAGTCAATGCCGTTCGCCCTGGCCTGATCGACACCGATATTCACGCAAGCGCCGGATTGCCGAATCGAGTCGTCGACTTGGCCCCGAACGTGCCGATGCAACGCGGGGGATCGGCCGATGAAGTCGCCGACGTGATCATGTGGCTGGCCTCGGAACGCTCGACCTATGTCACAGGCGCGTTGATCAACGTCAGTGGTGGCCGCTGAACGTTCGCTGGTTGGTCAGACCTCGTCGAGCCAGACGGGGGAGCGATCGAGCACCCACTCGCTCACGTCGAGGCACCGGTCGAGAACGTCGCACAAGTCTTCTTGACGCAGGTAGACATCGGCCATGTCGAGATCGACCTTTGCCGTGATCGACAGTGTGCGTACCGGGGCGTCGGTCACCGACATCGTGGAGTCGATCGCGGCGATCTCGAGAGGAAGGTCGGGACCGCCGATTCCCGCCAATTCCGTGGCAAGCAACAGCAGATCAGGGCATTTTGGCAGCGGCGGCAGCGCCCAGTTGAAGATCAGCGGGAACTGGTAGCCGCGTGGCGGGTCTTCGGGCTCGTCTTCCTCGATCATCTTGTCTTCGAAACCCAGTGTGGTACGAGGATCGAGCTCGACAGCGAGGTGCAGATCGAGCGGACCGCCGCACGCCCGCTCGGGGTGGAGATCGACCTCCCACACTTGGCGCAAGGAGTAGGTCTCGACGAAATGCCGCTCATCATGCACGTGGAAGCCGTGGTCGGCAGCATGTTCTTTCAGCTCGGCAACGAAGCCGGGCATGTCGATGATCGCCAACGTGCGTTCTCCTTCGATAGGCGTTCCAATCCTGCCAGATTGTCGGGGGATTGCGGCACACTTCGACCGTGGCCATGGCACCAACGGACATCATCGAGCTTTTCGAGCGACTGGCTGGCGACGTGGAAGCAGCGCTCGCCAACCACAGCGACTGGGGACCATCGGGCCGCCGAGACGGCCAGTACGCCTTCGATGTGGTGGCCGACGAGTTGTTGGTTCCCGAGCTGCTCGATGCGGGATTCCGGGTGTTGACCGAAGAGAGCGGTATCACCGGGACTGGTGAGCTGACCGTGGTCGTCGATCCTGTCGACGGATCCACCAACGCCTCGCATGGGTTGCCCTGGTACGCAACGAGTCTCTGCGCGGTCGACGGCAACGGGCCGCTCGCCGCTGTCGTCGCCAATCTGGCGACCGGCGACCGCTACGCCGCCATCCGCGGTGAGGGTGTCGAAGTCGATGAACCATCGTTCGGACCCTCGTCCGTCGACGAACTGGCCGACGCGCTCATTGCGTTTTCCGGGCTGCCCCCATCGCACGGCGGGTGGCGCCAGTTTCGTGCCTACGGTGCCTGCGCTCTCGATCTGTGTGCGGTGGCCAGCGGGACGTTCGACGGGTTCGTCGACATCGACGCGGCGCACGGTGTCTGGGACTACCTTGGCGCGCTGCTCATCTGCCGAGAGGCCGGCGTCAGCGTGGCCGACGGCAATGGCGACGAGCTGGTCGTCATCGACCACGCCGCTCGCCGGGCGCCAGTTGCTGCGGCAACGCCCGAGCTTCTCGACCAGTTGCTCGCCATGCGGGCGGCGTGGGGATCAGCGTGAACTCGGCGCTGGGGACGCAAGCGAGACGCTAGGCTCGCCAACCGCAAGGGCGTTTAGCTCAGTTGGCTAGAGCGCCTCCCTTACAAGGAGGATGTCGGGGGTTCGAGTCCCTCAACGCCCACTGCTCTCGCTTCGCTCGTTTGCGGGCGTTGAGGGACAAGTCCCTCGCAGTTTTCTGCCCTCCGGGCGGGCCGTTCACGCCACGGAGGCTTCGACACCTGGTCGAGCGTTCGAATGCAGCGGAGGCTTCGACACCTGGTCGAGCGCTACGGCGTTGGATAGGTCAGGGCGAAGTCGAGAGCGGCTTCCACGGCGGCGATCTGGGCTTCGATGCAGATGGCCGGCGTGGCGTTCGGGCTGTCGGGGTAGACCTCGGTCGTCGAGGTGAACGGTGCGCTGGTCACACCAGCGCACAGGCCCCACTCACGGAACCGGTAGTTGATCACGCCGTGTTGGGTGAGGTCCGACCCGATGATCTGGCCATTGGCGTCGGGGGGAGCGATGTGTGTCACGCCTTCGACACCGGCGATGATCGCCGCCTGGAAGTCCGGCTGCGGATTGTCGCTGTCGCCAACGGTGTAGAAGCCATCGGGGATCAAGCCGGGTTGATACGGCAACCCATCACGGGCGGCGACAGCGGGTCGGAACTCCGATTCATCGCTGTCGGTGGTCTCGTGGAGATCAATGTGCATGAGGAAGTCGAGGCCGAGGTCGTCGATCAGTTTCATCACCGCCGCTGATTCTTCGCACGGGCTCTTGGCGACGAATGCCCTATTCGGATCGATGCACTTCGGGTTCCAGCGGTTGATCACCTCGTAGCCCCAAGGGCTGACGCAGGGCAGGACGAGCAGGTTCACCCGGTCGTGAAAGGCGGAGGCGTGCCTCTCGACGAACGTGATCGCGCCCTGAACACCGCTGGTTTCATAGCCATGAACACCGCCGGTGATCAGCGCCCACGGCGCGTCAGTTCTGGTGGCGCGGATCGTGAGCGCCATCAGTGGATATCGCTGGGGGTCGACCGGGAGGAAGCCGTATTGGCGGACATGGCAAACTCGGTGGAGAGCCTCGATCTTGTCGAGTACGTCCTCTTGGTAGCTGCGCGCGATCGAGCGGGACTCGAACCACTCCTGCTTGTCGGCATCGTTCCATGGTTTGCCGGGAGTGCCGATTGGAAACGGGGAAGTCATCGGTGTTGCTCCTTCGAGGCTCACGGGTTGAGGAACGAGGTCAGGCCCTTCTGGGGTACGGCGACGATGGCGGTGAACGCTTCGTCGAGTTGGGCCTCGCTGAGCGGAGGGCGGTCGCCGAGCAAAACGAGACCGGCGTCGTAGGTGACGCGACAGCCGTTGGCCGCTGGTTCCACGGTGACGGTGTCGTCGGCCCGAAAGTCGGGATGAGAGCCCACCATCGTGAACGATCGGGGCGCATCGACGGCGGTGAGTTCATAGGTGGCAGTGGTGGGTCCGCCATCGAACCCCATCACGCTGACCTCGTAGCTGGCGCCGACGCAACCGGGCTCGCCCCCGATCAGACGAGGGCTGCGTACCCCGGGGTCCCACTCGCTGACGCGGAGGAGATCGACCACCCGCACGAACGCGTCCTCGGGCGACAGGGCGGATTGCACGACGAACGTCTCGGTGGCCATGAGTTCGAGTCTCGCATAGATGGGTGTCATCACCAGAACCATCACGACCGAGGAACGGGTCGTTTTGCCCATAAGCCGGGGCGACCCGATGCCGATGAAACTGACATGGGACAGTTCGTCGACGAAGAAGACCTCCGGCGTCCAGCCGAGTTCCCTCGCATAGCCGAACGACGTGCTGCCTGTGGCGAGGCAATCTGGCTGCCTCCGAGCCGGCGCAAACTGTTCAAGGGATCGCCGGCAAAGGTGCAGGCCAACATCATCGACCTGTCATTCGGCGGCGCATTGTTGACCTCGCAGGCCAACCCCAACATCAAGGTCGGCAACAAGATTCGTTTCACGATCAACGGCGCTGAGGGTGTCGTCGAGGTGCGCACGATCCGACCGGCAAACGAGCGAACCAGCTACTACGGCGTGTCGTTCTTCCGGATCACCGACCAGCTCCGGGCTGAGGTCTTCGACATTCTCGGCGAAGGCTGATCGACACCGGGCCCGCCTGCCGGCGGTGGCGTTGGCACGGAATATTCACCCAGGCTGACGCCCTCTCCGTGAGTCGGTTTGCCGATCCGAGACTTCGTCGCACACGTCTAGCGTTGGTCGTATGGCGAGCAGCGAAACGAAGTGGATGGGGCCGAGCCTTGCCACCGTTGCCGCGCTGGGCCTCACCGTTGCCGGCCTCATGATTGTCGGCGTCGGCCACCGCAACGATCTGCCGTTGGCAGCAACGACCGCAGCGGCGTCCACGAGCAGCGGACCGATCGATGCAACGACCGAAATTCGAGTGCGTGCGTTGGCCGATGCCGCCACGCTCGGAGTCTCGGGTCTCGGGTGCGAAGGTCTGCTACGCGGTTCGGGCTTCGTCGTTGGCGACCTCAGCTACACCAATCGCCATCTGGTCGAAGGGGGAGCATCGGTCAAGTTCGACCAGGCTGTCGAGCCGGTCGTGCAGCCAGTCGTTGCCATCGGAGCGGACCTCGATGTCGCGACAGCCGAAGCGGTCGAGGTCATCTCGCTCGAGTTCGCCGACCGCAATCCCGCGCTGGGGGCGACGGTGTTCCTCGCTGGTCATGCCGGCGGATTCGGCACCCAAGTCGTCGAGGGTAGCGTCCATCTCTACGGCGATGGTGCGACCTGGGGAGTGGACGGCGACGTCATGCTGATCGATGCGATCACCGAGCCCGGCTTCTCCGGCGGCCCAGTGCTCGACACCGACGGCCGCGTCGTTGCCATGCTCCAGGGATATGAGCCAACGATCGGGTTGACGCTCGCCATTGCGGTCGAAGACCTGCGAACATGGGTGGCAGTCGGCCAGGAAGCGAGCCCTGACCGATGTCAACGATGACCGGTATCGATATTCGGCCCACCATCGTTTGGAAGCCGACCGCTGAGAAGGTGCGCCAACGTGGAGACCGGTAAGCCATCAGGACTCGGTCGTGGGTTGGCGGGGATCCTCGGCGATGCACTGTCCTACGACCGGGCGCCAGAGGTCTCGCAGCTTCTCGGCGTGCGAAGCACCCCCGAAGTTCGCAAACTGGCCACGGGTTTGGCGTTGACGGCCCTGGCCGAAGGGTTCGATGCACAGGGCGTGGTTGTTGTCTCGCGTGCGGTCGAGGGCACGCTCGCCACCGTTGCCTCACGCCTCCCTGATGGATGGAGTGGCCTCGACGGCCCTGGGTTCGAGCTGGCCGGTCGACTGTGGTCTGCCCTCGGTGATCCCACCATCGAATTCGAGCAGGTGCCGCTCGGCAACCTCAGTCTGTTGGTCTGTCGACAAGAGTCCGCCGCTGGGCCGCTGGCCGCAGCAATGGTTCGCCCGGATCGCTTCGACGAACAAGAACAGCGGCTGGTCGCCCGGCTCGTTCGCTCGGTTGCGCTGGCGGTCAACGGCGGGCACAAGGTGCCTGCCGATGCGTCGATTCGAGTGCTGGCGAAATCGGCCGAGGACGGGGTCCTCGCCGATGTCCGGTTGGTCGGCCCCGGTGATCGACGGCATGCCGCAGCAGTTGGCGACGACGAAGTGAGTGCGGTCGCCGCAGCGGCCGCTGAGCTCTGCGATCTGTCACTGAGTGTCATCTTCGCCGGCCGCACCCGAGTGCAGGCGCAAGACGTGACCGTCGTCGTGGTCACCGATGGCGACGGCCCGTTGTTCGGACTCTCGGTCACCGAACCGTCGTCGGGAACCGGCGCCGTCGAAGCAGTGTTCA
>JBBQUN010000303.1:0-5526 GCA_038212405.1 Acidimicrobiales bacterium | reverse complement strand
CCCGGTCACGATCGAACGCCCGGGAACGAACCGCTCATCGCGCAGCTGAACAGCAACGAAGAGGACACGCGACCTCCGTTGCGGCACACTCGTTGCCGTGCTGCGCCGCGATGACTTCTCTCGACCTCGATGGGGTGATCTCATCGCGGGGCTGAGTGTGGTGTTGGCACTGGTCCCGCAGGGGCTGGCGTACGCCGAACTGGCCGGGATGCCTGGACACATCGGACTCCTGGCCGGGACTGTTCCGGCGATCCTGGCTGCCTTTTTCGTGTCCTCGCCGTACCTCCAGACCGGCCCAACCGCGCTGACCTCGCTGCTCGTCGCGAGCGCGTTGGCGCCGCTCGCCGTTGCCCAAACGAACGACTACGTCCTGCTTGGTGCCCTTCTGGCCCTCATGGTCGGCGTCGCACGCGTGACATTTGGTGCGTTGCGCCTTGGCATTGCCGCCTATTTCGTGAGCCAGCCAGTGCTCACGGGCTTCACCTCGGGCGCTGCGCTCCTCATCATGGGATCCCAGTTACCAACCGCGACAGGCTATTCGAGTGATTCGGGCCGTGTGCTCGGCCGGGCCTTCGAAACCCTTGCCCACCCCGCTGACTGGAACGCTTCTTCGATTCTGTTGGCAGCGATCACCTTCGTGCTGATTCTCTCCCTTCGCAAACTGCATCAGCTCTTTCCCAGCGTTCTGGTCGGTGTTGCTGCTTCGTGGGCGATTGCTGCGGCTTTCGATCTCGATGTGGCAACGGTTGGTTCCATTCCCACCGGCGGCGTCTCGCTCGTCACCGACTTGCCATTTGGTTCCGCGCAGCACCTGCTCCTTCCGGCCCTCGTGATCGCATTGATCGGCTTTGCCGAACCCTCGTCGATCGCCCGCACCTACGCTGCGGCCGAGCGCCAGCGGTGGAGCGCCAACACCGAGTTCATCAGTCAGGGCGTCGCCAACTTGGCGGCGGGAGCGATTGGCTCCTACCCGGTTGGCGGGTCCTTCGGTCGATCGTCGCTCAACTATCGAGCGGGTGCCACCACTCGTTGGTCGGGCTTCATCACCGGTGTTGCGATGCTCGGGTTGCTGCCGTTCTCGAATGTGCTGTCGAGCATGCCGAAGCCCGCCCTCGCCGCAGTCGTCATCAGCTCGGTCATGAGTCTCTTTCGTGTCGACCGAATTTCGGCGATGTGGTCGTGGAGTCGGCCCCAAACCGCAGCGGCCGCGATCACGCTGGTGACCACGCTGCTCCTCGACCCGCACATCGAGCGGGGCATCCTGGTGGGTATCACGCTGTCGATCGGCGTCCATCTGTGGCGCGAGCTCCAGGTGTACATCGAGGTCGACCGCACCGGCCACGACCTTCTGATCACCCCCCACGGTGTGCTGTGGTTCGGTTCGATCAATCGCATCAGCGAGAAGATTCTCGCCGTGATTGCGGACCATCCCGATGTCACCGATGTCGAGATTGCCTTGGGCGGCATCGGTCGACTCGATCTCACTGCGGCGTTCGAGCTGGCAGAACTCGCCGCCGATGCCCGGGCCCGAGCCGACCTCGACCTGCGATTCAGTGGTGTTCCACCGCACGCCGAACGCCTTTTTTCCCGAGTGATCGACACGAGCGACTAGCCTCCGCCCATGCCCGATCTGAGTCCAGCGCACCTCCACGATCTCGTCTCTCGCACCTGTCTCGCATTGGGTAGCGTCGAACGAGAAGCGGTGCTCGTTGCCGATCAGCTCGTCGGAGCCAACCTCGCAGGACACGACTCCCACGGTGTTGGCATGTTGCCTGCCTATGTCACCCATGCACTCATTGGCGAGCTCACGATCAACCAACACCTCCAGGTGCTGAACGACACCGGACCGTTGGTCGCCCTCGATGGCGGCGCCGGGTTTGGGCAAGTGATGGCCTATGAGGCCATGGAGATCGCGATCGAACGGGCAAAGCAATTCGGCGTCGCCTTCGTTGGGCTGCGCAACTCGTTCCACATCGGCCGCATCGGGCACTGGGCCGAGCAGTGCTCGGCAGCTGGGCTTGTTTCGGTACACCTCGTCAACGTGGCCGGCCATGGGCCAGCCGTCGCCCCCTTTGGCAGCTCGACAGCACTGCTCGGTACCAATCCGGTCTGCATCGGCGTGCCGGGGAGAGACGGTAAGGCAGCGGCCTTGCTCGACATGGCCACCAGCACCATTGCCCTGGGCAAAGCCAGGGTTGCCATGAACAAGGGCGAGCGAGTCCCTGCCGGAACGATCGTCGACGCTGATGGCAACCTGAGCGATGATCCGGCACAGGTGATCGGTGAGGGTCGTCGCGGTGCGCTGGTCGCAATGGGTGAGCACAAGGGTTCGGGGCTGGCCATCATGTGCGAGCTGGTCGGTGCAGCTCTGCTCGGCGGTATGACGATGCGAGAACAGGGCGGGCCGAGCCGGATCTACAACTCGATGGTCACCATCGCCATCGACCCCAAGGCTGCGGGGAGCGCTGAACACCTGCTCGCAGAAACCGAGGCGACGCTCGCCTGGCTACGGTCTGGTCATCCAAGGGTCGGGATCGATGAGGTGCTGATGCCGGGTGATCCCGAGCAGCGTGCCCGTTTGGCCCGTGCCGAGTCGATTCCGGTTGACGACGCAACGCTCGAGCAGCTCCGTGCCGCAATGGCGGCGGCCGGCGTCAGTTGAAGTTGGCTCGCAACCGATCGGCGGCGGCAGTGTAGTCCGCACTGCGGCTCGGGTCGACCAGCATCAGCGCTTCCAGTTGCTCGATCGCGGCACCGAAGTGGCCGCGGCTGGCGAAGAGCTGAGCAAATTCGAGTCTGGCTGCTGGCGCCACGTCGGGCAGTTCGATCTGGGCGGCAACGACCTTGGAGAGCTGGCGAAGATCGCCGCGGCGGAACTCGATGCTGCGAAGGTTGTTCAGCATCCGGGTAGCGACGTCGACCGGTCCGATCGGATCGATGTAGCGCAAATCGAACGGCGTGTCGGGGAGGAGACTGGCGAAAAGCTGCTGAACACCATCGAGCGTCAGCATGGCACCTCCCGACATCGGGTCGAACCAACGTCGATCGTCGCCCTTGCCGTGCCCGAGCAAGAGGTGGGCGGGCATGCCGATCGGCTCGACTTCGATACCGCACCGAGCACCGATCTCGATGGCGACGATGCTGAGCGAGATGGGGATACCACGGCGCGTCTCGAGGACGCGATGCAGGTACGAGTTGGCTTGGTCGTAGTAGTTCGTCGTGTTGCCTTGAAATCCCAGATGGCCGAACACGTGGGTCATGAGCTGCTGGGCCGTGGAGATGTCGGGATTGACGAGCTGATCGAACGACGCAACGATCTCCTCGACCGACGGCGCGCCCTCATCGAGTTGGGCGATGTGAGCAGCAACCTCGACGAACGAAACGGCGCTGTTCTTGGCGAACAGTTCACCCAACCCGGTTGAAGCGTTCATTCGCCAATAGCCAACACCATCGAAAGCGGGGGGACCTCGCCGGTGACAACGAAGTCGGATTCGGCCGAAGCGCTTCGGTAGATGCCCTTCGACATGAGCGAAGACTCGATTGCTCGACGATTGGTGTAGATGGTCGATCGGGCAGCATGGACTTCGTGGGATTCGGGTTCAGCTGCTGCTGCAAACTCGATCAGCTGGCAGGCCATGCGGTGCTCGCCCGAGTCTGACAACGCCGTGGCTCGCGTGACGAGGTTGGTGACGCCGCCGGCAAGGGCGGCGACCTCGAGCCCGATTGCTTGATCAGAAGCCGGCTTCAGCCGTGCCGGGTTGCCGTCCCACCAGCCTCCGTAGAGACGCCAGATGTTGCGAATCACGAATTCGGGTTCGTCATAGAGCGGTCGCAGATAGGGCAGTTCGAGTGTGGCGGCCGGGACCGAAACGGTGTTCACGATCTCATCCAGTACCGCGCCGGTGTTCATGGCGTCGACGACCTGGTTCACCAGAGTTTCGAGCGTCGAGGCAACGGTTTCGAGGCACGACACGATGCGATCACGGCCTGCGATCGGCAGTCCGTGGGCGGGCACGAACAGCTCGGGATCTTTGGCCGCCATGTCTCGCAGTGATTGGGCCCACTCGAGCGGGTATCGCTGGACCTTCTGGGGGTTGCCGCAGTTCGGGAAGTTCCAGATGAATTGGTCGCCGGCGGCGATCATCTCGTGCTGGGGAATCCAGGTCCAGGTGTGGTCGTCGGTTTCGCCCAAGCAGTGTGAGAACTCGAGGTCGACGCCGCCAATGGTGTCGGACAAGTCGTGGGTGAAGGTGGTATCGGGGCGTAGCGTTCCCTGCGGGAGAAACCGCTGAGCGTGTCGCCCCTCTTGGGTGGTCACCTTGGGAGCCCCACCAAACTGGCGCTGATTGATCACCTTGTTGTAGCCGGCTGTTCGTTCGTAGCGATCGAAGCGGGGAGCAACGTTCTCGTGGCCGATGACTCGGGGTAACGGACGACCGTGCTGCTCGGCATCGGCGGCGAAGGAACGGCTTCCACCAACGTGATCGAGGTGGCCGTGGGTGTAGACGATCGAGTGAACGGGTGCGTCGCTCCAGGTCCGTAGCGATTCGACAACGGCTGGACCTGATGCCGCAGCGCTGGTGTCGAAGGCGACGAGACCATCGCCGGTGTCGACAATGGCAACGTGGCTGAAGGATTCGATGAGCATCACCCCATCGGCCAACTCGCTGATCTCTTGGGTGATTCGGTTGGGAGGGGTGTCGACGATGCCGGTGTCGATCAATCGTGCCGAAAGGGCCAGCGGGTGTTCGTTCATGGGGTGAGTCTCGCTGGCAGCGATCGCACTGTCCAGCGATGGCACTGTCCAGCGATGGCACTGTCCAGCGATCGCGCTCCGGTGACTGCGGTGTGGCGTTGGAGCGACGCGCACCTGCTGTGTCAGGATGCCGAGCGGGACCGTCAACCACAGGAGAACGAGATGTCGCAGACGACGAATGAAGCGAATGCCGTGAAAGCGAGGCTGTGCGAGGGCCGCGTTGCCATCGTCACCGGGGCTGGACGAGGGATCGGTCGTGAACACGCGCTGATGCTCGCCTACCACGGAGCAAAGGTCGTGGTGAACGACCTCGGTGGAGAATTCGACGGCACGGGGGCCGACCAGACTCCAGCGCAGCAGGTGGTGGAGGAGATCAAGGCGATGGGAGGTGAAGCGGTTGCCAACGGCGACGACGTCTCTGATTGGGAGGGCGCCCAACGCATGATCAACATGGCAGTCGAGAACTTCGGCGACCTCGATGTACTGGTCAACAACGCCGGCATCCTGCGGGATCGGATGCTCGTGAACATGACCGAGGCCGAGTGGGACGCCGTCATCAAGGTGCACCTCAAGGGAACCTTCGCCCCAGCTCGATGGGCAGCGGCCTACTGGCGTGAGCGGGCCAAGTCAGGCAAGACAAATGACGCTCGCATCATCAACACCACGTCGGTTTCTGGCATCTATGGCAACCCTGGCCAGACCAATTACGGCGCCGCCAAGATCGGCATTGCCGGCTTCACGATCATCGCCGCCCAGGAGTTGGCCCGCTA
>JBBQUN010000302.1:0-5530 GCA_038212405.1 Acidimicrobiales bacterium | reverse complement strand
CGCACCTATGTCGGCGCTCGTCCCGGGCGTCTCGTCAGGGCACTCACCGAGGCCGGCACCATGAATCCCGTCGTGCTCCTCGATGAGATCGACAAGGTCGGTTCCGACCACCGCGGCGACCCGTCGGCAGCCCTGCTCGAGGTGCTCGACCCAGCCCAGAACCACTCATTCCGGGATCACTATCTCGAGTTCGAACTCGACCTGTCCGACGTGGTGTTCCTCGCAACGGCGAACGTGCTCGACACGATTCCAGGGCCGCTGCTCGACCGCATGGAGATCATTTCGATCGAGGGCTACACCGAGACCGAGAAGGCAACGATCGCCAGCGATCATCTGATTCCTCGACTCGTCGAGTCGAACGGGCTCGAGGTTGGTGAGGTCACCATCACCGAAGCGGCCATTCGGCGCATCGCCGGCGACTACACCCGAGAGGCCGGCGTTCGCCAGCTCGAACGCCTGCTCGACAAGACACTGCGCAAGTCGGCCACCCGCATCGCCACCGGCAGCAGCGCCGGCGCGGGCACTGTCGAAGCGGGCACTGTCGAAGCGGGCACGGTCGTCGAGCCGATCACGGTCGATGTCGACGATCTCCACGACCTTCTCGGACGTGCACCAATCCAGGAAAAGGCGGTCGACCGCATCGACCGACCGGGTATTGCCACCGGCCTCGCCGTGACTGGCGCCGGTGGCGACGTGCTCTTCGTCGAAGCCGCACTCGTTCCCGGGGAGGGCGAGCCGATTCTCACCGGTCAGCTCGGCGATGTCATGAAAGAGTCCGCTTCGCTGGCTCGATCGTTGGCGTCGGTTCGGGCGCCAGAGTTCGGTGTCGAGTTCCCGGCAGGCAAGCGGCTGCATGTGCACTTTCCTGCCGGGGCCGTGCCGAAGGACGGCCCATCGGCTGGCATCACCATGACAACGGCGCTCATGAGCTTGCTGCTCGACCGCCCCGTTCGAGGCGATGTTGCCATGACCGGCGAGGTCACACTGCAAGGTCGGGTGCTCCCGATCGGCGGGGTGAAGCAGAAGGTGTTGGCCGCACATCGGGCCGGGATCACCACGGTGATCCTGCCGGTGGCCAACGGTCCCGATCTGGACGATGTCCCGGCCGAAGTCCGCGATGCCCTCGATATTCACCTCGCCACCACGATCGACGACGTCCTCGCCGTCGCCCTCGTGCCCACGGCCTGATCAGACCGGCCGGCCAGGTCACACCACACCTGAACTGTCGACACTGAGACCCGCCTCGTTCAACTGTTGGCACTGAAGCCCAATCCGGGGCTCCAGTGTCGACGGTTGAGGGACTTGGGCTCCAGTGTCGACGGTTCGCGGCTCAGTCGACTTCTGGCTCGGTCGACTTCTGGCTCAGTCGACTTCGGACCAGGGGCCGATCAGGGTGTCGGGTGGCGGGGTCGGGTTGGCCTCGATGTCGACCTGTTTCATCTCGCCGGTGCGGAAGATCCGTTCATTGAGCTTCCAATCCGGCTTGGCCCGGTTGATACCGAGTCGGGTCCCGAGGATCGAATTCACGGCGGCACCGATCAGCAACACCTGAGCCGCCAACCAAATCCAGGTGAGCCCGAGGATGAACGCACCGATGGCTGCCGCGGCCTCGTTGCCGCCCGAGGTCAGGTCGACGTAGATCCCAAAGCCGAGGGTGAGAATCCACCACATCGAGGCGGCAACGAGTGCGCCGGGAAGGTCCCAATGCCATTTGGTTCGCACGGACGGGCCGAAGTGGAAGATCGACACGGCCCATTGCACGAGAATGAACACCGAGGCAAACGCCCGCAGGCTCCCCTCGAATGGCACGTCGTAGCGGGACCAGATGAAGACCTCGAGCAACGCAATGACGGCGACGATCACGAGCGTGCCAAGCCCAAGGATGAGGGCCACCACCCGAGTGATGTACCAGGCCCGCCGATCCCTGACGTCGTACACATCGTCGAGCGCTCGCAGGAGCCCCGCGAACCCTCGGCTGATGGTCCAGAGGGCCAACAGCAGCGAGATGGTGAGGAGGCCCGAGTTCTGTCCGACGAAGAGGTCGCGTATCGATGACTCGACCGAGGACACATTGCTGCCGAGTAGGCGAGCAGCAAAGTCGACGGCACCGGACTCGACATCGTCTTTCAGACCGGTGCCAAGAATCGATCCGATCCAGCCCAATCCCGAGACCAGGGCCAGGATGGCGGCAGGCAGGGTGAGCAGGATCCAGAACGTGACACTGGCGGCGAGGTCGCCAAGCCCGCCGTTGTACCACTGTTTGGCGACGTCGACGACGAAGCCCCAGGCAGTACGCAACATGTGCAACGGTCCTCTCACTCGCACCAGGGTACGAACTGCGGAGGCCGTCGACGTGCACCGATAAGGTCGGTGCGTATGGCGCAGCCCGCAGGTGAAGCATTTTTCGTCGGACCCGAAGGGGGCAAGCCCGGCCCGGGGGTTCTGGTATTGCATTCGTGGTGGGGTCTCAACAACTGGGTGCGGGACTTTGCTCGGCGCCTGGCCGACGAGGGATACACCGTACTCGCCCCCGACCTCTTCGACGGGGAGACCCCAGCCACAACTGCCGAGGGTGAGGCGGTGTTGGCCACCATCGAGCCCAACAACTTGTCGGGCTTGATACTGGCCTCGACCGGCGTGCTCCAACGTGCCGCCGCTGGCGAGGACCAACCGATCGCGGTCATCGGCTTTTCGATGGGTGCATCGATGGCCTTCTGGCTGGCCGCTCGAGCGCCCGACGTGGTCAAGACCGTGGTGACCTTCTACGGCGCCCAGTCGATCGACTTCGATGAAGCCGACGCCACGTTCCAGGGTCACTTCGCCAGCGACGATCACCTCGTGTCAGAGGAGGATCGGGTCATGACCGAAGCTTTCATCCGACTCGGCAACAACAACACCGACTTCCACACCTACGCCGACACCAAGCACTGGTTCTTCGAGGCAGGCGAAACGTTCGAGCCCGAGGCCGCCGAATTGGCATGGCAACGGATGATCGCGTTCCTCGCCGAACATCATCCGGTAAACGGCTCTGGCCGGTAGGTGCCGGCGTCGGCGTCGTCGACGTGCAGGTGATTGGCACACGGTTCCCAGTGCGTACCGAGCACCAGCACGTCACGGTCGGCATTCGCCGCGAAGAATGCGCGCCTGGTCGCCTCCGACTGCACTCGGTCGACGTCCGCGCTACTCCCCCATCCAGGATGCGCGAGCTGGCAAGGATGGTGCGACAGATCGCCGGTGATCACCGCCTCGGCGCCAGCCGAACGCAGCCGAACGCTCACGTGCCCGGGCGTGTGACCGGGGGTCGACTCGAGCGAGACCTCCGGCATCAGGACGTGATCGGTCGCCACGAGGTCGACGAGACCGGCGTCGAAGATCGGACGAACCGAGTCGCCCATCAACACCACGTCGTCGGACGCCGCACTGGCCGACCAGTGTGCCCACTCGATCTCGCCAAAGAGGTAGCGAGCATTCGGGAACGTCGGGACCCATTCGCCGTCGACCAGTCGCGTGTTCCAACCGACGTGGTCGACGTGGAGGTGTGTGCACAGCACGTAGTCGATCGACTCGGGAGGGAACCCGGCGGCGGTCAGGTCGTCGAGGAACGGACCTGAGCGCATCGACCACACCGGGACGCTCCGCTCCTTGTCATTGCCGAGGCAGGTGTCGACGAGGATGGTCGTGTCGCCGTTCTCGATGACGAGGCTGCGAATCGTCATCCGGGCCCGGCCCTCCTCGTTGACGTAGTGGGGCTGTGCCCACGGAATCGTCAGCAGGTTGTCGGCCGTGGCCTCGGGGATGATGAAGTGGATCGAAGAGGTGGTTGCCATCTCGACGACCTCGGTGACGCGTAGGTCACCGATGGTCCACGAGCGGAAGGGCTCGCCGGTGCTGCTGACACCGGAGGTGCCTGCCGTGAGGTTCGTCATGACGTGAGCCTGTCACGGAGCACGCAGCGGTGCGAGCCGAGATGCTCAATAGCCCAGCTGCTCCCGTAGGAACTCGGCGATCGCAGCGATCGCCGCATCGGATTCAGGGACGTACCCGGCGGAGGCGTGCCATACGTGCACCATCTCGGGCCATACCTCCAGGGTGACGTCGACGCCCGCCTCTTCGGCCTTCGCCGCGAGACGGGTCGAATCATCGAGGAGGACTTCGGCGTCGCCGACGTGGATCAGCAGCGGAGGCAGACCGGCCAGATCCGCGTGCAGAGGTGCGGCCAACGGGTCTCGCACATCGCCGCCCTCGCCGAGGAACATCGCCGCCATCTGACCGATCGAGCCGGGGGTGACCATTGGATCGGCGTCGGCTCTGGTCGTCATCGACGCTCCGGTGAACTCCATGTCGACCCAGGGCGAGATGCACACGGCGGCACCGGGGAGCGGGTCGCCCGCATCGCGGAGGGCAAGCAAGGTGGCGACGGTCAGACCGCCGCCGGCGGAATCGCCGGCAACGGCGATGTGCTCGGGTGACACGCCCTGCGCCACGATCCACCGAACGGCCGCGACTGCATCGTCGACCGGTGCCGGGTGTGGATGCTCCGGGGCGAGTCGGTAGTCGAGGGCGAGCACCCGACAGCCGATCGCCTGGGCCAGGTGGCCGGTGAGGTTGCGGTGCGAATCGATCGACCCGGCGACGTAGCCGCCACCGTGCAGGTACAACACCACGCGAGTCGTGTCGGCGTCGGCTGCTTCGATCCACTCCGCCGGACGGCCGCCGGCGTCGACTGGCGTGCCCGTCACCCCGTCGGGAAGCCGCCCGCCCACCTTGTTCTGGAAGGCCCGCATCGCCGCGATGTCGACGTCAGCACGATCGCCGTCGGCGCTGGCGTCGGCCTTGTTCTGCCGCTGGCGGAGGAGGCCGATGAACTTGTCGAACTCTGGACTGGCCATCAGTTCCCCCCGGGGAATGTCGAGTCGTTCGGCAACCTAACGGGACGGGCTCGTCCTGGCAAGACGCCGGCGCCGGGCACTGTCGGCCATATCGGCCGACGGGCGCAGCCTGGTTTCGGCATACTTGGCCGATGCCCGAGCCCGACCACATCGCATCCACGCGGCAGGCGTATCACCACTCGGCCGAGCTCTACGTCGAGCATGTCGGCATCGAACTCTCGCCGCAGTTCGAGACCGCGCTCGATCGCGCAATCCTCGATGCCTTCGCCGTCGACATGCTCGACGGCGGCGGAGGACCGGTGCTCGACGTCGGGTGCGGACCCGGCCGGGCAACGGCCTATCTCGCTCGGCGAGGACTCGACATGTCGGGCATCGACCTCGCACCGGCGATGATCGAGGCCGCACGAGCGGCACATCCGGCCCTGTCGTTCCAGATCGGCTCGCTGACCCAGCTTCCGGTGGACGATCGATTCCTCGCCGGCGCCGTGTACTGGTACTCGGTCATCCACACGCCACCAGACCGACTCGGGTCCGCATGGATCGAACTTCGTCGGGCGCTCGCACCCGGTGGACGTGCGCTCATCGCGTTCCAGACCGGAGCGAACGAGCCAACCGTTCGTCCCGATGCGTACGGCTCTGCC
>JBBQUN010000301.1:0-5532 GCA_038212405.1 Acidimicrobiales bacterium | reverse complement strand
GTTCGTCGAAGGCATTGCCGATGAGTCGGGCATGACCATCGACGAGGCATCGTGTTTCGTCGACAACATCGACGTCGAGTCCTTTCTCACCATGGCGGCTGAGCCCACGGCGGAACAGATGGTCCAAATCCTCGAAGCACTGGGCACCTGCGACATCGATCCCAGCATCTTGCTCGGCTGACCTCCACGAGGCTCGGGCATCAACAATGCCGAGTGCCTGACTCGACTCCGTGTCGAACGTCGATACGGCCCAGCGAGGGCTAGCAGGGTGCTGAAATTCGTTTGGTTTGGTGCTCGCGTTTTGGGGCCGGATCGAAAAGAATAGGGGGTATGCGTGGAACCCCTGAACGTCAGTTGTCGTCGTTGTCGACTGAGGATCTGATCCCGGTCGATCATCCGATCCGGCGGATCCGGGTCGTGGTGGACGAGGTGCTGGCCGATCTCGATGGCCGGTTCGACGCAATGTATGCGTCGTCGGGCCGGCGATCAGTGCCGCCGGAGACGTTGTTGAAGGCAACAGTGTTGATGGCGATGTACTCGATGCGTTCGGAGCGGGCGTTCTGCGAGCGTTTGAACTACGACATGTTGTTCAAGTGGTTCCTCGACATGGCGATCGATGACCGGGCGTTCGATGCCACGACGTTCACCAAGAACCGGCAGCGTCTGTTGGAGCATGAGATCGCCGATGAGTTCTTCGCTGCGGTCGTGGTGCGGGCGACGCTGCGTCGCTACATGTCTTCAGATCATTTCAGTGTGGATGGGACGTTGTTGCAGGCGTGGGCATCGAACAAGAGCTTCAAACCCGACGAGCCCACCGACAACGACGGTGACGGCGGTGACGGGAACGGGTTCAAGGGACGGAACGCCGAAGTCGATTTCAAGGGCCAGAAACGGTCGAACAAGACCCACACCTCCACGACCGATTCTGAGGCGATGCTGTTCCGCAAGTCGAATAGCGCTGCGGCCGAACTGTCCTACATGGGGCATTTGTTGATCGAGAACCGCAACGGCCTGATCGTCGATGCCGAGTTGACCCAGGCGACAGGGTTCGCTGAGCGGGACTGCGCCACCACCATGCTTGGCCGGTTGCCGGCGAAGAAACGCCGGCGGACGATCGCGGCGGACAAGGGCTATGACACCAAAGACTTTGTTGCCGGTGTCCGCGAGTTGGGGTTCACGCCGCATGTCGCCCAGAACAACAAGAGTCGGCGCTCCGCCATCGACGGGCGCACCACCCGCCATGCCGGGCATGTTGTGTCGTTACGGATCCGGAAACGGGTGGAGGAACCGTTCGGTTGGATCAAGACCGTCGGGGCTGGCCGCAAGGTCCGATACATCGGCCAGGAACGCAACCGTGCATGGTTCAAAATGGAGGCAGCGGTCTACAACCTGATCAGGATCTGCTCCCTCGACGCCGCCGCCGCCACGTAACCGGCGCCGGACGACCGGTGCTGGCGGGCGAACGCACGCCAGAGCACAAACACCACCGGAACCGGCCCTCCACTGTCGTCCAGAAACGACCGAACTGATCGGCCCAGAACCAGCCGACACCACAAGCCCCAATTTTCCGCACCCTGCTAGTGTCGGAGGAGTGCCGGAAGAACCCCAAGTGATCGACGCAGCCTCGTCGACCTGCCGAGACGTATTCTCAGGGCGACGTCCATTCGACTCTGGGTTTTCAGTCCGGGACGGGCAAGCGATTTGAGCCGGGCACGTCGATCGCCGTTCTCCCTTGGTGACCTCTCGGTGGCAGCCGGCCGCAAAGGTATCGGTGACCTCCCGATCGCCAAGCTGGTGACGGGTTCGCAAATCTCGCTACCGATCCAAGTTCTCCACGGTGCGGCCGATGGTCCGACCGTCTGGGTCAGCGCGGCCGTGCACGGAGACGAGATCGGTGGCGTCGAGATCGTTCGCCGAGTGACGGCCCGTCTCGACCCGAGACGCATGCGCGGCACCGTCATCGCCGTGCCGATCGTGAACGTGCACGGGTTTCTCAGCGGCGACCGCTATCTCCCCGACCGCCGAGATCTGAACCGCTCGTTTCCCGGTTCTGCAAACGGATCGCTCGCCGGTCGGGTCGCCCACCTGTTCATGAGCGAAATCGTCCGTCGATGCGACGTCGGTATCGACTTGCACACCGGTTCAGACCACCGGATCAATCTGCCGCAGGTTCGCGCCGACCTCGACGACGCAAAGACCAGAGGTCTGGCCGAAGCGTTCGGCGCCCCAATGATGCTCCACTCACGAGTCCGCGACGGCTCACTCCGTGGTGAGGCAACAGAGTTGGGCAAGACCGTCTTGCTCTTCGAGGGTGGCGAGGCTTGGCGGTTCGACAAACACGCAATCGAGGTCGGAACCACCGGTGTCATCAACGTGTTGGCCGAACTCGGGCTCATCGCCAAGCCAGACGGTATTGCTGCAACGGCGCCAACGGTGAGTCGCCGAAGCCGCTGGCTTCGGGCAAGACGCAGCGGCATCGTCGGACTCGACGCAACGCTTGGTGAGGCCGTCCGCAAGGGACAACAGATCGGCGTCATCCATGACTCGGTTGGCCGACGACTCGCACGGCTCAACGCACCGATCGACGGCATCGTCATCGGACATGTCCAACACCCTCTCGTCAACCAGGGCGACGCCATCGTCCACATCGCTGAAGTGGAGCAACCATGAAGATCGCCATCCTTTCGAGGTCACCCCAGGCCTACAGCACAGCCCGGCTCAAGACGGCGGCTCTCGAACGAGGCCACGTCTGCAAAGTGCTCAACACGATGCGCTTTGCCATCGACCTCTCGCACCGAGAACCCGATATGCAATTTCGGGGCAAGCGGCTTTCGGACTATGACGCGGTACTTCCGCGTATCGGCGCGTCGATCACCTACTTCGGCACTGCGGTCGTTCGCCAGTTCGAACAGATGGATGTCTATACCCCCAACACCGCCAACGGCATTGCCAACTCCCGAGACAAACTTCGCGCAACGCAGATCCTGAGCCGGCACGACATCGGGATGCCCGCCACATCGTTCGTGCGCGACAAAGCCGACGTTCTGCCGGCGATCGAACTCGTTGGTGGAGCTCCCGTCGTGATCAAGCTGCTCGAAGGCACACAGGGAATCGGGGTGATCCTGGCGCCAGACACCAAGGTCGCTGAGGCCATCATCGAGACGCTTCAGTCGACGAAACAGAACGTGCTGATCCAGCAATTCATCGCCGAGAGCAAGGGACGCGACATTCGAGCGCTCGTGGTCGGCGACCGAGTCGTCGCTGCGATGCGGCGAACAGCCCAGGGCGATGAGTTCCGGTCGAATGTGCACCGGGGCGGGTCGGTCGAGGCGGTCGAACTTTCCAAGGACTACGAAGAGACCGCGGTTCGGGCGGCACAGATCATGGGTTTGAAGGTGGCAGGCGTCGACATGCTCGAAGGCAACGACGGCCCGTTGGTGATGGAAGTGAACTCCTCACCCGGGATCGAAGGCATCGAGCGAGCGACAGGGCTCGACGTAGCCGGGTCGATCATCGACTACATCGCCAACCAGGTCGCCTTTCCCGAGATCGACGTGCGGCAACGTCTCACGATCAGTAGCGGCTACGGCGTTGCCGAAATCCAGTTGCACGACGACGCCGAGATCGTGGGAAGCACCATTGGCGAGTCGGGCCTACGTGACCGAGACATCACCGTCCTGACGCTTCATCGTGGCACCACGGTCATCCCGAATCCACGCATGAGCCGGACGTTGGAAGCGAACGACCGGCTGCTCTGTTTTGGCAAGCTCGAGGAGATGCGTTCGCTCATTCCAGCGCGGCGCAGCCGCCGAGCCAAGGTGAAGAAGCTCGCAAAGCAACCAATGGCCAAGCGTGACGTCGAGACCCCGCCAACACCGCAATCCCCGACAACCGAGCAATGAGCGTGCTTGCCGATGGCCATTGGATCTTTGATTACCTCGGGCGAGCGGCGGCGAACGATAGGCTCCGAAGCCTGTTGAGCACAGCCCTCAACTGACAGGCGCCTTGCCTGCGAGACAGCGAACGGGCACACGTCCCTTCGTTCCGTCCCCCCAATTCAGGAGATCTGCTGTCGTGGCCTCGAACAACCTCACCTCGTTGCAAGAATCAGAAGCTCGCCGCAAGGCGGCTGAGGAAGCCAAGAAGAACAAGAAGGTCGTTGTCCGCACCGACGCCGAAAAGGCGGTTCGCAAGGAGCGGGTCGAAAAGGCCAAGGACGCTCTCACCCGCTCCGTCGGCATGAAGGGCGACCACGTTGTTGCCGGCCGTGCGGCACTCAAGGAGTTCTTGCGCAGTCTCAACGAACCGAAGCAGCCCGACGATGCCCGGTTCGAATCGTTGATCGAAGCGCCGTTCAAGGCGCCGCCAAAGAAGAAGTCGAACGACCGCTTCTAGCGCGCTCGGTCGACCGGTTCGGCGGGACCGCGACGTTCAGCTCCCTTCAGGGAAGATCGTCGATTCCCGATTCCGTTGGCGGAATGGGCCTTGGCCGACCGCCCCATTGCCCACCCGAGGTGTCATCGCACCTTGCCTGATGCTGCGACCCGCTGGTAGGCGGTCTCGAGTGCAGCGAGCACACCATCCTCGAGAGGCGGTTGGCGGTCGAGGTGAATGCTGCGAAGTTCGTCCATGAACCGCTCAGCCATCGTTGGGCCGCCATCGGCGAGAAGTTGTGCACGCACCGTCAGCTCCGGAGTGGTCGGAAGCCATCGCGCACCCCATGCTCCGAGTTCGATGATCAAGGGCACGAGTTCGATCGCCGCATCGGTCAGGAAATAGTCGATCTTCTGCCGATGACCAGGGACCGGGTGGCGACTGAGGAGGCCCGCCTCGGTGAGCTTCGCCAGGCGCGATGCGAGCACGTTGCTCGCAATCCCCTCGAGCGAGCCGCCAAGAAGTTCACGAAACCGCGTACGACCCCCGAACATCACATCACGAAGGATCACCAGGCTCCACCGATCGCCGATCAGCTCCATGGTCATGTTGATCGGACATCCCGATCGGCCGTTGGGAACGATCAACTCCTCACGCTCAACTGGTTGCACCATGCAAGCAGTGTAGCTATCATTTCGAGAATACTGGTTGCAACATGCAATCAGTTTGGTTCGAGGACGGAGTGCTCGTGGTGCAACGGATCAGAGTGCAGAATTTCACGATCTCAGAAGATGGCTATGGGACGGGCGAGGGACAAACGCTCGAGCAGCCATTCGGCCACGCCGACCCTGGCGAACTGGTTGCCTGGGGTTTGGGGACGGCGAGCTGGCCAGGGCGCTCCGCTCCCGGCGGGTCACGAGGACTCGATGACTACTTCACGCGCGACTTCGCCAACGGGATCGGCGCCGAGATCATGGGCCGCAACAAGTTCGGACCACAACGCGGACCGTGGGCCGACCACGACTGGGTCGGCTGGTGGGGCGACACACCACCGTTCCACACCCCAGTGTTCGTACTCACCCACCACGAACGACCATCGATCACCCTCGCCGACACCACCTTCCACTTCCTCGACGCCACACCAGCCGAGGCAGCCGA
>JBBQUN010000300.1:0-5548 GCA_038212405.1 Acidimicrobiales bacterium | reverse complement strand
CGGGTCATACACACTTCCTGCATCTATCTCCAAGTTCGATGCAACCGGTTCGGGCACCGCCGGCTACTGCAACTCAACGTGGACCGGCACGATCACGTGCGTCGGGACTGATTGCTAGCCAAGCAAACATACTCCGCCGGACCCCTTCGGTTCGGAATCGGCGCGTCAGGTCCTCTCGCCGCGCGGCTCCATGCCGCATTCGTCGATCTCGTCGACGATTCGCTCGACGACGTGGACGAGTGGTTCATCGTGAGCGATCGGGTCGAGGATCCGCGCAGCGTTGAATTGGCCTTCTCGGGAGCGACCATGCTTCGGGCGCCCGAGTTCGCCGAAGCCGCGATCGTCTCGGCCCTCAACCGCATGATCCTCGACTATGACCCCCAGCGACTCCACCTGCATGCCGCCTGCCTCGGGCTTCACGGAGTCGGTGTAGTGTTAGCGGCGCGCTCGGGCACCGGCAAGAGCACGACGACAGCAAGCCTGGCGCTCGATGGCTGGACGTATCTGAGTGATGAGTCGCTCGGGCTACGTGGGGGCTCGGCTCGTGTCGAAGGTGTGCCGAAGCCGATCTCGCTGACACCCGATGCATTCGATCTGCTGCGGGCCGATGAAGGCGGGCAAAGCGCCAATTGGCCGGCCGTTCTCGACCGGATGGCAACGCACAAAGTGCTGTGTTCGGCGAGCGGTCTTGGAGCACAGATTTCGGACAGCGTCGATTGCGGAATCGTGGCGCTCCTTGCACGCGGTGATGGCGCACAGTCCGAGCCCAGAGTCGAGGCTACGAGCATTGCCGAGATGGTGGTGGAACTGCTTGGTCTCACGCAGGATTTCGGGAGGTTTGGGCCAACCGGGCTGGATGCTCTCGTCGATTTGTGCTGCAACTCCCGGTGCCTCCGGATGACGCTCGGTACTCCTCTGGCTACAGCGCGGCTCTTGCGTCGACTGGTGGACGATCATGTGCCGCCGCCACGCGTGCATGTCGAAATCATCGACTTCATGAATACCCGCACCGCATTTATGCAGGAGGAGGCGGTGGTTCTCAACTGCGACACGATGTCGGCTGTTTCCTTGCTGCCATCTACCGCCGCTTGTTGGTACGACGAAATATCGCAATCGGTCATGCCCGAATCCGATCGCTCCACGCCGGCGACCGATGTCTCGGACCTGCTTCGTGAGCTGGGCATTCTCGATCCATCCACCCCCGATAGAGAGGCTCTGGGCAATGGCAGAAACTGACGAGTCGTTGCTCGAGGAACCGATCGCAAGTTTGAGGCACGACGCTGCGTTCGAGAAGATCGGTCTCGAATCACTTGCGTGGTCACCGGCCCGGGACGAGCCGATTCGTCTCGATCCCCTCATGACGGTGCTTTCATCCACGTTCGACGGTGTGAGCTTGGTTCGTGAGGTCATCGAGGATCTCGCCGAGATCTTTGATATCTCCGAGGATTTGGCGGGTTATCAGTTGGGTAGCGCGTCGAATCTGCTCAGGACAGCGGGTCTCCTCAGCGGCTTCGATGAGGAGCCCGATATGGCCTTGCCCGACAGCTATCGCTACGCTCCGGATTGGTGACTGGAGAAGGAATCCCGCCTCGTCGAGGCGGACTCGATCACTGTTGCTGCGGGCGACGCTCTGGTCCGGGTGACATCCTCGGATCCTCTGGTACGTGGCGAGATCGCAGAGCGCTTCGGTCATCGAACAGCACCCGGAGACGCGTTGCTCGGGTATCTGGTGAAGGAGGCCGAGGGACAGTCAGGGCTGATGGTCGCATTCGACGGCGAGGGGCGAATCGTCGGTAGGAGCAGGAAGTCCGCCGATCTTGTCGAGATCGTGACGAACCACGTACGAACGCGGGAACTGACACCACCTACGAACGCGATGCGCCTGCAATTGCGTGCAATCGTCGACACCCGGGGGTCGGTGACTTTGCTCGGGTCGCAGGTGGGGGAGCACCCGTGTTTCGCCGAGCGGCAGTTGGCGCGCCACGGCCTGGCGCTCGTTGACTCGGCGTTTGTGGACATCGACCCGTCCACGGGCGAGGTGTCGACAGCTGGCCGCCCGCCGGGTACAGAGACCGCGCCCGTCGTCGGTCATCTGGCGCTCAGCGAACTGCGGGGGAGGGTCGAACGTTGTGTCTTTCGCTCAGTGCCTGATTCTGATCCCTCCACCATTGGGGAGGTCGCGCTCGAGCTGGCTCGTGCGGCGCGATCAGGAAGCCGGCAAGAGCGTCTTGAGGGAGCCCGTCGGCTGGCTGAGCAACTGACAGTGCTGCCGGTCTCCACTTCAAGCGGCACCAACGCCGTTTCTGCGATCGTCGACGCCAGCAAATTGGGTATCTGACTAGCTATCCCGCCGGCGGAGACCAGCTCGAATGCGTCGACCGGTAGGCCGGAACACGTTGAGTCGATCGATCTGATGGCGAATCTGGTCCCATTGGCTGCGATCGCGGGCCGTCAAGTATTCGGCACCCGGGGAGATGATGCTCCACAAGGTTCGGGCCGTCACCGCCGGCGGTGCAACGGCTGCCTCCGCCGCGGCGAGCACGGAGGCGGATGGCGCGGCGCTCGAGTAGACACGATGCAAGTATCGATTGGTGACGGTGTTCGCCGATCGGGGCGTCGGGGGTCGTAGTCCCGCAGCTCGCGCTGCGCTGGCAAGGCCGAGGTCGAGCATCCAACCCAACCCTGCGGCGTTCGCCATGTCGTACGCCTCGCTGGCGGCATCCATCAGGAGATGTACGTCGACGTCGGATGAGGATTTGGCGTCGATCCGGGCGGAAAGCACGTTCTGACCCGCAGCCTGGAGAAGCCGCAACGGCGATGGCAAGGCCAACAGTCGTTGGCCGGCGACGTGGTAGGGCTCGGATTCGGCGAAGAGGTCGAGAGCGGCCGCCTGGTGACCCGCCACCTGATGCAAGAGGCGATGATGAAGGTCGAGTTCGAATCCGTCGATGTCGATGGTAACTGCATGCTGTGTCTGCCAGCGGTTGCCTCGAATTGCGAGTTTGCGAGGGTGGCCGGCATCGGCCAGTGCGGCAACGGCGTGTTCGAACTGTGCCGGTCGTACGAGCAGATCGGCGTCGCCGAACTGCCGTAGTGCGGGGTTGGGATAGTCGAGATGGGCCGTGGCAAGCCCTTTCAAGACCCGAACATCGATCCCCGCGCCCTCGAGGACAGCGATTGCTGAGAGCGCCCGATCCTCGAGTTCCACCGTCGCTGACATGATGCCGCCCACCGTCGCGGCAAGCTGCTCAGCGATCGGGGCTGCCACCTTGATTCGGCCGGCGTCTACCGCATCAGCGAGGAGCGGCACCACACGGTGACGTCGGCTCCAATCGATGATCTGCTGCGAGTCGGCATCCGATAGATCAATTGCTTCAGCCGTGGAGTCGTTGTCGGGCTTACTCGTCAACAGATCGATCATCGCCGCTAAAACACGAGTTTCGAGTGGCTGGCTGTCGTCGTTCGTCATGGCCGGTCTATTGCCGAGGTTGGAGGAACGGGTAACGCTGACGAGACGGGAACGATGAATCCCTTCTGAACCAATCGCTGGAAGTTCTCGGCGAGATTGTCTCGGTCGGCCCCTTCCAAGACTTCGACGATGTCGCCAATCAGCTCGTCGATGGTGCCCGGCACCTGGACTCCGATCCAGATCAAGGCGGCGCCGCCGGTGAGCTCGACGGTTTCAGATGTGGCCCGGTTCAACACGATCGAACGCCCACCGAGCGTTCGCTGGGTGACGTTCACACACGGTCCCCAGAGACGCAAGTCTGGATGGTCAACGCTCATGACGCGACCAGATGGCAAGGTCATGCCGTGACTTTGCCGGCTGTGGGAAATCGTTTCTCACCATCGAGTGCAGTGTGCCATGGCCCGGGCACTGGCTCATCGTTCCCTGGCGCAGTCGGGCGATGGAAGCCATTGTGCCAGATCGATCGGCGGGATCTCACCGGCGCCGTAGTCTGGGCGACGCCATGACCGACACCGACGGCTCGACACCAGAGCCACCCCGAAACGCGGTCAGGCGTTTGCTCGAGCGGGTGTTCTGGATCGTTGCCGCTGCCATGCTGGTCTTCGCCTTGCTGCGGGCCACCGGCTCCGATGCCCACCCCGTCATCGTCGGCCTGATTGGGCTGACACCGTTCGTGATGATTCCGGCGTGGGGGCTCTTGGGCTTCGGGCTGTCGAGCCGATCACTCGCTATGACCGTTGTCGCTGTCGTTCTCGTGGGTGCCCATGTGATGTGGACGCTCGATGACCTTTCATTTGGGCATTCGGCGCCTGAGCAAGCAGGTGGACTGCGCCTGGCCACGGGCAACCTGAACATCGACAATCCAACGCCCAAGGCCTTCGTGGCCACGATGATCAATGCCGAACCCGACATCATCCTCCTGCAAGAGCTCACGCCGCAGGCATGGTCGCAGATCGAAGCGATGCCGGAGTTGGCGACCTACACCGATCGTGTGGTCGACCCACGGACAACGGGACTGGGTTCGGCGATCCTGTCCCGAATCCCGCTGACCGACGGGAGAGCGGAACGTTTCGGGGTCGGCTGGCTGACGAGGGCCGACATCGTGGTTGGGGAGGAGCGGGTGACGTTGCTGAACGTCCATCTCACCACGCCACTCAGCCGCCTCGGCATCGAGCGATGGCAAGCCGAGCACGAGATGCTGGCCGAGTTCGTACGAACACGCACCAACCCGATGATCCTGGCCGGTGACTTCAACGCCACTGGCCAACACGACGAATTCCGCCAACTGCTCTATGCCGGACTGACCGACGCCCACGATGCCACCGGAAGCGCGCTCGGCTTCAGCTGGGGACGGGCAGGCGTGCTCCTCATGAGGCTTGACCACATGCTCATGACCGAAGGGCTCACACCCGTCAAGAGCCGAATGGCCGACGGTTCAGGCAGTGACCACGAAATCGCAATAGTGGAGTGCTCCCTCAGGCGGTAATGCCGAATGCAGAGAGATTCCGAGTGCAGCCGCAGCAGAATCTTCGCTTGCAACGTGGGTGCCTAGGTTGCTGAACAAAGCGCCATCAGATCAATGGCTTGTCCTAGGCTGCTTTCCTGGTAGAAGAAATCCCTAACAGAATATTGGCTGAAATCCGACTCGGCTTCATCGCGCTCCACCCCCATCGCCGGGTTAGGACGACGCAATACGGACGGAATGACGCGATGAGCCGCGGAACGGCCCAGTCTGTGCCACTGGGGAGCGTCCGCTTTTCGTTGTCGCTCGCGGGCAAGTTCTCTGGCCCGAGCGCATCGCATAGTTTCGCTCCGCTGTAGTTCTTCGCTGGCAAATAGGCCTCGAATGGTGATGTCCGCAAAGTATGGATGAAGCAGTTCAGCCAGCCCGTCACCGGTGAACTCCTGCACGTGGAATCGATTCCAAGGCTTCATTCCTGGATCTAGTCTGATTGCCGCGTTCGGCGTGGTTATCACGACTCGGCCTCCTGGCGCCAGGACACGGCGAATCTCTGAGAGAAATCGGTCCGTGTCCTCCACATGCTCGATCACCTGACAGCTCGTTACAAGATCGAACGA
>JBBQUN010000299.1:0-5559 GCA_038212405.1 Acidimicrobiales bacterium | reverse complement strand
ACCCGAGCGTCAACAACCCACCCACCCCCACATCAGCTTCGACACGCCCACTCTCGCCGAGATCGCCAGATCAAGCCCGCAGCCCACACCGCCCGACGCTCACAACCCCGCCAGCTCACCGAACGGTGGATTCAGGCTGAGTGATCACGTCGATGCAGTACGCATCCTCGTCGATCAAGCGCTGCAGACCCCGAACTTGACCCTCGATCTTCCTGAGTCGCGCCGAGTAGTCGTCCTTGGTAAAGGAGTATCCAGCCATAGAAACACCCGAATCTAGTGATGAGCGTGGTGACTTGACCCGCTGGGTTCAACAGCAGTGGGATCGGCGCCGATCTCGATGGTGACTTCACCCGGGACCGCTGCAACAGTGCCCTGCGGGGCGTGAGGTTGCCAACGCCGTAGCCGACTGGCATTGGCTACAACCGACAGACTCGAGGCCGCCATCGCCGCTGCGGCAATCATCGGGCTGAGTTGCACGCCGATGAACGGGTAGAGCACGCCGGCGGCGATCGGGATGCCGATGCCGTTGTACACGAACGCGAGGAACAGGTTCTGGCGGATGTTGCGCATGGTGGAGCGGCTCAACGTGATGGCGGTGACCACACCGTCGAGGGCGCCCGAGATCAGGGTGATGTCCGACGCTTCGATGGCCACGTCGGTGCCGGTCCCGATGGCGAATCCGACGTCGGCCTGGGCGAGGGCGGGAGCGTCGTTGATGCCGTCACCGACCATCGCCACCACGCCACCCTCGTTCTGCAGACGCCGGACCTCGAGCGCCTTGTGTTCCGGCAGGACTTCGGCCAAGACACGATCGACGCCCACTTGGCGTGCAATGGCAGCGGCGGTGCGAGCGTTGTCACCGGTGATCATCGCGACCTGGATACCAAGCGCCTTCAACGCTGCGATCGAGGCGGCGGAGTCGTCCTTGACGGTGTCGGCAACAGCAATCACGCCGCCGGCGTGCCCGTCGATGGCGACGAGCATCGGGGTGCGGCCGGCTTCGGCGAGTCGGTCCATCTCGGCGCCGAGCGAGCCGGTGTCGATCGATGCGTCGTCGAGGAGCCGTTGGTTGCCGATCAGCACGTCACGGCCCTCGACTCGGGCCCGGATGCCCTTGCCGGTCACCGATTCGAAGTCGCTGGGATCGGTGAGGTCGAGCCGGCGCTCGCGGGCGCCATCGACGATGGCCTGGGCCAGCGGGTGTTCTGATGATTGTTCGGCGGAGGCAACGAGCCGGAGAAGGTCGTTCTCGTCGACACCGGGGGCAACAACGATGTCGGTCAGTGCCGGCTCGCCCCGGGTGATGGTTCCCGTCTTGTCCAACACGATCGTGGTGATCTTGTGGGCTGTTTCGAGAGACTCCGCCGATCGGATAAGGATGCCCTTCTCGGCGCCCTTGCCGGTGGACACCATGATCGACAACGGGGTTGCCAGACCCAGCGCACAGGGGCAGGCGATGATGAGCACCGCCACCGACGCAACCAGCGCCAGCGTGAAGGCCGGGTCGGGACCGACGACGAACCAGGTGGCGAAGGTCGTGATGGCGATGAACATGACCGCCGGCACGAAGTAGGACGAAACGAGGTCGGCGAGACGCTGGATTGGCGCTTTCGATCCTTGGGCCTGTTCGACCAGTTTGATGATCTGAGCGAGCATCGTGTCGGAGCCGACGTTGGTGGCTTCGAGGCGGAACGCCCCGGTCTGGTTGATCGTGGCGCCGATCACGGTGTCGCCGACGGTCTTCGAGATCGGGAGGGATTCGCCGGTCACCATCGACTCGTCGAGCGTCGAGCGTCCGTCGACGATGACGCCGTCGACGGGAACCTTCTCGCCGGGGCGGACGAGGATGACATCGCCGGGCACGACCTGCTCGATCGGTACCTCCAGCTCGACGCCGTCGCGGATGAGGGTGGCCGTCTTGGCCTGGAGCCCGATCAGTTTGCGGATGGCTTCGCCGGTGCCGGCCTTGGCCTTCACCTCAAGCAGACGACCCAGGAGGATCAGGGTGATGATCACGCCGACCGCTTCGTAGTAGACCTCGCGGACGCTTTCGGGAACGAGGCTCGGGGCGATGGTGACCAGCAGGCTGTAGCTGAACGCCGCGATGGTGCCGATGGTGATGAGACTGTTCATGTCGGCAGTGCGGTGCTTCATCGTCAACCAGCCGGTCCGATGAATCGGCCATCCGCTGTACACCATGACCGGCGTGATCATGACGAGCTGGAACCAACGGTTCATCAGGAAGTCGGGGATCCACGAGGCGCCAAACAGGTCCATGGCCATGACCGCGAACACGATGGGAGCGGCGAGCACGGCGCCAAGCGTCATGCGTCGGGTCAGGTCGGTGATCTCGGCTTGGCGTTCGGCAGCCTCTGCGTCGGCGCCGCCGGCGTCGCCCGACGCGCGGGGCACGAGTCGGTAGCCGGCGTCGGCAACTGCAGCTTGCAGCTGTTCGGGTGATGTCTTGGTCGGGTCGAAATCGACGGTTGCTCGCTCGGTGCCGAAACTGACGTCCACCCGGTCGACGCCAGGGATCTCTCCCAGGACCGACTCGATGTTCACCACGCACGACGCGCACGACATCCCGCTGACCCTGAACTCGGCCTGTTCGGTCCGCAAACCGTGCTCAGTCATCGGCCCAACACCGACGGCCTCGGCAACCCGCGGAGGATTCTCGTCAGTGTCGTCGGATCGGGTTCCAGCCGGTTCCACAACGAGCTTGCCGTGAATCATGTTCATGCCGCAGGCGAAGTCGAACTCCCCCACCTTGTCGGGCGTGAACTCCAGCGTCGCAGTCCCAAAAGCGGGAAGGGACTTCGACACACCGAAGTCAGCGAACACGACTCTCGATGTGCAATCGCCCGATTCCTGACGGTCGAAGTTGAGCCGAAGGGGCACACCGACCTGCACCCGGATCAGGTCAGGCGAATACCCGCCCTTGACGGTCACATCCACGACCTGCACCCCTCCCCGCACCTCGGCCTGCCGGGCCTTCTTCGGGCCGAAGAAGAACCACCACAGGAATGCTGCGAGGAGCACGCTTCCGGCGATCACCAGTAGTTCGTTGACATTCATGGCGGGGACCTCCCTAGGTCTGGTTATACCCTATACCCCTATAGGGTATAGTCAACCCATCGACGACACATTGTCATACGGAACCGAGCCGGGGCGATCCTCCGAGAGGCAGCAGGTCAAGCCAATGTCAACGGAGCAGTCAAAACTCATCCCAGGCAACCCGGCCGCCGGGTCGGCCGTCCTCAGCGCAACCGGGCTGACCAAGACCTACCGGCGTGGTATGTGGCCCCGACGTTCGAGCGTCGAAGTACTCAAGGGTGCATCGCTCGACCTGTTCGCTGGCGAGTTGGTCGGGCTCGTCGGCGAAAACGGGTCGGGAAAGAGCACGCTGATGAAGGTGCTGGTCGGTGACCTTCGAGCTGATGGCGGATCGGTGAGCCAGCTTGGGAGTTTCGGCTACTGCCCGCAGGTACCCGTCCTCTACGACCGGTTGACGTGCGACGAGCATCTCGACCTGTTCGGAATCGCCTACGGTCTCGACGATCAAGCGCTGAACCGGTCGCGATCGACGATGTACGAAGAGCTCGACTTCGAACGATTCAGCGACACGCGGGTAGAAGCACTCTCCGGAGGAACCCGATCCAAGCTCAACCTCGCCCTTGCCATGCTCCACGACCCCCAGGTCCTACTACTCGACGAGCCTTACGCCGGGTTCGACTGGGACACCTACCTTCGATTCTGGCAACTGACCGCAACACGACGCGAAGCCGGAGCAAGCGTCCTGATCATCAGCCACTTCATCGCCGATGAGGAACGGTTCAATCGAATCTATGACCTTCGCGACGGACGGCTGGAGCAACGATGATCGGCCGAATGACTCGGCTCTGGCTGGTCGAGTACACGCGTAGGCCACTCAACCTGGTGCTGTTGTTGGCGGTACCGGCCGTCTTCGTGACGATGTCGGCCGGGACGTTGGCCGAGTTCGGCGACATCCTGACCGGATCTGCTGACCTCGGGAACATGGAGGCCGCCACCGCTGGATGGGCTGCCTCGGTGCTGGCGGGCGTGTCGGCCTTCTTTCACGTCTCGGCCTCACGCGACGCCGACCGGCGTCTGGCGGTCGCCGGAGCTCGGCCCTACCGAATCACCGTGTCTCGAATGTGTTCCACATTCGCACTGGCCATTGCCTCGACGGCCGGAGCACTGATCGCGCTCTGGGCGCGGGTCGACGTGGCCGTGACCACCGGGCTGGCCGGGTCAGTCCTCTTGTTTGCGGTGATCTACACCGGAATCGGTGTCATGGTCGGCTCGTTCGTGCGTTCCGAGATGAATGGTTCGCTCATCGTCGTGTTCCTCTGGATCTTCGATGTCTTCTTCGGACCGACGATGGGTGGAACCTCGCCACTCCTGCGGGTTTTCCCGTTGCACTATCCGACGCTGATGATCACCGGCCTGGCATCGGGACATGCATGGCGGCTCGGTGACACCGGGATCTCACTCCTTTGGGCCGCCACCGCGATGAGCGCGTCGACACTGTTCCTCTTGGCATCGACGAGCCGGCGAGCCCGCCCGTCGAACAGGTCACCCGGCAAGCGCCGGCGCTTCACGATCGCCCTCACGTCAGCGAGTCGTCAGCTTCGACGCACGCCAGTGATGTGGGTGCTCTTGCTGGGATTGCCAGCTGCGTTCATCACCACCTCGATCGCCATCACTCCCGATACGCCGACACCCGTAGAACTCGTAGAGGACGGCCGAAATCAGCTGACCATGTTGTCGATGTCACAGCTGCACGGCGCAATCATGGTGCCAATCACCGTCGGGTTCTTGAGTTCACTCGTCGGGCTCTTCGTCGTGCTCGACTCGTCGCAAGCCGACCGGCGGCTGTCGCTCACCCGCTTTCGTCCCGGCGAGATTCTCATTGTTCGATTGGCAGTCATCTTCACAGCCACGACCGTGGCGACACTCGTTTCGATAGCTGTGACCGCTTTGAGCTTCAAGCCCGATCGTTGGCCGCAGTTCATTGCCGCCAATCTCCTCGTTGCAGTCACCTACGCAATGATGGGTGTGATCATCGGACCGCTACTTGGCCGGCTCGGCGGGCTTTACATGATGCTCGTCATGCCATTCATCGACATTGGTATTGCGCAGAACGCCATGTTCGATGCAGCTCCGCCCGCCTGGGGCCGGTACCTGCCTGCCCATGGTGCGGTCAGAGTCATGATCGACGGCGCGTTCACCCCGACGTTCGATGAGTCCGGTTCGGCCGTTCTGGCGGGGCTCTGGCTCATCGCCCTCGGAGCAGGTGCCTTCGCCGTCTTTCGGCGCACGGTGACGACGTAGCTCAACCAGAAGTCGCGAACGGGGTCGAAAGGCTCGCCGTGACCAACGACCCCAACCCGTGCATGGAGTGAGTACTGGATCGCGCGGTGTCAGGCTGCGGTTGAGTTGACTCGACGGGCCCGGTAGGCGGCGGGGGTGGCATACCCGAGCGCTTGGTGGGGTCGTCGATGGTTGTAGAAGATTTCGATGTAGTTGGCAACCGCT
>JBBQUN010000298.1:0-5573 GCA_038212405.1 Acidimicrobiales bacterium | reverse complement strand
TGCAACGTGCCGTCGGGCTCGATGACGGCGCTCATGCCGGTCGGGCCGACCATCAGGACCCAACGATCGTTCTCGATGGCTCGTAGCTGGTTCGATGCCACTTGCTGGGTGTGGACCTGGGTGAGCCAGTAGGAAGCACCGTTGGTGGGGTTGGTGAGGAGTTCGGCTCCATTGGCGACCGACGCCCGAGCGCGACGCTCGAAGAACCCTTCCCACGAAATCGAAACCCCAACCGGGCCGACGGGCGTGTCGAGCACCGGCTCGGCCGTTCCGGCAATCACGTCGCGCGAGGGAATGCCCTCGCCAAGACCGGTCCACTCGATGAACCCTCGCAGCGGCACGTACTCGCCAAAGGGGACGATACGCACCTTGTCGTACCGGTCGATCTCGACTCCGTCAGGGGTGATGGACGATTGGTAGTTGACGGTGCCGGTATCGCTGACCGGGTAGAACCAGCCCGCGAGCAGGGTGGCGTTCTGCGAGCGTGCGACCTCGTTGACGGTCGCTCGTGCCGACTCGATCGGCAGGTACGAACCGGGGTTCACCACGTTCTCGGGCCAGAGGATGAGTTCGACCGGACGATCGATGAACTTGGTTGCCTCGACGTGGCGTCCGAGCACGACCGGCTGCTGTCCGGTCGAGGCTCGCGTGCGGGTCGGGCCTCCACCCTGCACCGATGCCGTCTCGACCTCCCGGACCACCGACGCCCTGGGGTGGGCGTAGGCGCCGGCTATGGCAAGGGCGGTCAGACCGAGTCCGACGAGGGCCGGTCGCAAGGAGCGGTCGAGTGCCGCCGACAGCGCCTGGCCGACGACGACGATCAGGACGATCACCAGGAGCGGACCGGCGAGACGAGCGGTCTGGGACAGTGGAGTGTCGACCTGGCTGAGGGCGAGGTTGGCAAGTGGTACTCCACCAAAGGGCCAGTACCAGCGGGCGATCTCGGCGAGGGCCAACGTGCCCGGGAGGAGCAGTCGTCGCCATTGGTCGTCGGGCGGGGTGATGGCGGCAGCAAGACCGAAGTAGGCGCCGTAGGTGATGAACGCAATGGGGTAGCCGGGTGGTGTGAGGTCGTACATCCAGAGCATGGCCGGAGCGAGCCAGGCAACGCTGACGCTCCACATGCGCCAGAACCGTTGTTTGGCGGAGCGGACCGAAAGCAGGCGGTCGACCATCGCCATGCCGATGAAGGCGAGCGGCCACCAGCCCCAGGGCGGGACGGAACCGGCCAGGCAGAGTCCGGCCAGCAGGCACTGCGCCACGGTCACCGCTCGCTGACGCGCTGCGGTCCCTGCTCGCTGGCGCGAGGAGCGCCGCTCGGGGCGAGGTTCGGACTCGGTCACGCGTCGATGAGCTGGTGAGCGACTCCACGGGCGAGGCCGATACAGGCGGGGATGCCGATCCCCTGATACGGCGCCCCAACAACCGTGCAGTTCGGGGATTCGGCCACCAGGGCGGCGTTGATGTCGACAACACGCTGGGCATGTCCGGGGGTGTACTGCGGCAGCGCATCGATCCAGCGATGGACTCTTGTTGCCGTCGGGTCACCCGTGATCTCGACCACACTCCTGAGTTCACCAAACAGGGTGGCGGTGAGTTCGTCGTCGCTGAGCTCGAGAGCGCGGGTGTCGCCGAAACGGCCCGAGGTCATCCGAATCAGGGCGGTATCGGGCCGGTCGTAGTGCGCCCACTTGGTCGAGAAGAAGGTGGCGGCAGTGATGATCATTCCGTCGACGCGAGGAAAGAGGATGCCGGCGGCATCGAGGCCGTGTTCCCACGCCGAAGCCGCAATCGCTGACTTTGGAATCTCGATCGTTACCTGGGCAACCGAGGAATACTCGATCGAAGCCAGCAGATCGGCGGCAGTGGGAGCGACCGGCTCGAGCAGCCGGGCGGCGGCGGGGGTCGGCGTTGCGATGATGATGTGGTCGCTCGTCACCGACGAGAGGTCGGTGACAGGGCTGTCGAGGTGAAGCGACGACTCGCCTAGTGCGGCCACCAGCGAATCGGTCAGGCTGGCGATCCCGCCGGGAAGGCCATAGAACACCGGGTCTGGAGTTCCGCCGGCACCGGGCTTTTGTGAACCGAGCGTGGCGCCAACACCAGCTTGGGCCGCACGAAGGCCTTCGATGATCGAGCGATGCGATGCTGCTGCGCGTGCGATTTGCGGCGACGCCGAAGCGAGGCTCAGACGGTCGATGTCAGAGGCGTTGATGCCGCCGATCATCGGGTCGATGAGTCGGTCGGTGACTTCGTCGCCGAGTCGGGCCCGGAAGTACTCGCCGACGCTGATGTCGCCATCGATCGGGGTGGCTTCGAGTTCGAGATCGAGGGCGGCGCGAGCAACGCCCTCGGGAGAGACGAGTCCGCTCTCGGCCAGCGCGTCGAGGTCGGTCGGCACCCCGAGCACGGTGCCGGTCGGGAGGCGGTGGAGCTGCCCGTTGCGGTGGAAGTAGGCGGGGACCGGTGCCACCGGGCTGGTCAACTGGTCGGCAAGGCCGAGATCTTCGCAGAGTTGACGTCCTTCGGGCACCCGAGCGAGGAAGGTGTCGGGTCCGGCATCGACCAGACGATCACCGACCGGCGACGACCAGATCTTGCCGCCGAAACGGTCGCTCGCTTCATGCAGAGTGACGTTCCATCCGGCTCGTTGCAGGTCAAACGCGGCGACGAGGCCCGAGATGCCTCCGCCGATGATCGTTGCCGATCGAGCAGTCATCAGACGGTGCCGTTCCCGCTCGAGTGAGCGTGAACGAGTTGGACGATGTGAAGTAGCACATCGGGATCGGTGGTTGGGCCAACGCCGTGCCCCAGATTGAAGATGTGCCCCGGGTGGCCGCCGTTGTCGTCGAAGACTCGCTGGACTTCACGCTCGACCACCTCGATCGGCGCAAAGACGAGCGCCGGGTCGAGGTTGCCCTGGAGGGCCACCCGGCCGCCGGTTCGCTTGCGGGCATCGGCGAGAGGGGTTCGCCAATCGACGCCGAGCACTTCGGTTCCGACCTCGGCCATGAGCGGTAGGAGCTCGGCGGTGTTGATCCCGAAATGGATGCGGGGGACGCCGAGGTCGCCCATCGCCGCCATGATCTTCTGCGAGTAGGGGTAGACGAACTCTCGGTAGTGCTCGGGGCGGAGGGCGCCGGCCCAGGAATCGAAGAGCTGCACCGCCGAGGCACCCGCCTCGACCTGTGCGGTGAGCGTGACGATGGCGTAGTCGGCCAGTCGGTCGCAGAGCTGATGCCACAGCTCGGGTTCGCCGAACATCAAGGCCTTCACCTGGGCATAGTCCTTCGATGGCTTCCCCTCGACCAAATACGAGGCGAGCGTGAACGGTGCCCCGGCGAACCCGATCAGGGGAATGTCGAGTTCGGTCACCAATTGTTCGACCGTGCGGGTTTGGAAGTCGAGGTCGGCGCTCGGATCCAGCGGTCGGAGCCGATCGAGGTCAGACGCCGACCGGAACGGCTGCTCGACGGTTGGCCCGATGCCGGGGGTGATGTCGATGCCGAAACCGGCGGCCCATACGGGCGTGACGATGTCGGAAAACAAGATGGCGGCGTCGACGCCGTAGCGGCGGATTGGTTGCAGCGTGATCTCGGTTGCTCGATCAGAATCCTTGATCGCGTCGAGGATCGTTCCCCCGCCGCGAACCGCTTTGTATTCCGGAAGTGAGCGACCGGCCTGACGCATGAACCAGACCGGTACCCGGTCGACCGGTTCTTGGAGCGCCGCTCGAATGAAGGCGCTGTCGCGGTAGGGATGCTGGGACGAAATCGTGTTCACAGAGGGAACGGTACCTGTCCTACTGGTTGTCCCTCTACAATCGAACGTCCCTTCTTAGCGGTCAGGAGCCCAGTGACCCAGTCACATCCCGAGCTAGCGGCAGAGCAGGAGCACGTCGACCGAGCCTTACGCCGTCTCGACGAAAGTCGGGAGGAGGCGAAGCGCCTGCGCGAGATGGTCGAGGTCGGTTCCGGCGGCACCAATCAAGCGCGCTACGAGCGAGAGGTCATCACCGATCAGATCGTCAATCGACTGACGCAGCTCGACATCGGTGAGCGCTCGATCTGTTTCGGGCGAATCGACCAAACCGAGGAAGAGGGTGGCGGCAGCTACCACATTGGGCGGGTGGCGGTTGCCGATGCCGATCTCGAGCCGCTCATCGTCGACTGGCGAGCGCCGGTCGCCGAGGCCTTCTTTCGGGCTACCGGACGCCAGTCGCATGGCTTGGTGCGACGTCGCCACTTCATCTCTCGCGGTCGTGAGGTGCTCGGGCTCGAAGACGAATTCTTCGGCGATGCCGCTGGCAGCACAGTGGCATCGGTCAACGGACGCCAGCTGCAAGGACAGGGAGCACTCGTCGCAGCACTCGAAACCGGCCGAACCGGCCACCTGGGCGACATCGTCGGCACGATCCAGGCCGAGCAAGACGAGATCATCCGAGCCCCGATCGCCGGCGTGCTCGTCGTGCAGGGCGGGCCCGGCACCGGGAAGACCGTGGTTGCCCTTCACCGGGCGGCGTACTTGCTCTACGAACATCGATTCCCGCTCGAGGGGCAGGGTGTACTCGTCGTCGGGCCGAATCGTTTGTTCCTCGGCTACATCGAGCAGGTGCTGCCGTCGCTCGGTGAGGCTGGTGTCGAGATGGCGGTCCTGGCCGACCTGGTGCCTCGGGTGCGGGTCACTGGGCGTGACTCTCTGGCGACGGCCAGGATCAAGGGCGACCTTCGGATGGTCGGTGTCGTTCGCCGCGCGGTTGCCGACAGGCAACGCTCGCTGCGAAGCGATCTCGTGCTCGGCATGGGTATTCGCAAGGTACGGTTGCGCGCCGTTGAATCCGAGCGAATCGTGGCCGAGGCGAAACGACGATTCCGCACCCACAACGGTGCCCGCAAGTCGGTGGTCTCTCAGGTCTATGAGGCCATTGCCTCGACCCATCCCGACGGCACCGATGCGGCGACGGTCCAGGATCAGCTCGGCAACGATCGTGATCTGCGAGCGGCGCTCAACTGGATGTGGCCGGTCCTCACGCCGGCGTCACTTCTGCACGATCTCTTCGGCTCCGAGGCACTTCTGCGCTCGGCCGGCCGCGGTTCGAAGCGGACCGCCCTGTCCGATGCCGAACGGCGCAACCTGTTCCGAGCCTGGCAGCCAAAGATGGACCACCGGGCCGTCATCTGGACGGTCGACGACGTGCCGGTCCTCGATGAAGCGCTCGAGTTGCTTGGTCCACGTCCCAGCAGCGATGACGACGACGAAGCCCGAACCTATGGCCACATCGTCGTCGACGAGGCGCAGGATCTCTCGCCGATGCAGCTGCGCATGCTCACCCGCCGCTCCCTGAATGGCTCCATGACGGTGGTCGGCGACATCGCCCAGTCCACCGGAGCGTGGGCTCACGCCGACTGGCGCGAGGTGCTCGACCACCTCCCGAACCGTCGTCCGTCCCGCCGGGCGGAACTCACCGTCGGCTACCGGATTCCCGGTCCGTCCATGGCGTTGGCGGCGAAGGCACTCAAGGTGGCAGCTCCCGAACTCAGCGCTCCTCAGGCCGTTCGCCAAGACGGTGACGA
>JBBQUN010000297.1:0-5578 GCA_038212405.1 Acidimicrobiales bacterium | reverse complement strand
GCAGCCGGCGCCGGCCTGGGTGCCACCCTGGTCTTTGCCTTCGACCTGGCCATCGGCTGGGGCCCGTTCGACTCGGTGGCGTTGGCTGCCTTCGTTGGTGCCCTGGGCGGCGTCGCTCTGTCGGCGTTCCTCGGCCAAAGCGCTGACCGGACACCGGCCGGGCTCCTCCTGGCCGGCGTTGCCGTCGCCTCGTTCCTGACCGCGATCCAGACGTATGTGTTGCAACGCCAGACCGATGTCATCCAGGACGTCTACTCCTGGATCTTCGGCCGTCTGACCACCGCTGGTTGGCAGGACCCCGGACTGCTCGCCCCCTACCTGGTCGTGTGCGGCGGGATCTTGCTCGTTCACCGTCGACATCTCGACGTGCTTCGACTGGGCGACGACGAGGCCCGTAGCCTCGGTGTGCACCCTGGCCGGGTGCGCATCATCGTGGTGGTCGCCGCATCGCTGCTCACTGCCGCCGCTGTTGCGGTGAGCGGGCTGATCGGTTTCATCGGCGTTGTCGTTCCTCACCTCGTACGGCTCCTGTTCGGGTCGAGCTATCGAGTGGTCGTGCCGCTCTCGGCCATCTTGGGGGCGGCCTTCATGGTGATTGCCGATGTTGGCGCCCGAACGATCGTGAGCCCAGGGGAACTCCCCATCGGGGTCCTCACTTCGTTCATCGGTGCACCGTTCTTTGCGCTTGTCTTGCGGACCCAGCGGAAGATCAGTCTGTGAAGGCACCTTCCACCACTCGTGGCCTCGACGTCTCGGTGCAGGGCATCGGTGTGTCGTTCGGTCGCACGCCCATTCTCATCGACGCCAGCTTCGACGCTGCCCCCGGTGAATGGGTCGGCATGATCGGGCCGAACGGTGCCGGCAAGTCGACGTTGCTGCGAGCGATCGTTGGCCTGGTCGAGCACTCCGGTTCGGTACGGATCGGCGGCCAAACACAACAGAGCATCAACCGCTCGAAGACCATCGCTTTCGTTCCCCAGTCGCCCGTGCTGCCGCCTGGCATGACCGTTGGCGAATACGTGCTGCTCGGACGGACGGCTCATCTGAGCTGGCTCGGGCGTGAATCCTCCACCGATCGCGACGCCGCCGTCGACGCTCTCGAACGGCTCGAACTCACTCGCTTCGTCGACCGCGATGTCACGGCGTTGTCGGGTGGCGAGGTGCAGCGGGTGTCGCTGGCTCGGGCGATCGCGTCGGCCTGTCCCGTTCTGCTCCTCGACGAACCAACCAGTGCGCTCGACATCGGCCATCAGATAGCGGTGCTCGAACTGGTCGACGAGTTGCGAGCGCATGATGGCCTCACCGTCATCTCGGCAATGCACGATCTGACCTCGGCGGGCCGATTCGCCGACCGACTCCTCCTCCTCAGCTGCGGCAGTGCTGCCGCCTTTGGCCCCAACGCCGAGGTGTTGACCGAAGATCTCCTCAGTACCTACTACCAAACCCCGGTGGCGGTGATGACGGCCCCTGATGGTTCGATGGTCGTCGTCCCCCTTCGCTCCAAAAAAGGCGCAACGTCATGACCGATGAGATTCCCCTCGTAGCCCCTGACAAATCACAGATGATCGTCGCCCCATCGCTGGTGCTCGTCAACACGGGCCACGGCAAGGGCAAGTCGACTGCTGCCTTCGGCACGGCCATACGCGCGGTCGCCCAAGGGTGGCCGGTGGCCGTCGTGCAGTTCCTCAAGAGCGGCGACTGGAACACCGGCGAAGAGAAGATCCTGCGTGATCTCGGTGTCGAGTGGCATGCTGAGGGTGACGGCTTCACCTGGGATTCCGACGACCTCGACGAGAGCCAAGCCCACGCCAGGGGAGCATGGATGCTGGCGAAGCGGCTCATCAGTTCCGGTGAGCATCGTCTCGTGGTGCTCGACGAGATCAGCTACGCACTCTCTTGGAAATGGATCGATGTCGATGATGTCGTCGACACCATCACGAACCGGCCGGAGAAGACCAGCGTGATTCTGACTGGCCGAGACATGGTCCAGCCCGTCATCGACATCGCCGACACCGTGACCGAAATGCGCCAGATCAAGCACGCCTTCGAGAAGGGCATCGTTGCCAAGAAGGGCATCGACTATTGAGCCGCACGGAACGAAGGCGACCCAAACAACTGATGCCTCGGTCGCTCCTGCTGATCGGTGGCGCCCGCTCGGGAAAGTCACGAACCGGTCAGTCGGTGGCCGAGTCGATCGGCGGGCCGGTCACCATGCTGGTGACGGCCGAAGCCTTCGACGACGAGATGACCGACCGTATCGATCGCCATCGTGCCGACCGCCCTGATTCCTGGACCACGGTCGAAGCACCGCTCGACTTGGCTGCCGGTGTTGCTGGGGTGTCTGACGAGGAGACCTTGCTGCTCGATTGCCTCACCCTGTGGATCTCGAACCGAGTCCTGCAAGCTTCGCCCGCTGCATCGATCGAGGCGGAAGCCGTCGCCGTCGGTGCCTACCTCGCGGCTCGGGCCGGTCGGTCGATCGTGATCAGCAACGAGGTCGGTCACGGCATCGTGCCCGGCGACCCCCTCACCCGAGCGTTTCGGGATGTGCACGGACGCGTGAACCAGATCATCGCCAGCCACGTCGAGGCAACCTACCTGGTCGTGGCCGGCCGCCTGATTCCCACCCTCGACCCGACACAGGTACTGCGTTGACCGGCCTGAGCCCGCTCCAACAGCTCCAAGCGGCGGTCGCTGCGGTTCCGGGCCCCGACGATGCGTCGCTCGCTGCGGTCACCGACCGAGCGTCGAGTGTGGTGCGTCCCGCCGGGGCATTCGCCCGTCTCGACGACGTGGCCATCTGGCTCGGCGGCTGGCAGCGTCGGCCCGACCCGTTGGTGCGCCGGCCCGCTGTGGTCATCTTCGGCGGTGACCATGGTGTCGCTGCCCGCGGCGTGAGTGCCTACCCGACCGAGGTCACCGCAGCCATGGCGGGCGCCATTGCCGGGGGAGTGGCGACCAGTTCGGTTCTGGCAGACGCCAATGGGGCGATCCTGACGTTCGTCGATGTCGGTATTGGCGAACCAACCAACGATTTCACGGTCGAAGACGCCATGAGCCCCGAACGGTTTGCGGCCTCGTGGAACGCAGGACGAGACGCCATAGCCGAACTCGATACCGACCTGCTGATCCTGGGTGAGCTCGGCATCGGCAACACGACGGCCGCCGCTGCTGTTGCCGCCGGGCTGTACGGCGGGTCGGCCAGAGATTGGGTCGGCCGAGGCACTGGCGTCGACGACGAAGGCTTGGAGCGGAAACGGCAGACAGTGGATGCCGGCCTCGCTCGGTTCGCAAACGAGGCTCCGGCGCCACTGGACGTGCTGCGCCGAGTTGGCGGGACCGAACTGGTGGCCATGGCCGGAGCCGCCACCGAGGCCCGCCGCCGCTCGATCCCCGTGCTGCTCGATGGCTTCATTGCCACTGCGGCCATGGCAACGATCGAACGAGCCATGCCGGGTGCGCTCGATCATGCGCTCGCCGGTCACTGCTCGACCGAGCCCGGTCACCGGCGTCTCCTCGACGCACTCGGCAAGCGGCCACTCCTCGATCTCGACCTTCGCCTCGGGGAAGCGAGCGGTGCACTCGTCGCCTTGTCGATCGTGGCTTCGGCGGCGGCCTCGGTCACCAACGTTGCCACCTTCGCCGAGGCAGAGGTGGCCGGTCCCAGTTGAGCGGTTTCCGGACGGCGCTGGCGTTCCTCACCCGGCTGCCGGGTGGCCGCCACCCCGAAGACGGCAAGGAACTGACGGCTTCGGTGCCGTGGTTCGGGGTCGTGGGTCTGGTCATCGGCGCTCTCGGTGCTGGGGTGTTCTGGCTCGCACACCAGCTCGACCTCGGCCCGAGCATCCCTGCCGTGGCTGCCCTGACGGTCACCGCCCTGGCCACCGGGGGCTTCCATGAAGATGGCCTGGCCGACAGTTTCGATGCCCTCGCCGGGGGTTGGACGGTCGAGGACCGGCTTCGGATCCTCAAGGATTCCCGGCATGGCACGTTCGGCGTGCTCGCTCTCGTGCTCATCACCGCCTGGAAGTTCGGTGCGCTCCAATCGCTCGACGCGACCGACGGCGCCCTCGCCATGCTCGTTGCTCACACCATGGGCCGGTCGGGGGCCGTTGCGCTGATGGGCACGTTCCCCTCGGCACGCAACGTCGGCCTCGGAGCCGACTACACCCGCGACCTGCGGGCGCTGCCGACGGCGGCAGGAGTCGCTGTTGGTATCGTCAGCTCCGTTGCGGTCTACGGCGTCTGGGCCCCGGTCATCGTGGTCCCGGCCCTCGTCGGCGCCGCCCTGGTCGGCTGGTGGGCACTTCGCAAGATCAACGGCGTCACCGGCGACCTCCTCGGCGCCGCCGAACAAGTAGCCGAAGCCCTCGTCCTCGTCGCCGCCGTCTGGCTCGCCAACAGCTTCGCGTAGGTCAGGCGCCAGCGACGTAGGCCGCCAGGTGTTGGCCGGTGAGAGTGGAATGGTCGGCGACGAGATCGGCTGGTGATCCTTCGAACACGACCAGCCCGCCGTCCTGGCCGGCTCCGGGGCCGAGGTCGATGATCCAGTCGGCGTGGGCCATGACGGCCTGATGGTGTTCGATCACGATGACTGACTTCCCCGAGTCGACCAGCCGGTCGAGGAGTCCGAGGAGCTGCTCGACATCGGCCAGGTGCAGCCCAGTGGTGGGTTCGTCGAGGACGTAGATGCCACCCCTGTCACCCAGGTGGGTGGCGAGCTTGAGACGCTGACGCTCGCCGCCGGACAACGTGGGGAGCGGCTGCCCGAGCGTGAGGTAGCCGAGCCCCACATCGTTGAGCCGCTCGAGAATGCGATGGGCGGCTGGCGTGCGAGCATCGCCTTCGCCGAAGAACACGCCAGCTTCGGTCACCGACATCGCCAGCACCTCGCTGATGTCGCGACCCCCCAAGTGGTAGTCGAGCACCGAAGCCAGAAGCGTTTGCCCTCGCACTCCTCGCACACGCTGGCAACCCCCGCCATCATGGCCAAGTCGGTGTAGATGACCCCTGCGCCGTTGCAGTTGGCGCAGGCCCCTTCGGAGTTGGCGCTGAACAGTGCCGGTTTGACACCGTTGGCGTTGGCGAAGGCCTTGCGGATTGGGTCGAGCAGCCCGGTGTAGGTGGCGGGGTTGCTCCGGCGAGAGCCACGAATGGCCGACTGATCGACCGAGATCACGTCGTCGGCGGGGATCGATCCGTGGATCAGTGAACTCTTGCCCGAACCGGCGACGCCGGTGATCACGCTCAGCACACCGAGCGGAATGTCGACGTCGACGTTGCGCAGGTTGTGTCTGGTGGCGCCGCGAATCTCGAGTGAACCTTTGGCCTTGCGAACCGTGGACTTGAGCGAGGCTCGGTCATCGAGATGGCGACCGGTGAGGGTGTCGCTCGCTCGCAGCGCAGCGATGTCACCCTCGAAACAGATGGTGCCGCCGTTGCTGCCGGCCCCGGGGCCGAGGTCGACGATGTGATCGCCGATGGCGATCGTTTCCGGCTTGTGCTCGACGACGAGCACCGTGTTGCCCTTGTCTCGCAGCCGCAGCAGCAGATCGTTCATGTTCGCGATGTCGTGCGG
>JBBQUN010000296.1:0-5603 GCA_038212405.1 Acidimicrobiales bacterium | reverse complement strand
GTGATGCCGAAGTGCTTCGCCCTCCACGTGACCGTCTCACCCAGACCGATGAGCCCGGTGGTCACGCCGCCGACGGCCTCTTCGCCCGAGTGTTCCATCGACGCCAAATGGGCGTCGATGTCGAGCGAGGCATTGAACACGCTCTCTGGCGACGCAGCGATTCGAGTCTCGAGATCGAACGACACCGTCACGGTCTTGCTATTCCCCGTCTTGTTGCTCTCATCCGTTGGCTCCTCGATAGATAGTGCTGTCGATCAACGGCCTGCCGACCAGCCGACCACCACTAACGACAACGGCGGCTTCGAGCACGCGAACCCACATCTCGGACTGGACGATCTTGGCCACGTGCCCGGGGTGGTAGAGCGCATCGAATACTGCGTCACCGGAGCGGGCGAGCGACTCGATCTCGAAGACGAGTTCGTCGCCTTCTTCGCGAGTGGAGAACTCGATCCACCCGGCTTCCATGTGTCCGTCTCGCGTTTCGAGTCGGCACGACGTCGGCTCGCTTTCCACCACGGTGACCGGACCGTCCCATGGACCCGGCAGCCGGACCGTCGCATGGTCGCCCACCTGTAGACCGCTTGCACTTGGATCGAGGTCGAAAGTGGCGAACGAGTGCGGGCTGAAGCGGTCGGGGTTCATTCGGAATGTCTGTGCCAACGATTCGGCGGACAGGCCGGCGTCAGCGATGTGCACCCGGTAGCGACGGTGATTGAGTGGTCCGGCGCCGTTGCGCGGGTGCTGGATCTCAGGATCGCGACTCCTCATCTGGACCACTGGCCCCATTCCATCTCGTTCCCAAACCGTCTCCAACCAGAATTCTCCAGCCACGACGCGCTTCGCCAGCGATCGAGCGGGACCCAAGGCCCGACGCAACCCGGTCACGCCGCCTCCTCGCCGATGCCAGGGAAGTTCGTCATAGCGATCGCTCTGCCAATGCAGCAACCAGCCGCTCAGGATCGGCGACGGTGAGCGTGAGACCGGGGTGATCCCACGGTCCAACAACCCGGCTGATCGGCTGATCAAAGCGCAGGCAAACCCCACGACGGCCAGTCGTTCCGAACGTGAGACCGTGGTCGGCCATGGAGAGACGCGGCCCAATTGCTTTCAGCGCCGAGTAGGGCCCGGTGACCGACGCTTCGGCGACGTTGGCTATGGGCGTGCCCATATTCAGGACTCCGAATGACGCCAGCAGCTGCTCGCCGTCGAGGCGAACCCCATCACGGTCCGCTCGAACGCCAATCAGCCTGAGCAGCGGCTGCGTTCGCCGGTCGAAGTGGTATGGAAAGAACGACGTCGACTGGTTCATCGCTCTGCCATTCCCCGAAGAACATGATCGAAACCCACTCTTCGCCTCGCCATCCGACTGGGCGTTTGTGAACCGGCGGCGACGGGCATGAGCGATAGCGTGATCAGAGGCCACAGCATGTTCGCAGACCACGAGCGGCGGGCCATTCCGGCATTCCTCGTCGGCGCGGTATTTTTCATGTCATTTTTCATGTCATCCTGTTTCGGTGGTGAGCCCACCTCGAACAGTGCCGGTTTGGCATCTGACGAGGCATCGTTCGTGAGCGCTCAGGCCGGGGTTCGATCCCTCGCCTCAGTCGCAGGTGCCACGCTGGGTGAGACCGTGGCCGATGTCGGCGAGAGCCAGGTTGCCGCTGCGGTGATTCCGAGCGACGACGCCGTGTTGAGCCTCGACGCCGATCGGCTCGCCGACTTGATCAGCACCGGTTCGATCGCTGACCTGATCGTTCTTCTTGCTCCCAGCGATGACATCGATTTGCGATCGCAGCTCACTTTCGAGGACGAATGGGAGGGATTCCTGTTCGACCTCGATGGCGATGCTCATCGAACTCGAACCGGCGGCACCGACCCGACTTTTGCCGGTCTACCGATTCAGGCCATCGAAGAACAGGTCGGTCTCACGATCATCGTGGTCGACGGGATCGTCGAGCGACGAGATCCGGCCGGATGAGCGTTCTGCGGGCAGAGAATCTCCGCCGAGTATTCGGGGAGCATGTGGCGCTTGAAGATTTCAGCCTCGAGGTCGAGCCAAGTTCCATCGTTGGCCTCATCGGTCCCAGCGGCGGCGGGAAGACAACGGCCATCCGGCTCTGCTGCGGCTTGGACCGGCCCGACCGGGGAACGGTCCGTCTCTTCGATCGACCCGTCTCGAAACTCAGGCGCCAGGATCGCCAGCGAATTTCGCTGCTGGCTCAGACCCCGGCCCTGGTCGAGGAGATGACGATCGAGCAGCAGGTCAGCTTCAGCGCCCGCCTCTATGGGCTTCGGACCGATGGCATCACCTCGGCGCTCGACCGAGTTGGTCTCAGCGAGAGCGCAAATACAAGGATCTCGGCCGCGTCGGGCGGAATGCGTCGCCGTACTGGACTTGCCGCAGCCCTCATCACCGATCCGGAGCTGGTCTTTTGCGACGAACCAACTGCCGGTCTCGATCCGATTCTCAGGGAACGGATCTGGCGGTGGTTCCGTACGCGCCGAAGCCATGGCAGCGCCATGGTCGTCACGACCCAACACATCGAAGAGGCCGCCCGCTGTGATCGCGTAATCATCTTGCGCGAAGGAATCGTCATCGCTGATGCCAAGCCTGCACAACTAGCCGTCTCGTCCGGGCTCGCCGAACAGGTAGTGATCGGTGTCCCCTATTTCGAACTCGACCGCAGCCTCGCCGCGCTGGCGGTCCGTTTCGAGGGGGAGGCGTGGGCCAGCGGCTGTGACATCGTCCTTGGCGCGGCTGACGCCGCAAGTGCTGCTGCCGACGCCTCGAGAACACTTCGCAACATCGGGGTGAGCATCAGCAGTATCGACACGGTTGCGCCCGGTCTCGATGATGTCTTCCGCGCCATCGTGGAGGCCCGCGAGTGAGTAGCACTGTTCGCCGGGCGTTCAACGAGTCGAGCGTCATCGCCAGGAAGGAACTCACCGAGTTGCGGCGCCAACCGGGCGTCCTCCTGCTCGTCGTCCTGGGACCGTTTGTCGTCCTCGCCATGTTCGGGATCGGCTACCGCAACGAGGAACTGGCGCTCAAGACGGTGTTCGTTGGCCCCAGCAGCACGCCGTACGAAGCCGCAATCGATCGTTACGCTGCGGCGATCGACCAGTATGTGGTTCCCGTTGCCTACACCACGGATCTGGCCGCTGCCGGCGAAGACTTATCGGCTGGACGAGTCGATCTCATCGTGGTGCTCCCGCCACGCGTCGAACAAGCGGTCCTGGCCGGGGAGCGGTCCGAGATCGCCTTCATCCACAACTCGATCGATCCGATCGAACGCATCGGCATCGACTTCGCGGCCGAAGTTGCCGTTCGAGAGCTCAATGCCAGTGTGGTCACCGCAACGCTCGACTCGCTCCTGAACGAAGCGTCGGACGTCAGCCAAGTGAGTGGGCAGTTGACACCCCAGTTCGCCTCGTTCGAACAGGCCATTGCCGAAGGTGACGAGCGCGCAGCAACGCTCGCCGTGTTGGAGATTCAACAAACGCTCGACGACATGCGACCGGCGTTCGAATTGTCGATTGCGTCGGTCCCCGCCCAGTCCGAGTCCGAAGACGCAACGACCATTTCGGCGCTCGACGAGCTTTCCCGACGATTGAACGAAGCGGACGGCGACACGAGCCAGGTCGAACTCGAACCGATCCGAACCGCCGTTGCCGAATTGGATCGCCAGCTCGCACAGGTCCTGTCGCTCGATGCCGAGCTCTTGGCTCGACCGTTCGTCGGTGACGCCGAGTCGCTCGTGCGAAGCCCGGTCTCGGCCGAAGACCACGTGGCCCCGGGCGCGACAGCGCTGCTCGTCCAGCACCTGAGCGTCTCGCTCGCTGCCCTCTCCCTTGTGCGAGACGAGCGACGGGGGATCATGGCCGGCTACCGCGTCGGTCCAACAAGCGTCAGCTCGGTCCTCGCCGGTAAGCTCGCCGCGCTGAGCGCGGTCGGACTCGTGGCTGCGCTGCTGTTGGTTGGCCTTCAAGTACTGGTCCTCGACGTTCCGCTCCGAGGTTCGCTTGCCGCAGCGATGGGCATCATCATCGGACTGGTTGTTGCGTCCGTTGCCCTCGGGCTGCTCTTGGCGTCTGTGTTTCGGACCGAGCTCTTTGCTTCACAGTCAGCCATGATTGCACTCTTGGTTGCCTTGTTCTTCTCCGGATTCCTTCTCGACCTCGACCGAATCATCGAACCCATCCGTTCGTTCGGTGCCCTGGTTCCCGCCACGCCCGCGGTCACCGGATTGCGGAATGTGCAATTGCGTGGCAGCGCAGCCGGGACGTCGACCGCCGTTACGCTGACTTTGCAAACGCTTGGGGCACTCGCCATCGCCGGCGCAGTACTCGCCCGCCGATGGCGATCGGGGCTCCGTTGATGTCACGACTGGTGATCGCATGTCGCCGAAGCCACTGCCGAGGCTCTCGATGCCGCAGCGGTATCGGTTGATGCTGCCACCCAAGGCTGACTCTTGGCGGCGTTGGTTGGTTGGCCGTTGTCGGTGTCGGTGAACAGCTGGAGAACTCAACACAGCGGAGTGAGACCAGAGCAGAGACCGATGACTGGTTGATGCAAGGCCCGCTCGCGCTGAGTGCAACAGAAGTCGAAGACCATGCAGAACCATGCGCTTCGTCTGCTGTGAACGTTTCGCAACAGCCGGACGGGGTACAGCGCTGGGCATGACAACGAACAGCTCGAGCCGTCCGAATACCCAGACCGAACGCTTCGACCGAATTCTGCAAACCTATGACGCCAGTGGGCCAACCATGGCGACGGTCTTTTTGCCGGCAAAGAGCGCTGATGCCCAAGCCCCGGAACGTCTGGAGATCCACGTCAAGAACGCTCTTGCCGCGCTCAGCGACCAAGGGGCCAACGAAGCGCTGATCGAGCGGGTGGAGCGAGCGCTGAAACAGCACGAGCACAGTGACGCCGCGTCGCTGGTCGTCGTTGCCACCGAGCAGGAGACGCTACTCGACGAGGAAATGGACCGTCCGGTTACTCGCATGACCACCGCGCTCCAACCGGTACCGATGCTGCTTCCGTTGCTTGCTGCGGCCCAAGTCGACGAAGAACATCTGGCCGTGCTGCTCGATCGAACCGGGGCCGACGTGTTCCATCGAGATGGCGTCGGCAAGCCGATCGACACCGCCGAGGTCGAGGGTGACGACGTTCGAGTTCATCGCGGGCACCCTGGGGGCTGGTCACAGCGGCGCTTTCAACAGACGGCCGAGAATGCGTGGGAGAACAACGCGAAGGATGTGGTCGACGCCATCGTCGATGAGTACGGCCGAGACCTCCATCTCGTCGTTGCCGGAGATGAGCGGGCGGTTGGCTTCTTCGTGGAGCATCTCCCGACCTCGATGACTCGCGAAACCGTCGGCGGTTCGCGACACGCCGACCACGCAGCGTTCCTCGACGAAGTCGACAACGCGCTCCGATCAAGAGCAGCCAATCGGGTCGTGGTGCTGCTCGACCGTTTCCGCACCGCCAATGCGAACGGGCTCGGCGCAGTAGGTCATGCCGTCCTCGATCATCTTGTCGCTGGTCGGGTCGAGCATCTCCTGGTCGTCAACGATGCCCTGAACGAGCACCCAACGACGGC
>JBBQUN010000295.1:0-5617 GCA_038212405.1 Acidimicrobiales bacterium | reverse complement strand
TTCAGGCTGCTTCTTCCAGCAGACGCATTTGCTCGAGGTTGCGACGGCGGCGCTCGACGGTACGGCGTTTCCACGCCTTGGTCTTCCAGTGCCGGGGCTGCTTCTTTGCCCTTGGTTTCACTCTGGGTGGACGATCGAATTGGGGCCTGGTGAAGACCACGGCCTCGGGATCGGCCACGGTGTGCATCTCTTGGCTTGCTCGATGCCGAGCCTTGCGGTGTTCCTTGGAGCGCAGAACCTTGTCCGGGCGGAGAAGGATCTCGTCGGCCTTTTCCGATCGAAGGGCATCGGTCCGATGGCGTGTACTCACAGGAACTCGCTCCTATCTGCCAAGTCAGGCTTGGCACTTGGCCCTGAGTCACCGGAGCGCCCAGGGCATCACCGTTCTCTACACTATTGTTTGCTGTGTTGTTCCTCGTTGTCGCTATTTGCGCGTTGCACTGCACCGGTTTCGGCTGGTGGAGACCACCAAGGCCAAGTTGGTACGTGGTTCACTACACCACAAATCCAGCCGTTCGTAAATGGTTCCTTCGTCCCAATCACCAACGGATATCATCATCCATGTGGCGATCTGTCACCGTTGGTGATCGCCCTCACCATCGAATTCGGCTGACATCAACCGAAACGGCCGGTCACATAGTTCTCGGTGCGCTGGTCGGAGGGGTGCGAGAAGATCGTCGAGGTCAGATCGTGCTCGACCAGCAGACCGGTCCGACGGTCGTTCTCCGAATCGACCTCGGCAGTGAAGAACGCCGTGGTGTCGCTGACCCGAGCCGCCTGCTGCATGTTGTGCGTCACGATCACAATCGTGTATTCGTTCTTGATCTCCTGCATGAGATCTTCGATGAAGCCAGTGGCGATCGGGTCGAGCGCCGAGCAGGGCTCGTCCATCAGCAAGACTTCGGGACTGGTGGCAATGGCCCGAGCGATGCACAGACGCTGCTGCTGGCCACCTGACAACCCAAGGGCAGAGTCCTTCAGGCGATCTTTCACTTCGTCCCACAGCGCCGCCTTTCGCAGTGAGTTCTCGACGATTCCATCGAACTCGGACTTGGCGACGCCGGCGATCTTGGGGCCATAGACGATGTTGTCGTAGATCGACTTCGGGAACGGGTTCGGCTTCTGAAAGACCATGCCAACGCGTCGACGCACTTCGACGGCGTCGACTCGGGGATCATAGAGGTCTACACCACGAAAGGTGACTCGACCCTCGACTCGAGCCGACGGAATCAGATCATTCATCCGGTTCATGCAACGCAAGACGGTCGACTTCCCACAACCAGACGGTCCGATCATCGCTGTGATCTCATGCTCACGGATCGGCAGCTGGACGTCTCGCACCGCCCGGAAGCCGCCGTAGAACACCGAGAGGTCCTGCACATCGAGGACACTGCTCGTCGTCACCTCGATGTCGGAGGGCTTCTGCTCGACGGTGGGCTTTGTTCGATCGGTCACGTTGATACTCCGTTGATCACTCACTGAACTCACCCTGCGCGCTTTCGTTCGAATCGGTTGCGCAGCAGGATTGCCACGCTATTGAGGAGGAGGACGAACAAGATCAGAATCACGATCGCGGCAGCGGCGTTGTCGACTTTGAACTCTTGCTGTGGCTGCTTCGCCCAGGATGTGATGACGATGGGCATGGCGGTGAATCGCTCTCGGACCTGGCTGACGTCGGTCAATCCGTAGTTGCCACCCAGACGCCCGGTGATCGCTCCGACGAGCAGCAGTGGCGCCGCTTCGCCGGCGGCACGCGCCAGCGAGAGCAGCGTCCCGGTCAGGATGCCCGGAGCCGCATACGGCAAGATGTGGTCCTTGATCGACTCCCATTTCGTCGCCCCGACACCAATGGCCGCTTCTCGCAGTGGCTGGGGCGTCGAGCGAAGCGCCTCGGCCGAGGTGATGATGACGATCGGTAGCACCAGTGCGGCGAGTGTGAGACCTGCGGCCAGCGGGGTCGGACCTCCGGTGAGAGGCCCGAGAGCTCGCACGAAGATGGTGAGCCCGAGGATGCCGTAGACGACCGAGGGCACACCTGCCAGGTTGCGGATGTTCAGGTCGATGAACCGAGCCACGCGGCTGGACCGGTCGGCGTATTCCTCGAGGTAGATCGCGGCGCCGATACCGAGTGGGAAGGCGACCCCGGCGGTGATGATCGCCAACCAGAAGGTTCCCTGGAGACCCTGCTTGATACCGGCCTCGCCCGGATCGGAGCGAAGCGTGCCGCTCACGAAATCGCCGAAACGAGTGGTGAGAACAGACCAGCCGTCAGTTGCCACCTGTTGCAGCAGTACCAACAAGATGAGGAGTGTGAAGAGGATCGACCCGATCAAGCTGATCTTGAAGATCGCGCCGGCCCAGTCGGTCTTCTTGCCCAGACCGATCTCGACGTGGCGCTTTGCGTCTACCTGAATCGTTGCCATGGAAATGCTCCTAGTAGGCCTGGCGGAAACGGTTGACGAACCTTGTGGCGACGACGTTCAGCATGAGGGTGACGAGGAACAGCACCAGACCGACGAAGAACAGGCTCTGGAAGGTGGGGCCGACGCCGGCCACGTTGTCGGTGCCGGAGGCAACCGATGCCATTGCCGCGGTCATGGTCAGGCTGCCGCCGGTGGGTTCGAGCACTCGGGGGGCGCTGTCGGCGGCACCGCCGGCGATGAACACCACCATGGTTTCGCCGATCGCTCGCGAGATGGCGATGATGAAGGCGGCGGTGAGGCCGGACACCGCAGCCGGGATCACCACCCGGATCGTGGTGGTCATCTTTCGCGCCCCGACCCCGGCCGAGGCTTCGCGGAGGTTCATCGGCACCGACGAGAGGGCGTCTTCGCTGATCGAGGCGATCAGGGGAATCGTCAAGATGCCGACGCCGATGCCGGCAGCGATCATGTTGCCGGCTCGGTTGGCCGAGGTGAAGACGTTGGTGACGAGGTCGGGGTTGATGAACTGGAGGGCGAAGTAGCCGACCACCACCGAGGGGATGCCGGCCAGCACCTCGAGGATCGGCTTGAGCAGCGATCGGACCCGAGGCCTTGCGTACTCCGAGAGGTACACCGCCGAGGCGAGTCCGAGCGGAGCGGCGAACAAGATGGCGATGACGGTGACCCACAACGAGGCCACGAGAATCGTGATGAAGTCGAAGTGATTCTGGCGAGGGATCCAGCCGCTCGAGGACCACAGTTCGGCGAAATCGACCTCGAGGAGAAAGCGGAGCGCCTCGGTGATCAGTGAAGCGACGATCAACCCGCTGATCAGGATCGAGACCGCCGCTGCGGAGAACACCGTGCGACGCACTCGTGCCTCTTTGCGGCGCCGGGTACCGGATCCTGCGAGCCCGCCGAGCGGGTCGAGTGTTGGTGCTGTCATGGTCGCTTTCTCTTGTCTCGTGGTCGGACAAACGGCCGCTCCGAAGTGAAGTTCACTTCGGAGCGGCCGTCAACGAAACTCGCCGGTTGTACCAGCGAGTCGCGGTCGTGATCAGCGTCCGGCATCCCAAGCAGCTCGGGTCTCCGCCTTGGCGTCATCGCCCAGTTCGACGTAGTCGGCCTCTGCGGCTGACTCATCGAGACCGACCGTCACGTAGTGATCGACGTAGGCCGCAAGCGCCGGGTTCTCGGCCAGCTTGTTCTTGCTCACATAGATGTAGAGCGAACGGCTGATCGGGTACTCACCAGAAGCGATGGTCTCGACTGTGGGGTCGATGCAATCGCCACCGGGCTCAGAGGCAATCGGGATCAGTTTCAGCGAGTCCCGGTTCAGATCGGCGAAGGCGAAGCCGACCCATCCGAACGAGGTCGGGTTGGCTGCGACGTTGGACACGATGGTGTTGTCATCGGCCGATGAGCTGTAGTCGGTGCGGGTCGTGGCCTCCTGCTCCCGAGTTTCGGCTGAATCCTCGAGAACGATCTCGATGAAGCTGTCGTAGGTACCCGACTCGGCGCCCGGTGCCGTCACCAGCAGGTCGGCGTCGGGGAGGACGGTGTCAGATCCGAGCTCCGTCGCAATGGTCTGGCCATCGCTCCACTTGGAGAAGCCTTCGGACTCCGGGCCGACGAGGGCGTAGAGGTCGACGAAATTCAAGCAGGCAACTGCTTCGTTCTCGGGCGAGGTCACCACGGAGATGCCGTCGATGGCGACACGGAGTTCGATGAACTCGATGCCGGCTTCGGCACATACTTCAGCCTCTTCGTCCTTGATCGGCCGAGAGGCATCGGAGATATCGGATTCACCCTCGCAGAACTTCTTGAATCCGTCGCCGGTGCCGGGACCTTCGACGTCGACGATGACATCGGGGGCCACCGACTCGAACGACTCGGCCACCCTGATCGAGATCGGCTCGACGGTGGACGAACCGGAAATGAAGACGCTGCCCGACAGTTCACTCATGTCGGCGCCGGCGTCTGCATCGTCGCCTGACTCTTCAGCATCAGTGGTTTCGGTCCCGGCCTCGGTCGTTTCGGTGTCGCCAGCGTCGGTTGCGGTGTCGGAATCGCTGCCACAGGCAGCGGCGGTGAGCGCCAGCGCAGCAAGCAGCGAAGTGATCTTCAGGAAGCGCCCGCCTTGGGCACTCGAGTTGGTCATGGTGAACCTCTCCTAGGTCTTGGTTTCTTCGTCAGGTCCTGCCCGACTCCAATGAGGCTAGGAGGACGAAGTGAACCGCCAGGGGGGCCAAGGTGAACATCGGGTGCTGAAACGGCAACACCTCGGTGACCATGCGACCTCGGTCACATCGATCGAGGTTCGATCCGACGCCCCGACCCCAACAGCCGCGGTCGACCTGGCGATCGGCGTCGGGCTGGAGCGATCGGTAGCGTTCCAATAGGGTGCGCCAATGAGCACCAACGATCCTTCGACCTCCGACGACACAGTGCTGGTGCAGGGCACCATCCTTTCCGACTTCAGCGCCGTCCGTGAGGAATTCGAACGCAACTTCGCCGAACGTGGCGAACTGGGTGCCAGCGTCGTTGTCATGGTCGATGGCGAGCGAGTCGTTGACTTGTGGGGTGGGGTCACCGCAGCACTGAAAGAGGGACAAGACCCAATCCCCTGGCAGGTCGACACACTCGTCACGGTGTTCTCTTGCACCAAGGCGGCGACGGCTGCGTGCCTCCACCTGCTCGCCGACCGGGGCGAGGTCGATCTCGACGCTCCCATGGCCGACGTCTGGCCCGAGCTGCTGGCGGCCAACGTGTCGGGGTCAGCGGGTCCAACCACGATCCGAATGGCGCTCGACCATTCGCTCGGACTACCGGCGATCCGCCGGCCCCTCGGCCCCCACGACTGCGTCGACTGGGATGTCATGGTCGGAGCGCTGGAAGCAACCGAGCCGTGGTGGACGCCAGGCGAAGCCAACGGTTATCACATGCTCACCTTCGGCTGGACGGTTGGCGAGGTCGTGCGTCGAGTGTCGGGCATGAGCCTGGGCACGTTCTTCCGCACTCAGATTGCCGAGCCGCTCGGTGCCGACTTCCACATCGGGCTCGATCGGTCCGAACATCACCGAATGGCCAAGGTCGCGGCGTGGCGCCCCGAACCGGGCTGGAGCTCGTCGTTCACCGATGCCTTGATGAGTGATCGCGAAGGGCTCCAGTCCAAGGCGCTCTTGAACAGCGGT
>JBBQUN010000294.1:0-5663 GCA_038212405.1 Acidimicrobiales bacterium | reverse complement strand
TCCCGAACCTGAAGCCGCCGACCAGAACCCACCCTCGATCCGAGGGGCACTCCACCTCGGTGGGGCCACGTCCGCCCATTCCGACTGGGTGGTTCCTTCGTGGCTGCTACGGGCATCGGGCTGGACGTGGCGTTTACTGATCGTCGGGGTCGGAATCCTCGCCGCACTGTGGATGGTCAGCACGCTCCGGGTGGTGTTCCTTCCCGTACTCATCGCTCTTCTGCTCGCCGCCCTCGGCTGGCCGTTCGTATCGTTCTTGGTGCAGCGAAGGGTTCCTCGCATCCTTGCGGCGTGGATCACGATCCTTGCGGTGTTCGGTCTGCTCTTCGGGGTCGGATATTTCGTTTCCGCTTCCATCGGCTCCGAACTCACCAACGGCACGGACTGGGACCAGGTGTATGACGAAAGCCGTGATTGGCTCCGTACCGGACCCGCCGGCCTGAGCGACACAGAGATCGACGACCTACAGAGCAGCGCCGAGGACGCTTTGATCGGCGGTATCCGCTCGATCGGGATCGCTCGCGCCATGATCGCCGTCGAAATCGTGGGTGGGACGCTCCTGAGTGTGGTCCTGTTCTTCTTCTTCCTCAAAGATGGTCCTTCCATGTGGTCATGGATCACCGGCCGCTTCGAACCAGGCCGGGCCGCATCGATCGACGAGGGTGGTCGGGCTGCGTTCGATTCGCTGTCGGCGTACACGCGTGGGGTGGCGATCACCGGTTTCGTCGATGCCCTCCTGATCGGGGTTGCCCTTTGGGTGATCGGAGTTCCCCTCTTGGCCCCGCTCGTCATCCTGACGTTCTTTGCTGCGTTCTTTCCCATCGTCGGTGCCACTGCGGCCGGTGCCCTATCGACCGTCGTAGCCCTCATCGCCAATGGTCCACGTGATGCCATCTTCATTGCCGTGGCCACCCTGATCATCCAACAGGTCGAAGGCGACATCGTGTTGCCGATCGTCATGCGCCGTCAGGTGAGCCTGCACCCCGCCGTGATCCTGGTCGTCCTTGGTATCGGCGGAGCCTTGGCCGGCATCGTCGGCGCGTTCGTCGCCGTTCCGATCGCGGCCATGGTCACCGCCGCAGGATCCGCTGTTACCAACTCACCCGACGACGTCGAGGGCCAGGCGGGTGAGATCGCGCTGCCGTCGACGGCGACGGCCGTTCCACTGGGTCATGAGACTGGCTGACGCTCCGACAATCTGGCGCAACGGCGATGGCATGACACCAACATGCGGCACCAACATGCGATGCAAATTGGATCACGGTCACTGCGGGTGCAAGCATCCCCCGATGAGTCACTTTCCGTTGTCACTCGGAGCCCACGTTGGTCAGCAGAACATGACCATGGACGAGATGCGGGCGCTGTGGCGTCGCCTCGACCAAGCAGGATGCGACTGGATCTCGGCTTGGGACCATATCTACGAGGCGCCACCCGCTGGCGGCACGCTCCCCCACTTCGAGGCGGTTGCAACGTTGGGCGCCCTCGCGGCCGACACCACCAACGCCCGGTTGGGTTGCCTGGTGTTCTACGTCGGCTACCGCAATCCCGGCCTCCTCGCCAAGGCAGCGGTCACCATCGATCACATCTCGGGCGGCCGCTTCGAGCTTGGCATCGGCGCCGGCTGGCACGAGTCCGAGGCCAAGGCGTACGGCTATGACTTCCCATCGGCCGGCACCCGTCTCGACATGCTCGACGAGGCAACCGAGCTCATCACCAGCCTGCTCACCCAAGACCGCACTACCTTCACCGGCACCCATTTTCGGGCCGACGATGCGTCGTGTCTTCCGCCTCCGGTCCGTGGCCACCTGCCGCTCTGGATCGGTGGCGTCGGCGAGAAGCGGACGCTGCGAACCGTGGCGGCCAACGCCAACGGCTGGAACGCCGCCTACGTAGCGCCCGACGAATTCGCCCGCCTCAACGGTGTGCTCGATTCCTGGTGCGAGAAGGTCGACCGTGACCCCGGATCGATCGAGCGTTCGGTCAATCTGGTGTTCATGATGGGCGCCGACCAGTCCAGCGCCGACCGGGCCGAACAAGCGCTTGTCGCGCAGTGGGGCGATCGGGCCGAGCGGGTGAAGGGCGGCGCCGTTGGTGGCACGCCGCAACAGGCGATCGAAACGGTGCAGCGCTACATCGACGCTGGCGCCGACATGGTCAACATTGCCCTTCGTGCTCCGTTCGACGCCGAAGCACTCGAGGCGTACCTCACCGTGGTGATGCCCGCCGTTCGCGCTGCGAACGGGTCCTGAGAGGTCGCGTCCTCAGACCTCGACGACGTTGGAAATCTGCGCGACCGACTGAATCGTGGTGAAGTTCACAACGTCGGCCTGGGCTTCGGCCGCTTCGCCCATCCCGGCTTGCATGGCCTCCATCGAGTCGAAGTACAGATGTGCCATGCATTCGTATGGGCCGTTGACGCCGGAGTCGATCTCCCACTTGGCGGGCTTCATGGTCCGGTCGACGATCTCGAAGTGCTTCGTCTTGTAGTACTCCATGTCGAACGAAGCGCCCTCGGTCTTGGGGTACATCACGCTGACTTTGATCATCTTTGACTCCTTGGGTCGAGCGGCCAACCCTAGTTTCCGGCTCCGCGTCTCGCACTCACCAGGGTGGAGTCGGCGCGTTCGCCACGGGCCGCCCGGTAGTGAAGACTGACCGCATGAGTCGATCCAGTTCCCTCCCCGAAGAGTTCGATCCGGAGACCGTGCGTGCAAACGTTTCAGCGGAGCGTCGGATGTATCACGACGAGGTGACCTCGCGTGAGCCGATGGCATCGGTGCTGGCCAACAACCCCGAGATCTACTTCGTGCCACCCAAGCGCAGCACCGAGTGGGGACAGTGGGAGTTCCGGCCTGGTTCGTACTATGACACCACGACCGGAGCGAAGCACCCGGACTGGGCCGGCGTCGATCTGCCGGTCGCCACACGAGACATCGACCGGCTGCGCCGCGACTTCGTCGAATGGGGATATTGCAAGGTCGAAGGGGCGATCGCCCTGGATCAGGTCGCCGTCCTCCACGAGCGAGTGCTCGAACAAGCCGAGGGTGAGCGGCTCGCCGGCATCGCGCAGAAGACGCAAAGCGGCCAGAACGTCAACTGCTGTGTGAACAAGGGTCGATGCTTCGAGGCATTGATCGAGCAGGACCCGAGCGTGGTGCAGGGCGGAGCGCTCGTGGAACAGCTGGTCGACGAGGCTCTCGGCCCCGGTTGGATCTGTACATCGTTGATCGCCGCTATTGCTTTGCGGGGCGGAGTTCCACAAGCCCTCCATCAAGACCAAGGTCTTGCGCCTGAGTCACGCCACCCGTTGACGGTCAACGTCTTGACTCCGCTCACTGACATCGACGAGCGAACAGGCGGGACGCTCCTGATCCCCGGCAGCCATCGCGTGCTCGCCGACGCCGCCCGCACCGGTCAGCCCGTTGGCAAGCTTCCGCCGGCCATCAACGTCGACGCCGAGGCGGGAACGATCGTGATCATCGACGGACGCCTCCTCCATGGCACGGGGATCAATCACACCGATGCACCGCGCATCGTGATGCTGAACGGCATGCAAGTCGGCTGGTTACGTCAGCAGGAGAACTGGATGCTGTCGGTTCGTCCCGAGGTGCTCGAGCGAGCCTCACAAAAGCTCTTGCATCGCATGGGCTTCCAGGCTGCGACCTACGGCCAGACGAACGAAGGGCACGGTTTCGGTGCTGCAGGCCGATCCGGCGAAGCTGCCGGGGCACTCGTTGACTTTCGGCTTGCTGCCGATCGGGGCGAATACGTGCGCGTTGGTGAGCTCGGACCGAACTCACCAGCCGAAGAACTCGAAGCGCCCTTCACCCTGCGCGACGTTGTCGCAAAGGCACGGGCCGGAGGCAAGAGTGCGCCCCTGGGAATCGGTGCCGGCGGTTTGAGCGCCAAGAGTTGATCGACGATCGACTGATGGCGATGTCGCCGAGGGCTGTCGCATCAACACCGGATGGCCAGTTCAGGACCAGCGGTCGAAGCGGACGATGTCCTCGACCGGTCGTCGCTTGACGGGACCGAAGTTGCCGAGGGGATAGCCAACGGGTACGAGTGCGTAGGCTGCCATCGTTTCTGGCAGTTCGAGGATCGCTTCGAACTCTTCCCGACGATTGATGGCGTAGGAGGTAGGCACGGCGCCGAGGCCAATGGCCCGGGCTGCGAGCAGGAGATTCTGCACGCCGGGCCAGATCGAGCCGCCCATCGAGGCGATGTTCTCGGGGCGCTCATCGAATTCGAGGCATGCCACGATGAGGGCTGGATACGTGTGCATGTGTTCGGCCAGGTAGAGGACCGACTCGAGCATGCGGGCGCGCGCTGCCTGATCGTGGTGCGGTAGCTCTTCACCGCGATCGATCCGGGCTTGCACGAAGTCGTGGCTCACCTCGTAGTTGAGCTGAGCGATGGCCTTCTTCTGCGCAGCGTCTCGCACGATGAGCCAGCGACCCTTCTGCTGGTTCCCGCCGCTCGCCGCCTGGTTCGCTGCGTCGACCAACTTGAGCAGGTCGGCTTCGGGCACCTCGCGAGTGTCGAGCCTGCGCATTGCCCGGCAGTTGTACATCACGTCGAACAGGGTCGTTGGTTCAGGCATGGGCCCGACGCTAATCGAGACGAGCAGGGTCGAGAACCAAACGTCCGCAAAGCCCAACTCGAATACCAGGACGCCCTCGACGAGTCCGGGCGATTCGGGCCCTCGTGGCCGAGGGACGTCTCTGCCATCGTTGGCCGTCGCTCGCTACGAAGCGCACGACTCAGATCTACCGGCGGAGCCAACGGTCGAGCACGCTCGTGAGGCGGGGCATGAGAACCCAGCTGAGGAGGGCGACGCTCAGGATGTTCCCGATGAGGATGACCAGTAGGTAGGGCACATCCGGGATGAGCCAGCCAAGGATCTCGTTCAGCGCCAGGACCGTCGGATAGAGCGCCAACAAAACCACGGCTGCCTGTTTCCACGTCTTCACCCCGGCGTCTCCGAGACTGAACCAGCCACCGAATCCGCCGACGACGTTCACCTGACGTTCGCCGTCGATGTGGTGGTCGAGGCCGGCCAGAACTCGTTGTCGGTCCTCTGATGCAAGCCACACGTCGAGCTGCTCTCGGGATCGGAATGAGAAGACGATCACGGTCTCATCCTGCACACCTTCGACCGGCGGGAACAGCTGCGCCCTGAGGAACCCGTCGAATCGTTCGATCGACTCGATGACCTCGGCGAAGTCCCGCTCGAATGCTTCGTCGTGGCCCGCTCGGACTCGGAACGATGCGACGGCGGTGACCGGGTCCTCGCCGGCCCCCATTGCGAGGTGCTGGACCCGAGCGTCGCCGTCGGTGAGCTCTGAGCCTTCGGCGAGCAGCGCGGCGCGCACCGGTGATTCGATCCACTCGTCGAGGAACGACTGATCGGCGAACTGATAGACGATCACCCACTCGTCGGGATGTTGTGGTCCGGGCGGCTGCAGATCACTGCCAATGTGGCCTGGCGCTCTTGCGGCGGTATCGGTGATGCGCCGCAACCAGCGCTCGAACTCGCGTTCGAGCCCGGGACGCGCCGTGCGGGCGACGATGACGGTCGGCATCTCTCGATCGTTGATGTTGGGCACTCCTCGATCGATGGACCGGAACGGCAGCTCGAAGTGTAGGTGCGTCTGCTTTGC
>JBBQUN010000293.1:0-5720 GCA_038212405.1 Acidimicrobiales bacterium | reverse complement strand
TGGCTGAGGGTCGAATCGACGCCGATGAGGCAGCCGAGAAACAGGCTGATCTTGCGGAACGGATCCAGGATCGCCTCGATGGCGTTCGACCGCTGGGCGATGGTTCGGGCCATGGCGGTCACGGCCGGGAGGGACGCCCGGGTGGCGCCGGTGTCGATGAGGCGCCAGCCGACGCCGAGAGCTGACCGAGCCGTTTGGCACCGGGGGTCGGGTGCTGGATGGCACCCGACCCGGTGCAGCCAGGTCCAGCGGGACCGAGTGATCCCCGTGCACCTGGCAGCAACCCTGTGACGACGTACCTCCTACACTCCGTCGGATGCGAAGGTTGCGGGTTGCGGTTTGCCAGATCAATGCGGTGATGGGTGATATCGACGGCAACGTCGCTCGCATCATCGATCGGCTCGATGAGGCCGAACGGGCGGGGGCCGATGTTGCGGTCTTCCCCGAGTTGTCGGTGTGCGGCTACCCACCCGAAGACCTCGTGTTGAAGCCGGGTTTCGTTGCTGCTTGCGAAGCGGCCGTTGCTCGGGTGGCTGCTCGCACCGGCTCGTGCGCCGCGCTCATCGGGACTGTCGAGGGTGGTCGTGACATCTTCAACACGGCGGTGCTGTGCGCGAACGGCGAGCAGGTTCTCACCTATCACAAGCGGCTTCTTCCCAACTACAGCGTGTTCGATGAGCGGCGCTACTTCACCCCTGGAACCGACCCCTACCAACTGGTCGAGATCAGGGGCGTGAAGGTCGGCATTGCCATTTGTGAAGACGTATGGAGCCCGACCGGTCCAATGCACGAGCAGGCTGCCGGTGGGGCTGAAGTCATGCTGGTGCCGAACGGCAGTCCTTACCACGCTGGTAAGGCGCTCGAGCGAGACGTGCTCATGAGTAGTCGTTCAGCCGACAGTTCTTGTGCGCTGGTCTATGCGAACCAGGTTGGTGGCCAAGACGAGCTGATCTTCGATGGTGGCTCGGTGATCTTTGATCACGAGGGCCGTCTGATCGCTCGAGGTGCCCAGTTCGAAGAGCAGGTCCTGGTGTGCGACATCGAGGTCATCCCGACCTATCGCAAGCGACGGCTCGACCCTCGGGGACAGGAGCTTCCGGTTCCGGCCCTCCCGGTCATCGAATTGTCGAAGCACGAGCCGCTCGTCGGACCGCCGCTCGTTCCGCCAATGATCGAACTGCTCGATGAGAACGCCGAGATCTGGCAGGCGCTCGTTCTCGGCACCCGCGATTACGTTCTCAAGAACGGCTTCACCCAGGTCGGTGTCGCACTGTCGGGTGGTATCGACTCGTCGATGGTCGTTGCCATTGCGGTCGAGGCAGTGGGTGCCGACCGCGTGCACGCGGTGCTGATGCCGTCCAGATTCTCGAGCGATCACTCGGTATCGGATTCGGTCACGATGTGCGAGACCTTGGGCGTCGACTACCGAACCATCGCCATCGAACCAGCCCACGCCGCCCTGCTCGACATGCTGGCCCCGTCCTTCGGCGACCGAGAACTCGATACGACCGAAGAGAACCTCCAGTCGCGTATTCGCGGTGTGCTCATGATGGGCCTGTCGAACAAGCTGGGATGGATGATCCTCACCACCGGTAACAAGAGCGAGGTGGGTGTTGGCTATTCGACGCTCTATGGCGACACCGCCGGCGGGTTCGCAGTCATCAAGGACGTCTTCAAGACTCGACTGTACGAGTTGGCTCGGTGGCGCAACGAGACGGCCGGGATCGAAATCGTCCCGAACAACGTGATCGACAAGCCGCCTTCGGCCGAGCTACGCCCCGACCAGCGAGACGACCAGAGTCTTCCTCCCTATGACGTGCTCGATGCCATCCTGGCCGGCTACGTCGAGGATGATCTGACGGCGAGCGAACTCATCGAGCGCGGGCACGACGCCGCCATCGTCAACCGCATCACTCGCCTGGTCGATCTCGCCGAATACAAGCGACGTCAGAGCCCTCCAGGCATCCGCATTTCGGTGAAGGCCTTCGGGCGCGACCGGCGAGTTCCCATCACGAATCGCTATCGCGGCTAGTGATGTCGTCGAGCGACCCAACCCCTGTTTGTCGGTCGGGAGCGGCGCTGAGGAGCCCTACCCGGCGCGCTACCGGTACTGCATCTTGGCGAGTACGGTGGCCCGAGCGATGACTCAACAGCACTTCTCTTCGAAACGCCGAGCCGCTTTGGTGGCGATGGCCCTTGGTCTCGCGTCGCTTTCTTCGCCGTCGCAAGCCCAGACATCCAGCGACCTCGAGTCGATCCGTGAGGAGCGTCGTCAGGCCCAGGCAGAGAAGGCCGAGCAGGCTCAGCAAGTCAATGTGGTCGAAGCCGAGGTCGATGAACTGACCGAGGCGCTCGCTGCGGTTCAGGCCAACGTGACCGCACAAGAGAACCGAGTTGCCGACGCTGAACGCAGCTTGGCCGATGCCGAAGCTCGTTTGGCTGAGTCCGAGCAGGCCGTGGTCGACAAGGAGAAAGAGATCACGCTGCTACGAGAGCAACTCGCTGGTCGCGCCATCAACTCGTTCATGTCGCAAGGCGACACCGACTCGGTTCTGCTCGACTCGAACGACATCACCCAAGCGGTGCGCATGCAGACGTTGGTGCAAGACGTCACCCAGGGAGAGGTCGATCTCGAGGAACGACTCCGAGCGGCTGAGGAAGACCTCGTCGTCGAGCGAGCCGTTGCTGGCGATGCGGCGCTCGAGGCTGAAGCGTTGCGCAACCAGATGGCGGAAGAGCTCGGCGTGCTCGCTGATGCACGAGACGCTCAGGCGACGCTGACGGCCGAAGCAGAGGACCGGCTCGATCATGAGCTGTCGGAGTTGGCATCCATCCAGCAGCTCGATGCGGAACTGGCATCGAAGGAACAAGTCGAAGTCAATCGCCTTGCGGCGGAGTTGGCAAAAAAGCGTGCGGCCGAAGCTGCGGCGGCAGCGCCCCGTGCCCCGAGTGGCGGTGGCGGTGGCGGTGGCGGTGGCGGTGGCGGTGGCACGGTGAGTTCGGGTGACATCGTCAGTGTCCGCGGAATCCAGGTGCACAACTCGATCGCTGACAATCTCGAGTCCATGCTGTCGGCAGCTTCGGCTGCTGGGGTCGAGCTTGCCGGCGGAGGGTTCCGTGATCCCGCCGGACAGATCGCAGTTCGCAGGAACAACTGCGGTACCTCCAACTACGCCATCTATGAAATGCCTTCGAGCAGTTGTCGTCCACCAACGGCGCGACCGGGTAGTTCGATGCATGAGCAGGGCAGAGCCGTCGACTTCACCTACGGCGGGCGCATCATCAACAGCCGATCGAGCCCTGCCTACCAGTGGCTGGCATCCAACGCTGCGAGTTACGGCTTCTACAATCTGCCGTCCGAGCCGTGGCACTGGAGCACCAACGGGCGGTAACGGGCTACGTTCAGCGGTTCGAGATCGAAAGGTGCGCAATGGCAGAGGTTTTCTCATCACGGTCGGAGCGAGCGCCATGGGAGCGCAACGAACTGCCTGGTCGTTTCTCGGTCGAGGAGACCGCTCGGCGTGTCGGAAACTACAAATGGGTCGAGATGGCCATCTTCGAGCTGCTCGGCAGCTGGGTTGCTTCGGTTCCTGAACTCGACGTGAAGCTGCGACTTGGCACGCATTGTTATCACCACGCGTTTCACGCCGAGCTTTGGCACAAGCGCCTACCGCAACTGCGAGAGATGGACCCCGCCCGTCTGACCATGGCGCCCAACGCCGAACTCGCCACGTTCATGGACGCGCTCGCCGACGCCGAGCGGCTCGATGACACACTGGCAAAGCTCGTCGGGATGTATCGGGTGTTGCTCCCACACCTGATCGCGGCGTACACGTTTCATCGAAACAACACGGCCACGATCACTGACGCACCGACGATTCGCTCCCTCGAGCTGGCGCTTGCCGACGACATCGAGGAGTGGCGCGATGGAGAAATGATGATCCAATCGCTCATCGAGAATGCTGACGATGTCGACCGTGCCGCTCATCACCAGGCGTACTTCGAGAAGCTCATGCTGGTTTCGGGAGGCGTCACCGGTCCAGGTTCGGTGAGCTCGTTCGGGCCGAGCGATGACTCGGGTCCGTCTCGATGACAGCCACCTTGCGCCCCAAACAACCGGACGTATCCGACATGATCTGCCCCAAACCTGAGGGAAACGGTCATTTACCCGCCAGGCTGGCGAGAGCGCGACCGTGACCGACGTCTCCTCTGGTGTCAACGAATGATGATGTAATCGTTGCTCAAGTACCCGGCTTGGGACGCCGACTCAACAATGTGCATCACTCATCGGGCGTTACTTCAGCTTCGATACGATGCGATACCACAACTGTTGCTGGTAGTCGATACCCTCTGACATGGCGGGTTTTGCACTCGGCGCCGGCAGAAACGAGAGGTTGGAATCCTTGGCCAAGGAGCGAGTAGAACGAGACGAGGAAGATCTCGTCCGTCTGTACCTCACCGATATTGGGCAGTATCCACTGCTCACCAAGGAAGACGAAGTACGTCTTGCGCAGGCCATCGAGGCCGGCAAAGAGGCGGCGGAAGCCCTTGAAGCAGATCCGGCCTCGACGCCGACTCGTAAACGCGAACTCAACCGAGCGATTCGGAAAGGTCGTGAGGCTGAGCGGACGTTCGTGCAGTCCAACCTTCGACTCGTCGTGTCGATTGCCAAGAAATATCAGGCGTCGGGATTGCCGCTTCTCGATCTGATCCAGGAAGGCAACCTGGGTTTGATGCACGCCGTCGAGAAGTTCGACTGGCGCAAGGGGTTCAAGTTCTCGACCTATGCGACCTGGTGGATTCGCCAAGCCATCACGCGCGGCATCGCCAACACGGGACGCACCATTCGTCTCCCGGTGCACGCTGGCGACACGCTTGCCCGCCTGCAAAAGGCTCGAGCTCGCCTCGAGCTCAAGTATGGTCGCCCCGCCACGCTCACCGAACTGGCAGCCGAAGTCGAGATGACCGAAGAGAAGGTCACCGAGGCCTTGCGGTTCGCTGCAGAGCCTTTGTCGCTGTCAGAACCACTTCGTGAAGATGGCGATGCCGAGCTCGGCGATGTCGTCGAAGATCGCTCGGCTGACTCACCTTTCGAAGTTGCGGCTACGGCGCTCTTGCCCGAGGAGATCGCGAGGTTGCTCGCCCCACTCGACGAGCGCGAGCGAGAGATCCTCAAACTGCGGTTCGGTCTCGACCGAGGGGAACCGCGTACCTTGGAAGAGGTCGGGGAGTACTTCAACCTCACCAGGGACCGCATCCGGCAGATCGAAGCTCGGGCCATGTCGAAGCTTCGACACCCCAGTTCCGACACCGGCGCACGCGACTTGCTCGCCGTCTAGAGCGCACTGACAACCACGAGATGGCGTTGGGCGACCGCTTTCGCGGTCGCCCAACGCTGTTTTGGGCGCATGGTTTTTCTGGGAGCGTGGTTGTTCTCGGAGCATGGTTTTCCGATCCACCTCCCGTATTGGGCCTCCGGATGCGGTGGTCTCAGCTGTTGCGACTGTCGCGTTCAATCATCGATGCGCTCGATCATTGATGTCAGCGCATCGATGATGCGTTGCTCATCGTGATCGAGAGTGGCGACGTGGAAGCTGTCATCGAGCCAGAGGCGTTTGGCCTCGGCCGTGATGCGGTCGGCGATGAAATCGCTGGCTTCAGGGGCAACGACATGGTCATTCCGGCTGGTGATGAGCAAGGTGGGCATGGCGATCTTCGCC
>JBBQUN010000292.1:0-5745 GCA_038212405.1 Acidimicrobiales bacterium | reverse complement strand
CACGGCGACGATGGCCAGCGAAGGCACAGCGGCCTGCACCCACAAGCTCTCCGATGTTGCCTGCCAAACCCAGATGGGCAGCGTGTCGGTCCCGAAGGGGCGAAGCAACAACGTGATCGGGAGCTCCTTGAGCGTGTCGATCGCCACGAGGACAGCAGCGGCGACGATGCCTGCCGCCGCCAGGGGCAACTGCACTCGGGCGGCGACCCGAGTGCGCCCAGCACCCAGCGTGCGAGCGCTGCCGACGACCGATGGCGACACCTTGGCAAGGCTCGCCTCGATCCCTTGGTAGGTGACCGCAACGAACCTCACGGCGAGCGCATAGACGAGACCGACCAGTGATCCAACGAGCAGCCAGCCGTTGGGCAACCATCCGGTTCGATCGAGCGCCGCCAGCGTGATGAGTACCCCGAGGGCAACAACGGGGCCGGGAACGGCGTAGCCGAGAGTGGCAAGCCGGGCAGCACCGCGGTCGCGGCGACGTCCGCGTTGCAGCCCAGCCGCCAGTAGCAAACCAAGGCCGAGGCAAACAACGGTTGCCAACCCGGCGATTCGCAGTGACGCGAGAAGGTGAAAGCTGAGGTCGCCGGCAACGGTGACCGTCTGCTGGGTGCGTTGTGCTTCACGGGCCCAGGTGATCAGGCGAGCGAGGGGAAGCGCGATCCCGATCGCAAAGACACCCCAGCCAATCATCAGCGCAACGAGCGCGCCGGAGCCTCGGAGTCGCAGCGGTGTGAGTCCCTGGCGATCCCCGCGTTGGGTGTAGCGAGCACGTCCGCGAGCGAGACGCTCGACTGCGATCAGCACCACCGCGATCCCGATGAGCAGGACCGACAGTTCCGCGGCAGCGTTGCGATCGCCGGTGCCGAACCACACCCGCAGCACGCCATCGGCAACGGTCGAGACGTTGAAGAGCCGGACGGTGCCTACGTCGGTCAGCACCTCCATCCCAACGAGTGCGGCGCCGCCGGCCAGCGATGGTCGAGCCATTGGCAACACCACACGCCAGAAGGTCTGCCTTCGAGAGCAGCCGAGATTCCGAGCGACATCGACAACATGCTGCGACTGCTCCCTGAAAGCCGCCCGAGCGAAGATGTAGACGTAGGGATACAGGGTCAAGATGAGCACGAGGGCGCAGAGCCAGATCGAGCGGACGCCACGGGCGCCCAAGGGGCCCTGAAGCGTGTCGAGCCAGACGAACCCGAGTACGTACCCGGGAATGGCGAGCGGTGTCACCAGCAACCAACCGAGTATCCGTTGCCCGGGAAAGCGATACGCGGTGACGAGCCAGGCCAAACCGGTTCCGAGCACCAGCGTGCCGGCGAGCACGGAGATGAGCAAGGTTGCGGTATCGCGGAGCATGCCCGGCAGCCGTGTCGTCCACAGTTCTCGCCACACCTCGGTACTCGGTTGGACGATGGACCACATGATGACGAGCACCGGGACGGCGGCGCCGACGACGACGGCAACCACCAGGGCGTTGGTCGAGGTCGGCCCGACCCGTCGTGCGAACTCGCCGGCTCGGGCCGACCCGATCGCGCTCACTCGTAACCGGTGGTGCTGAGGATCTCGACCGCGATCGGCTGATTCGCTCCGAGTTCGCGGATGGCGCCGAGGTCGGCTTCGTAGTCCCCCCAGCCGGCGACGATCGGATCAGGTGCCACCGACGGATCTGCCGGGTATTCGAAGTTGACGTTGGCGAACTGAGCCTGACCATCGGTGGCGAGCCACTCGATCAATGCCTGAGCGTCCTCGGGATTTGGGGCGTTCGCGGTGACCGCAGCGGTGCTGATGTTGACATGGGCACCACGTCCATCCTGCTCGGGCCATACGATTTCGACCGGGAACAACGGGTCCTCACTGAGCAGGCGACCGAAGTAATACGTGTTCGCAAGTGCGATGTCACACTCGCCATCAGCGACGGCGTTGTAGATGTCGGTGTCACTGTTGATGTACAGCGGATCGTTGTCGACCCACGACTGGACGATTTCGGTTGCCCGCTCCTCACCCTCGGCGATCACCAGGCTTGCGACGAGCGACTGGGTGTACGGGTGCGTACTCGGGCGCAGGCAGAGACGGCCGTTCCAGGCTGGGTCGCCGACGCCGGCGTAGGTCGTTGGCGGATCATCGACTCGCTCGGTGCTCGAGATGATCACACGAGCGCGCGTGCTCAGCGCGAACCACTCCCCGCTTGCGCTCCGCAGTTCCTCTGGAATCGTCGATTCCAGCACCTCACTGCTGATCGGGGCGAGGAGTCCGGCAGCAGCGGCGAGTTCGATGTTGGCGGCGTCGGCGGCCATCATCACGTCGGCCGGGGTGTTGGCTCCCTCGGCCAACAGACGCTCTCGCAGCTCGGGATCATTGCCGGTCGTGAAGCGGACCTCGATGCCGGTTGCCGAGGTGAACTCCTCGAACACCGGCTCGATGCCATAGTGTCGACCGGTGTACACGGTGACGATGCCGGCGTCAGCGGTCGTGCCCTCACCCTCGCTGCTACTGGCACCATCACTGCTACTGCTACCACTGCAGGAGGCTAACGCGAGCGCCCCGGCGAACAGAGCAGCGAGGTGTTTGGTGGATCGTTGTTTGGGCTGTTGGATCGTCATAGTTAGGAGACCCTAACAACTTTCAGAAGGGGTGACAACCGAACGAGTTGGTTCCGCCACCTCGGGGCGGAGCAACCTGGCCCGACGAGGCGTTCAGGAAGCTGATGTTCAGGAAGGCAGCCGGGCGAGTGAAGGCCCCAGACAAACGTGGACCCCGGAACCAAAGCCAAGGTGACTGGCGGCATCGCGCCCGATGTCGAGCATGATGGCCGGCTTTCAGGTCATGACGCCTTCCGCGGTGGACGGAGCATGAGCGCCGGGGTGCGACGCTTGTAGTCCTGATACGCGGGCTCGTCACCCCATCGCTTCTTGCCCCGAGCCTCGAGCATCGGTACGCCACTGATGCGGGTCAGCAGCACGTACACGAACACCGGTGAGATCAGCATCACCCAGCGCCAGCCGGACAGGATCGGGATGGCAATCACGGCGACACCACTCCACAGCAGGATCTCGCCGAAGTAGTTGGGATGGCGCGACCAGGCCCACATCCCAACGTCGATGAAGCGGCCCTTGTTGGCCGGCTCTGCTCGGAAGGCGCTCTTCTGGTTGTCGGCGGTGACCTCGATGGCGAATCCGGCGAGCCACATTGCCAGTCCGAGGGCGGCGAACACATCGAACGACTGGCGTTCGGAGCCAGTGATGATCGACAGAGCGCAGGCAACGGTGAGAAAGACCCACAGTCCCTGGATCGACCACATCATTCCGAAGCGCAGCGGGTCGTGTTTGATCTTGTCGAAGCGGCCATCGCCACCGTCACGCTTCACCCGGCGGAACAAAAAGGTGCCGAGACGGCCGGCCCACACCACGACGAGCAACGCAACGATGACCGCTCTTGCATCGAGATCCTCAGAAGCCAAGAGCGCAATGATCGTGACAGTCAGGTACGTGAAGCTTCCAGTGAGGTCGTAGTAGTGCTCGGTGCGAGCGAGATATGAGGGCACGAAAGCAATGAACTGGATCGAGAACGCAATGACAGCGCAGAGTGCGAACACCGGAAAGCCCCCGATCTCGGCGCTTCCCTGGCTACCGGCCAGCGCAATGAGCACGCCGATGACCAAGCTGGCGACGATTCCGATGATCGAGGTTCTGTTGAATTTGTTCACGGTCTTGCCAAACGTTTGGTCGCCATCTGTACAGCCAAGCACACTCTGTGCCGACGCAGCTCGTACTGGCCACGGATCGTCGACAGCTCAGGATTGTTCGACTCTGGCGGCGAGTGATCGGGCGACCCCGTAGGCGATCTTGGCGTTGCCGAGCAGGATGCCCTTGAAGGCCCACGACGTGAGGGTGAACAACTCGACGTCGGTTGCTGCCACGCCCGATGCGTTGCGTGGCTGGTCCGAGAGCAACGCCGATTCGCCGAAGAAGTCGCCCGTCATCAACCGGGCCAGCGGGCGCTCGCCACGGCGAATGTCGACCTGTCCGTCGAGAATGAGGAAAAAGGCGACGCCTTTCGAGCCCTCTTCGAGAATGGTGGACCCGGCCGACTTCGATACGGTCTTGCCCGCCTTGACCAGCGACTCGACCTCTTTGCGAGAACACTCGGCAAGCAGGGGAACACGCACGAGAGCATCGACCAGATCAGCAAAAGGTTTTGGTGCCATCGTCCCATGCAAGCACACAACACCCCGACCGAACAGCACTCCGAGCAAACAGCCAGCGGCGAAACAGCAATCGATCGGCTTGGCACCGGCGATCGTTGGCCCAACCCGGTCTGGCTCCTGCTGGTACGGTCGCAATTGGGCGCTGCCGTCGGAGCGAGCGATGTCGCTGACCACCGTCTCGAACGAGGAACCATGATCAACGCCGAAGCAGCCCGCAGAGCACGCAACGTCGGCGAGAAGTGAGATCGCCAACGATCGAACGGATCGAGGTCGCCGACGTCCGCTTCCCCACATCGCTGGGATCCCACGGTTCCGACGCAATGAACCTCGATCCCGACTACTCGGCCGCGTACGTCACCCTGATCGGTTCCAATGGCGAGGTCGGCCATGGCCTGGCGTTCACCATCGGACGGGGCAACGACGTGCAAGCGGCGGCAATCGTGGCCCTCGAACCGTTGGTGGTCGGTCTGTCGCTCGACGCACTCGACCACGATCGCGGTTTGTTGTCGCGGACCCTGCTGGCCGACAGCCACTTCCGCTGGCTGGGTCCAGAGAAGGGCGTGGTGCACATGGCCATCGGCGCCATCGTCAATGCCGGCTGGGATCTCCTCGGCCGACGACACGATCTTCCCGTCTGGAAGCTGCTGGCAACGATGACCCCGGCCGCCCTTGCCGACCTGATCGACTATCGCCACCTCAGTGACGCACTCACCCGCGACGACGCGCTTGCGATCTTCGCCGACGCTGCCGTTGGGCGGGCCGAGCGGATTGCCGAGCTCGAAGCCGACGGCTACCCCGCATATGCCACCTCGCCGGGTTGGCTCGGTTACGACGACGACCGCATGGTGCGACTCAGCAAGGAAGCGGTCGCCGATGGCTTCGACCAGATCAAGCTGAAGGTGGGGCTCGATCTGGAAGACGACCGCCGACGTCTACGGCTTGCCCGTGAAGCAGTGGGTCCCGACATCAAGCTCGCGATCGACGCCAACCAGCGTTGGGATGTCGACGAGGCGATCAGGTGGGTTCGCTCGTTGGCCGAGTTCGACCTGGCGTGGGTCGAGGAACCCACCAGTCCCGACGACTTCGTTGCCCATGCGGCAATCGCCAGGGGCATTGCTCCCATTCCGGTGGCAACCGGCGAGCACTGCCACAACCGAATCATGTTCAAACAGCTCCTCCAGCTCGACGGGGCGCAGGTGATCCAAATCGACTCCGCCCGCGTGGCAGGCGTGAACGAGAACGTGGCCATTCTCGCGCTCGCCGCCAAGTTCGGGGTGCGGGTTTGCCCCCACGCCGGTGGCGTCGGGCTCTGCGAGATGGTGCGCCATCTCTCGTTCTTCGACTATGCCGCGGTCAGCGCCGATCTCGACGGGCGCATGATCGAGTGGGTCGATCACCTGCACGAACACTTCGTCGACCCGGCGACCGTCAGCAACGGACGCTACGACCCGCCGTTCCGTCCTGGCCTGAGTGCCGAGATGTTGCCAACCTCGATCCGTGACTACCGATATCAGGAGCCTCGCCGATGAACGCCA
>JBBQUN010000291.1:0-5782 GCA_038212405.1 Acidimicrobiales bacterium | reverse complement strand
CGATTGATGCCGCACCGTTGACCACGTCACTTGTCCCCAGACCCACCCCCACCTAGCGTCGCTCGACATGGCCATCGAGATCACACCGTCAGGTGAAGCATGCGGCGCAACGATTCGCGGGATCGATCTCTCTCTCCCACTTGATCGAGCCACCGTCGCGGCGATTCGCAACGCCTGGCTCGAACACCACGTCGTCGCCTTTCCTGATCAACAACTGAGCGACGACGATCTTGAACGGTTCACGTTGCACTTTGGACCTTTCGGAGACGACCCTTACATTGCGCCGATCGAGGGGCGCGACCACGTCATCGCCGTTGAGCGTCGGGCCGCCGAAACCGCTCCCCTGTTCGCGGAGAACTGGCACAGTGACTGGAGTTTTCAGGTCGAGCCGCCTCAGGGAACGTGCCTGATGGCCGTCACGATTCCTCCGACCGGCGGCGACACGCTGTACGCAAACCAGCATCTTGCACTCGATCACATGCCCGACGGACTGCGCAACCGGCTCGAAGGCAAGATCGCCATTCACTCGGCTCGCGGCGGGTACGCGCCGAGCGGTACCTACGGCGAGAACGACCAGAAAACCGATCGGTCGATGGCGATCCGGCCGTCGGACTCGGCGATGGCGACCCATACGCATCCGATCATCCGGCAGCATCCCGAAACAGGCAGGCTCGGCATCTTCAGTTGTTTCGGTTACATCATTGGAATCGAAGGAATGGGCGACGACGAAGCTCGACCGCTGCTTGGCGAGCTGTACGCCCACCAGACATCGGAGCCCTTCCAGTACCGTCATGTTTGGGAGCCGAACATGCTGGTGATGTGGGACAACCGATCGGTGCTCCATCGGGCGACCGCAGGGTACGACGGCCATGACCGTCTACTGCATCGCACCACGATCGGTGCCGGGGCGCCGGTGCTCGAACCCTCAGAGTAGGAACGCTCTTCGAATCGACGGGGCCTGGAGCGTTAGAGGTCGTCGGGATCGACCAGATCAGCGGCGGCGGCGAGTGCGCTCGACAGGCTGACGGCGCGGTCATAGACCGCAGCGAAGTAGTGCTCGGCAATGACTTCGTGGCCGGTGAGAGGCGGTCGGCCAATCGAGCGAATCACCGCCGCTGGTTCCCTCGTGATCCTCACCGTCTCGGCCGGCGCCGGCAGATCGCTCGAGGCGCCCCAGAACTGGGTGACCTGCTTGGCCTGGTTCTGCCGGTTCTTCCGACGGCGTTTCTTACGACTCGACTTCGAGCCACCATCGTTCGCCCGCTGGTGGTCGTTCATGCGAACACCGTCTCTCGCTCGTCATCGGCAGAACCGCCAGTTGAGGTTGCCATCGCCTCGGTGTCGCTGCCGGTAGCGGTGTCGCTGCCGGTAGCGCTGTCGCTTCCGGTGTCGTCGTCGAGGTCATCGAGTGCGAGCAACAGCGACTCGTCGATACCGAGCGCTGCTTGAAGTTGTGCGGCGTCGAGGTCGTCGATCGAGGACGATTTCGGTAGCACCATGTCGGCGATTTGACGCTTGCCGGCTACGACCTCTTCCACCCGTTCATCAACCGTGCCGGGGCACACCAAGCGGTGGGCAATGACCGTGTTCTTCTGCCCGATTCGCCACACCCGGTCTCGAGCCTGATCCTCGACCGCAGGGTTCCACCAACGGTCGTACAACACCACATGGTTCGCAGCTGTGAGGTTCAGTCCGGTCCCACCTGCCTTGAGCGACAGCACCATTGCACCCTTGCCAGTCCCCTTCTGGAAATCGGCGACCAGGGTATCTCTCGCCCCACGTCCCAACCCGCCGTGGTAACACGCGATTGGTACGCCGGTCCGATTGGTCATGTACTCGGCAAGCTTGACGCCCCATGACGCAAAGTGGGTGAAGATCAGCACTCGTTCGCCGGAAGCGAACACGTTGTCGACGATTTCGTTCAAACGCGAGAGCTTGCCGGATCGGCCTTCCAACGGCCCGCCGGTGTCGCGATAAGCCGATGGGTGGTTGCAGATCTGTTTGAGTGCAGTGATGGCCGCGAGAACGGCACCCTTCTTTCGATCGGCACCGAGTTCGGCCTGGTCCTTGATGAGCGTGTCGAGCACGGCCTGATAGAGGCCGATCTGTTCGGGGGTCATCGAGCAGTGATCGAGTTCGTCGATGCGATCCGGGAGCTCAGCCGCAATCGCAGGCTCGGATTTGGTGCGGCGGAAGACGAGGATGCCATTGAGCGCCCGAAGCGCACTCTCGGCACCGTCGGTGCTTGCACCGGTCGGCGAGAGCTGCGAAATGAACTGCGCCCGGTTTCCAACGAGCCCCGGGTTCGTGTAGTCCATGATCGACCAGAGATCACCGAGGCCGTTCTCGATCGGGGTTCCCGTCAGGGCGACTCGGCTTCTCGCCGGAATGGTCCGTAGCACTTGCGCGGTCTCGCTCGTTGCGTTCTTGATGGCCTGTGCCTCGTCGAGCACTGTCTTGCCCCAGCTGATCTTTGCCAACTCCGCTGCGTCTCGAACCGCAGTCCCGTAGGTGGTGATGACCACGTCTGCCCGCTCCGGCAGCTTGGCGATCTCTCGTCCCTCGGCTCGATTTGGGCCGTGATGAACCAACACCCGGAGTTCCGGCACGAACTTGCGAGTTTCTGACGCCCAGTTGCCAACAACGGCCGGCGGGGCAATGACCAAGGCAGGGCCGCTCTCGACGGTGCGTCGGAGGTGAGCAAGCATGGTGGGGGTCTTGCCCAAGCCCATGTCGAGAGCGAGACAACCGCCCAGTCCTGCGCTGTCGAGGAAGCCGAGCCAGGCCAGTGCTTCGGCCTGATACGAACGAAGCTCGCCTTTGAATCCAACCGGAGTCGTTGGCAGCTCGTCCGGCATCGACGACGCGCTGCGAAGGAGATCGGCTGCCCAGCCCTCGCCGGCCACGGTGATACCGCCCGAGAGCGGCGAGCCTTCGAGCCCAAGGGCGTGGCGCAGCATGTCGGCGCCGCTGAGGCTGGTGGTTTCGGACCGTTCGGCGAGGGCGCGAGCGGCGGCAGCAAGGTCGACCTTGTCGAGTTCGATCCAACGGCCGTTCGACATCACGAGTGGGCGTGCTTGGGCGGCCAGCCGGGTGATCTCGGCTGCGGTGAGCTCGACATCGCCGAAGAGAACCGACCAGCGAACATTCGCCAACTGCCGGGCGCCGACAACCGACTCCTGTGCTTCTTCGGATGTGAGGCGCAGCGCCGGCGTGGTTCGCTTGCGTGAAAGCAGCGGCGCTCGGACCTCGAACCCGGCGGCGGTGAGGGTGTCGCCGATCGAACTCATCAGTTGCCAGGCCTCGTCTTGGCTCAGGATGACCTCGCCCCGGCGACGTCCTCCAGGGCGCAGAAGCACCGGATAGAGCGTTTCGAGCCGGGCGAGTTGGTCTTTGACCTCTTTGCGTTTGGTGTTGGACGAGTTGACCATTGCTGATTCGACGGGCTCGAGCGTCGAACCCGTGGCCGGAGCCATCACCCGGAGGTGCCAGGCACCAGCACTATCGGGCTCGTCGAGAATCAAGACCAACTTCACGTTGGCTGCGCCCGAGATGGCACGCGACCACTGGTCGAGGCGGCGCCCGAGTTCCGCCCCAGCGCGGCTTGGGGCCTCGAAGGTCTCCCCGTTGATGTGGCCAAGGAATGCCTCGGCGATCTCGGGCTTGGTTCGTGGCTGAGGCGGCGCCGCCGGGAGTTCGAGTCGGCGAGCACCGGCAGACACGATCACGTCGACGATGTCGGCGAGCACGGCCTGGCTGAAGGCTCGAGCGTCTTGCCGGTTCCGAAACACCGTGACCGACTGAGGCAGCGCCGAGGACAAGGCAACGATGTCGTCGGGTTCCATCAGTGCCGGCGCCCAATGCACAGCGAAATTCGAGCGGTCGTCGCCGCCGGGGTTGCCTTCCCCACCAGCGCGAGCGAGCTTCTTGAGCTTGGGGACCATCCGTCCCTGAGCGACGAGTTGCACCGCCAACGAGCCGACCATGCCGAGCCATGTTGCCGAGGTGCCGATGTCGGGGTCGTCATGGGACATGCGCAGTGACACCAGCCAGCCGAGCATCGACTCGAGCGGCGCGCTCACGGCGCTTGCCTTGTCGCCGTCAGGCAACTTCGCGGTGCCGTGGTCTTCCCACACTCCGGCCGAAGCACCAGCGGCAACCAGGCGCTTGATCACGCCGGCACGATCGTCGCTGGCCGCTTGATAGCCGCCGGACCAGGCAACGATGCGGCCGGGGATCCATGACAGGTGGAGTTGGGTCGTACCGGATTCGAGGTCGAGGTCGGGAGCGGCATCGTTCGTTGTCGAGGATGGGGAGCGATTTCCAGAGGAAGAAGGCGACGCAGTCGCCGGCTGCGCAGGACCGACGAGCGTGGTGAGCAGCTCGTCGATGGCATCGGCCTCGGACTGGAGATCGGCCAACACCATTGCCCGTTCTGGGCCGTGGATCGATTCCCGTGCATCGTCGTAGGTGATCTCGGCGTCGTCGAGCATCCGCAGCAACACACGCACCCACGCATCGTGGTGACGTTCCAGCGTTGCTGTTCCATCGGTGTCAGCTCGACCATCGAGATGGCGCTGTACGAGGTGCTCGAAATCGCTCGGCAGCGATAGCGAGGGGGAAGAGATTGACGAGGAGATCGAACGCTCCGTTCGGGACGGGTATGGGTTCAGAGTGGGTATCGGTTCAGGACGGGTATGGGTCCTGCATGGCTGTCTGCAACCGACCACGGGTTCTCTCCAAGCCCAGAAGCCAAAGAGCACCATCGCATGCCGGTCGATGTTGGTGGGGTAACCGCGCAGGGCCGGTGAGGGCGGCGCTCCTGCAGACAGAACACCTGGTCTGGAGGACGTGAATCGCACAACTCGAAGAGTCACGCGAACACTGGTCGAGGTGAGTGTAACTGCTATCGGCCCGCTTTGGGTCCTCACGAGCAATTCGGTGAAAAAGCTCGAAGATTCAGCCTGACCTCCGGAAAAGCACTCCGACTCGTGACCGAAATGCCGATAGGAACACCGTGAGCGCCACCTTCGAAACGCAACAGGCAGCCTCGGCGCTGCACGTCCGTCACGTCTCGTTCGATTCGGCGGCGGCCTTTGAGGTCGACTGGCATCGGCGCCTACCTGAGTTTGCGATGGCCGCCAACGCCGTTTCGATGATGATGCCCTACGTCGAGCCCTACATCGTGCGATCGGTGCGAGGCGTGGTTGGCGACCTCGAACCCACACTCGGTGCCGAAGCCAAGGCGTACGCTGCCCAGGAAGCATCGCACCATGGCCAGCATCGTCGCTTCAACCAACATCTGATTCACCGCTATCCGTTCCTGCGCAAGGTCGATCATTGGCTCTCGCGCACCTTCCGCTTCATCGAAGCCAAGGGGCGTGGCAACTTCTCGCTCGCCTATGCAGCGGGAGCCGAGACCATCGCCTACGCCATCGCCCGTTGGGTCGCCGAGCATCGCCGCATCGTGCTCGATGGCGCTCAGGGACCAGCCGCCGACCTCTTCATCTGGCATCTGGCCGAGGAAGTGGAACACAAGTCCGTGGCGTTCGACGTCTATCAAGCACGCGACGGCAGCAGGCTCCTGTTTTTCGCCGGCATGCTTGCCTCACTCTCGACGCTCGCGTTCTTCACCATCGTCGGCACCACCGTGATGATGGTGTCGTCACGGCGGATCCTCTCCCCCGTCGCCTGGCTCCGTCTGATGTGGTGGTGCCTCACGTTCGTGTTCGAGTTGTTGCCGTCCATGGCCGGTGCCCTCATACGAGGACACCACCCGAGC
>JBBQUN010000290.1:0-5800 GCA_038212405.1 Acidimicrobiales bacterium | reverse complement strand
AAGAGGTGATGGCGAACGTGACGCAGTTGGCGGTTCCCCGCCTCGGCGACTGGTGCACGATCCACGTCGTTCCTCGGGATGGGTGGGGTGTCCCCGAGGCGGTCGTCGCCCATATCGACCCGGCCATGGTGGAGTTCGCGCAGGAGTTGCAGAAACAGTTTCCTTACGAGCCCGATGCCGTGTCGGGGGTGCCCGCCGTCATCCGCAGTGGTCAGACCGAGTTCTACCCCGAGATCTCACGCGAGCTCTTGGCCGTTAGCGGCCTCTCGCCCGAGGCGCTCGAGCTCGTCGATCGGCTCAATCTGGGTTCGGCGATCACCGTCGCCATGAAGAAGCGCCACCGAGTGGTTGGTGCCTTTCAGTTCATCGCGTCGACCTCGTCCCGGCGCTACACGTCCGACGACGTCGCTTTGGCGGAGACGGTGGCCGCCCGTATCGCTTCGAGCATCGAGAACCTGCGGCTGCACGAGGAGCAACTGGAGATCGCTCGCACGCTAGAGCGCAGCCTGCTCCCGGTGTCGCTTCCCGAGATACCCGGACTCGCTGTCGCGGTGCGATACTGGCCCAACGGCGAGGTCAACGAGGTGGGAGGCGACTTCTACGACCTGTTCGCCCTCGAACGCACCAACGCATGGGCGTTGGTGCTCGGCGACGTCTGCGGCACCGGTCCGTCGGCGGCCGCACTGACCGGTCTCGCGCGTCACACGATCCGTGACAGCGCCTGGCACGGCGACGGCCACAAAGACGTGCTCCACTCGCTGAATCGAGCAGTGCGGCGCTCGGGGTATCACACGTTCCTCACCTGTCTCTACGGCACGATCGAGAACACGCCCGAAGTCACGACTCTCACGGTGTCGTGCGGCGGTCACCCATTGCCGACGTTGGTCAGAGGCGGACGTTCGGCGGCGTTCGGAACACCGGGACGACTGCTCGGCTGTTTCGACGACACCTTGGTGCATCCCACGACGATCGACCTGCAGCCCGGTGACGTCCTCGTCTTCCACACCGACGGCGCCACCGATGTTCCTCCGCCCCACGACCTCGACGACGACCAGTTCCGCAGCGTGGTGGCCGAGGCGGCACGCCGAGGTGGCACTGCAGAGGAGGTCGCCGATCACATCCGGGCGCTGCTCGGCGACATTCTTCCGTTCGAGTCACGCAACGACGACATCGCGCTCCTCGTTCTGATGGTCGGGGTCGAGGGCCCTTAGATCCCCGCACTTCGGAGCCAGAAGAGGTCGCTCCGGTCGCCAGTTTCGGCTGCGTCATGCCGAGCTGCTCCGAGTATGGTTGGAGGCCACAGACGACCCGGACTTTGCCCCGACACGAGGTATCACATGGAAGTTTCCGCACGATCAGAAGACGGTGTGACGATTGCCTGCCTGTCCGGGGAGTACGACGCGCACAACACGGCTGCCTTTGCGGCTGAGCTGGTCAAGCTCGATGCCAGCGATCGACCGCTGGAGCTCGACATGGGTCAGGTCACGTTCCTGGACTCGGCAGGGATTTCCAGCCTCATCGAACTGCGTGAGCGGCATCCCGAGCGGTCAGTCACGATCGTCAACCCGTCCCCGGCTGTTGAGCGAGTGCTCGGCATCGTCGGCCTCAACGATGCCTTCGGTTTGTCGTCGGGAACCTGAGTCGTCGAGTAGCTGATCAGCGAGCGGGCAACAAGAGTTCAGGTCGCTGCTGGAAGATAGGCACGCATCTGATCGAGCGCCCGACGCAGAAGACGCGAGACGTGCATTTGGCTCATTTCCATGCGCTCGGCGATTTCTTGCTGCTTGAGACCCTCGAAGAACCGCAACTCGATGATCTGCCTCTCCCGATCGGGCAGCTTCTCGATGAGCGTCCGGACTGCCATAGACACCTCGGCCTGTTCGAAGCCGGCATCGATCTCGCCGAGGCTGGCAGCGATTGCCAATCCCGGCCCGTCATCATCGGCGGCCGCTGGTACGTCGATACTGGAGGATCGGTACGCAGTCTGCACATCGAGTGCCTCGATGATTTCGTCGTCGCTGTAGCCCGATTGGGCGGCCAATTCGGGCACCGTCGGCGGCCGACCCAGCTCGTTCGACATCAGCTCGATCAGATTGCGGACCTCGGCGCTGCGCTCTTGAAGGCTCCTCGGGACTCGAACCGACCAGGTCTTGTCTCGGAAGTAGCGCTTGAGTTCGCCCTCGATCGTTCGCCCCGCAAAGGTGGAGAACTTGATACCGAGCGTCGGATCGAACCGGTCGACCGCATTCACGCAGGCCAGCTGAGCCGTTTGGCGAAGGTCTTCGTCGGGCACGCCACGATTTGCGTACCGCTTGGCGAAATAGACCACGAGCGGGGCGTAGCTCTCGACCAGCTCGTTCTTGATTTGCTGCGACCCGGTTTCTTGGAGTTCGAGAAACAGGCGCTGGCGCTCGGCCTCGCGCTCAGCGCTCAACGACGGTCCGTTCCTTCCTCAGTTCGACCCGCCGCTCGCCATCGGGTCGAACAACCAGATCGTGGTGATCGAGAATGGCTCCCAAGATTGCATCGACGAGGTCGTCGGGCTGGGGCTTCGGAAGGGCGTCGCCGGTACGTTGCGCCCGCAAGGTGAACGATTGCTCGGTCGTCTCGTAGTCGATCGAGACCATTCCTCCCGCAGCTTCGTCGTGGAGGAGCCAACCGATTGCTTCACCCACGGCAAGTCGTATGTCATCGAGCTCGTCGACATCGAACCCGCCAGACGAAGCCATCGATGCAGCGTTCAGGCGAGCCAGACTCAAGAATCGTGATTTTGCCGGGAACGCAATTGTCAAGATCTCGGTCGTGGGGTGTTCGGGGCCTTTGTTCATCAAGTCATTCCTCTCATGACTGCCGGTCTTCCCCGGTGCTGTCCGGTCCAAACCGGACAAGCGGCCCGGCACTCCCACGAGGGTAGATCGTCGGAGCGTGATCCCGGTCGAGAACCGGGTCGACGATCTCCCAAGCGCGTTCGATGTCGGCGATCCTGGCGAAGTGTCGATGGTCGTCGGACAGGGCTCCCGCGAACATCGTTGCATAATCGCCGAGCGGACCACCCTTGTCGAGACCGCTTGCAAGAACGCCGCCTTCTCCAACGGTGTGTCCCCGGGGTCCACACACCGCTACCTCGGTCGGCTCGTCGTCGACCTGCAATTCCAACACGATTGCGGTATCGGGCTTGATACCGAACCGAATGCTGTTCGCTCCCAGGCAGACCTTGACCTCGGTCACTGAAGACTCGAGTTCCTTGCCGGTTCGCAGGTGTATGTCGACACCTTTCCAGCGTGCGTTGTCGACGTGAAGCTTGGCGGCAACGAACGTCTCGACCGTCGAGTCCTCCGCCACTCCTTCGATGTCGAGGTAGCCGTCGAACTGACCGAGGACCACTGACGCAGGATCGAGGGGCTCCATCGCACGAAGAAGATCGGCGCGAGTCTCGTCGAACGCAGCCGCCGAGTCATCGGCTGGCTCGTCCATCAGCAGCACGGCAATGAGCTGCAAGAGGTGGTTCTGAACAACGTCGCGCAAAGCACCGACCGAGTCGTAGAACGAACCCCGCCCATCAACGCCGAACGCTTCGGCCATCGTCACCTCGATCCGGTCGACGTGGTTCCGGTCGAATGCCGCGTCGATGATCGGATTTGCGTACCGAAATCGAGCGAGGTGCTCTACTTCGGCCTTGGCCAAGAAGTGATCGACAGCGAACACGCGCTCGGAGTCGATGGCCTTGGTGACGGCCGAGAAGAGCTCACATGCGCTCGCCCGATCGTTCCCGAATGGCTTCTCGAGCACCAGTCGAGCTCGATCGGCAAACGCCGACGATCCGACCTGCTCGGCGACGCCGGCAAACAACGACGGTGGTAGTGCGGTGTACACAACGACTCGGTCTTGCTCCTCGACGCGAGCGGCAATCCGGTCGTAGACGTCGGTCTCGGTCGAGTCTCCTTTGCAATAGGCCAAGTCCAGCGTCGACTTCAGCCCCCGGGCTGATTCGTCGGTCGCACCGACCAGCATGTCCCACAGGTCGTCGTCGGAGTGATCCGATCGTCCGACCCCGATGACCGGCCCGTCGAGCAGGCCAGCTCTCGCCAGCTCGACGATTGCGGGAAAGAGCTTCTTCTTGCCGAGATCGCCCGTGATGCCGAACAGGACGAGAACGTTGGCGTTGCTCGGGTGGGTCATGATCGCTCCGAGAACTGATCGAGGTGCACGGCGGTGCTGATCAACGCCAGATGGGTGAAGGCCTGGGGATAGTTGCCGAGTTGGTCGCCGGAGGGGGAGATGACTTCGCTGAACAATCCCAGTGGGCCAGCGAAGGTCAAGAGCTTCTCGAATCGGATCTCCGCTTCATCGAGACGACCAGCCCGCACCAGATTCTCGACGTACCAAAACGAGCAGATCGTGAACGAGCCGTCATCGCCATCCAGTCCGTCGTCGGACACTGCGTTGTCGTATCGATCGACGAGAACGCCGTGGATCAATCGCTGCTCGATGGCTTCGAGGGTCGACAGCCATCGGGGATCGTCGCCGGCGACGAACTTCACGAGCGGCATCAACAGCAGTGACGCGTCGAGTTGGTCACCGTCGAAGGTCTGGGTGAAGGCCCCGAGCTCGCTGTTCCACCCACGATCCAGGATTGCCTCGTGGATCTGGTCTCTCGTCGAACGCCATCGTTCGAGATCGGCGGGACGACCCCGAAACTCGGCCATGCGGACTCCTCGCTCGAGTGCGACCCAGCACATCAGTGCCGAAGAGGTGAAGCGTTGGCGGCCGGAGCGAACCTCCCAGATCCCGTCATCTGGTTGATCCCAGTTCGCACAGACCCAGTCGACCAGCCGCGTGACCTGGCGCCAGGTGTCGAGAGGCAGACCGCCGCCGTGTTTGTCAGCGAGGTAGAGCGAGTCGAGCAGCTCCCCGTAGGCATCGAGCTGCAGCTGATCGGCGGCGGCGTTACCGATGCGAACCGGTCCGCTGTCGGCGTAGCCGGACCAATGGCCGAGCGTCTCCTCGGGAAGCAAGCTGTTGCCGTCGAGGTCATACAGAGGAGAGAGCAGACCGTTCGCAAGGTCGCCTGCGTTGGCGGGGTCGTTTGGACATTCCGAAACCCGGTCTCCCAGCCAATGGGCAAAGGCTTCGGCCTCGTCGGTGAATCCCAGCTCGATGAAGGCATACACCGTGAACGCTGCGTCGCGGATCCAGACGTAGCGGTAATCCCAATTGCGATCGCTCCCGATCTGCTCGGGCAAACTCGTCGTGCCGGCCGCAAGCAGCCCGCCCGTCGCCCGATGTGTCAGAAGCTTCAGCGTGAGCGCTGACCGCAAAACCACCTCGCGGTAGCGGCCCCGGTAGGTCGCTTTGTGAACCCAGTTCCGCCAGTAGGCACTGGTCGATTCGAGCAGCCCATCGATCAACAGGTCGCTACCGATCGATCCGAGTGCGAAGCATTGGATCTCGCCCTCGGACAACTCGAACGTCGTCTCGATGAGGTCACCCTCGTGATCGAGCGACACGGTCGCCGACACTTCCACCACTGGCGTTTCGTTGCTCTGGATCACCAGTCCGCGATCTGTGGGTTCGATGGCGACCCGCGCTCGTCCATAGTCGGGCTTCGCACGTAGCCGAGACGTCATTTCTGTCGTTCCCCGGACGCCGGTCACCCGTCGGATGACCCCTCGCCGATCGTCACCGAACGACTCGTGATCGACGACCATGAAGTCCTCGACCTCGACCATGCCGGCGCTCGAGTGAAATCGAGTGACCAAGACGTTGGTGTCCGGCAGGTACATCTGGCGATACGTCCATG
>JBBQUN010000289.1:0-5814 GCA_038212405.1 Acidimicrobiales bacterium | reverse complement strand
GCCACGTTCGTGCCGCTCGACCCACCAAGGGCTTCCTACTTCGCGTTGTGGGATCCAGCCGACGTCGGCGGTCTTCCCCTCGACCGAACCGACTCGCCGTACAAGCCAATCGATCTGCAACTCGTCGTCCCGTTTCGATCAGGACCGCTGTGTACGTCGGTCACCGCACGTCGTCTCCCGATCAGGGATGCCATCGAGGTGCTCGGATCCAGATCGGTTCGGGCCAACTCGACCCGTTCGGTGAAGATCTGGGGTTCGATCCTGCGTTCGGGTTTGGGACTCGTCGCTCGCGGTCGACTGTTGCCGTGGGTGAGCGCCAATGGTTGGGACGCGTGGCGGGTCGACCCACTCGATCCGGCCGACCACCTGCTGGTCGCCCAACTCGCCGACGCGATGCCCGCCATCGGCCACTGCGTTCCATCAACCAACCCAGCCACGACCGGTGGCCGCGAAACCATCGTCGACCCCTCGTTCGCCATCCGGGCCTGCTACGACGCGATCGCTGATCGCATGGTCCGGTCCGCTGGTGCCGCCTCGGTCGCCTCGTCGCCGCTGTTCGCCCAACTCGAACCCACGAGAGTGCCCCACCTCCGCCCGTGGGTTGCCGACATTGCCACCGAACACTGTGCCGCCGCGGTCTTCACGGTCACCGTCGACCCACCCGATGAGCTGATCGTTCCCGACGAGACAGCTGACGAAGCGTCACTGTTCGGGCCCGGACCAACAGTCGACACCGTCGTGGTGCACAAACACCACTGGACTCTCCGATTCCAGCTTCGAAGTCGGGCCGACCCCTCCCTTGTCATCGACGCCGCCAACCTCTGGGACACCCCGGCCGAGGTGTTGCGACTCCTGGGCGATCAGGCCGAAATCGATCTTCTGGCTGGGCTACGTCGGGCCGCTTCGATCTCTCCCCTCTTCGCCGCCGCACTCGATGCCGCTCGTCCCGTCGAGGCCGAATTCAGCGACGACGACCTCGATGCGTTCTTGGATGACCTCGACGATCTGGCTGCTGCCGGCATCGACGTTCGCTGGCCCGCCAGCCTGGTGGCGCCGAAACTCGACCGTCGCCTCGTCGCAACGAGCGCAAGCAAGGGCGGCGGACCCTCGATCGGCAACCTCGAGGAACTGCTCACGGTCAATTGGGAGTATCTGCTCGACGGCATCGCGCTCACGGCGAACGAGCTCGAGATCTTGTCGTTTGCCAAACGCAGCGTGGTGCCGATCCGAGGTCGCTGGGTCCGCATCGATGCCGTGTTGCGTCAACGGTTGCGCCAGCCGCCACCGCAACTCACGCTGGGCGAGACACTGGCCGCCGGCCTCGCCGGTGTCTGGACCGACCCCGACGCGAGCGATGCCGGCGATCCGGTCGAGCTTCGCATCGAAGGCGAGCTCGGCGCCCTACTGGCGTTGCTGTCGCCAGTACATCAAGACGACCTTGCCGAGGCTCGTGAGCCAGCAAACTTGCAGGCCACCCTGCGCCCGTATCAACGCCAGGGTTTGGCCTGGATGTCCAACCTGGCCGAGAACCACCTGGGTGGTGTCTTGGCCGACGACATGGGATTGGGCAAGACCATTCAGGTCCTGGCGCTGCACGCCCAGCGGGGCGGCCCAACCCTGGTGGTGTGCCCCACGTCGCTGATGGCGAATTGGGAGCGAGAAGCCGGTCGTTTCGTACCCTCGGCCCGGGTGCGTCGCTATCACGGTGGCCAGCGTCAGCTCGACGCACTCCAGCCGAACGACATCGTCGTCACCACCTATGGCGTGGTGCGCTCCGACGCTGCGCATCTGGCAACGCTGCCCTTCGACCTGTTGATTGCCGACGAGGCGCAACAGATCAAGAACGCCCGGTCACGCTCGGCCCGCTCCATTCGCGGGTTGCAGTCGAATGCCCGATTCGCCGTGACCGGAACCCCGATCGAGAACCAGCTCGGCGAGCTCTGGGCGCTCATCGATTTCGCCGTGCCCGGCTTGCTCGGCCCGCTCGATCGATTTCGGCGAGAGGTCGCGCTGCCGATCGAGCGAGACAACGATCGCAACGCCACTCGGCGACTGTCCACGATCACCGCACCGTTCTTGTTGCGACGGCGCAAGACCGACCCGGGCATTGCTCCTGAGCTGCCGGCCAAGATCGAACGCAACGTGGTCGTGCCCCTGACAGCCGAGCAGGCGTCGTTGTATCGAGCAACCACCGAGGAAGTCCTGGCCGACGTTGCCGCCAACCAAGGGCTGGTGCGTCAGGGCCTCGTCCTCAAGTTGCTGACTGCGCTCAAACAGATCACGAACCACCCCGCTCATTACCTGAGCCAACCCGGGCCGCTACCGGGCCGCTCGGGCAAACTCGAAGCACTCGATCAGCTACTCGACGCTGCCACCGGCAACGGTGAGGCAACCTTGGTCTTCACCCAGTACGTGGCCATGGCCGAACTGCTTGCTGTGCACCTGCGGGAGCGAGGAATCGACACCGGTCTCCTGCACGGCGGCTTGTCGCCCTCAGGTCGTCAGTCGTTGGTCGATCGATTCCAGGCCGGCGAGATGCCGGTACTGCTGCTGTCGCTGCGAGCGGGTGGCACTGGACTCAACCTCACGCAGGCAACACAGGTGATCCACTATGACCGATGGTGGAACCCAGCGGTCGAGGACCAGGCCACCGATCGGGCCTACCGCATCGGGCAACACCGGGCCGTCACGGTGCACCGCCTCATCACCGAGGGCACCGTCGAAGATCGCGTGGCCGAACTGCTCGACGCCAAACGGGCGTTGGCCGACCGAGTGATCGGTGGTGGCGGCGAGTCCTGGTTCGCCAAACTCGACGACGAAGCGTTGGCAACGATGGTGCGATTGGAGGAACGATGAGCTCGTGGTGGGTTGATGTATGGCGGTCGGTCCTCCATCACGACTTCGGCTTCGATGCGACCGCCCTTCGAGGAGGGAGGAATCTCGCCCGCTCGACGTCGGTCGACGCCATGGAATTCGCTCCCGGGTCCGTCGTCGTTCGCTTCGGCGACCGTGGATCCCACGTCGCTCAGATGACCGCAGCACCGCTGTCGCCTCAGCAATGCGAGCAGCTGGTGATGATCGCAAGCACGAAGCCTGCCCTCGTTGCCGGCGTGCTCATGGGTGAGTTGCCGGCAGCCTATGACGCCCACTGGCGCGAGGCCGGTGTCTCGGTCGTGCCGCTGGCCGGCGACGTCTCGCTCGACTGCTCCTGCGACGACTGGGGTGAACGTTGCCGTCATCTTGCCGGGCTCGGCGAGATGGTGGCCGACGTGATCGACCGCGATCCCTACATGCTGCTCAGCCTGCGAGGTTGGAGCCGCGAGGCGTTCGTCGACGGCTTGCGGCACAGCCGAGCTGACGCGCTTGGCGTCGAGTACGTGCGATCGGATCTTCCCCGAGGTGACGACCCTGGCGTCGACGCCGAGCGTCGTTACGGCCGCAGCGTTGGGTCGATGCCGGCACTGCGCCCGGTTCCTCGTCGGCCCGGTGAGCCCCGGTCATTGCCGTTGCCGCCAGCCGACGCCGGACTCGATCGAGACGACATCGATGCCTTGATCACCGACACGGCGGCCCGGGCAACCGCCGTGCTCAGCGAGGGTGCAGTCAGCGGCCTCCACCTCGACCTCGAGGCCGATATCGCTCGCCGTGCTGCTGCACTGCTCGGTGACCAGGCAGGGCTGGAACGGCTCGCCGACCGAGTCGGCAGCGATCCCGATTCACTCGCGGTCCGGGGTCGGGCATGGAGTGTTGGCGGTACCGCAGGCCTTGCGGTGTGCGATCGCAGCTGGAAGGCAACCGCCGAGCAACTTCGACCTGGTCAGTCGGCACTCGGCGGCAAGACGCGCACCTCGGCCAACGTCGTCTTCGGCGGCGACACTCAGCTCCGGCTCGACCAGCAGGGCCTGTGGTGGCGCTTCCGCGCCGACGCTCGCCTCGGTTGGGTGCTCGAATCGGGTGGGCTGGCCGACCCCGAAGACCTCTGACCTGAAGACCTCTGACCTGAAGACCTCTGACCTCGCTGGTGAACCAAACTCAACGATCGGTCAAGGTTCGACGAATACTCGCCGAGGCGGTGCCGAGACTTCAGCCATGGCACTGTCACACGAATCCTCTGTCGCGGGGAGCCGATTGATCGATGTTCTGGTGGTCGATGACCCGCCCGAATTCCAACAACTGTTGGCACGAGCGGTTCGACACGACGGCTACCGAGTCCATCTGGCCGGCAACGGCGCCGAGGCGCTCGAACTCCTCGACGAGGTTCAGCCTGATGTCGTCCTGCTCGACCTGGTGCTTCCTGGTATGGACGGGCTCGAAGTTTGTCGCCGCATTCGTGCAGTCAGCGACGTCTACATCATCATGGTGACGGCAAAAGCGACCGAGCTCGACAAGGTCGTCGGCCTTGCCGTCGGTGCTGATGACTATCTCACCAAGCCATTTTCTGCCGCAGAACTCGTTGCCAGGATCGGTGCGATGCTCCGCCGCCCTCGAATGGGAATGCCGCTGACCGAGATCAGCCAACGCCGTTTCGGAGGGCTCGTCATTGATCCCTCTGCCCGCGAGGTGCGATTCGACGGACTCGACGTTGGCCTGACTCGAATCGAATTCGAATTGCTGTCAGCGCTGTCTGAACGACCCCGAGCGGTGTTCTCTCGGTCGAATCTGATCGAGTTGGTCTGGGGTCCGAACTGGGTCGGCGACGACCATCTCGTCGACGTCCATGTCGCCAACTTGCGCAAGAAGATCGATCGGTCCGGAGTGCGCCACATCAAGACCATTCGCGGCATCGGCTATCGCATGGCCATCGAATCCAGCTCGTAGAGGACGCGCTGGTCCCTCGGCTCAGGATCCGAGATCGGTCACGATGGCATTGGCACCAAGCAGACCGGCCTCGTCGAGTGCGTCCAATGCCCGTTCGGCCAGCCGTTGTGGGTCCTCGTGACGGCCGGCGCTGACGCCGCCGACCAGGCGTAGCCGGGCGCCGTCGGCCTCGGTGCAGGCGACTCCCAGTGGCGACGAGGACCATGCCGCCTCGAGCCGAGCCCGGATGCGGTCGGCGGCCATGGCCGCCTCGGGCTTCGTCGCTCCCGGCAGGAGGATCGAAAGCTCACCGGGTCCTGACACATAGGTCACATCATCTTGGCGGATTGCCTCGTCGACGATCGCCGCTGCGGCAAGCAGCTGCGCCTCGAATCGAGCGCTGTCGATGCCATCACACACCAGTCGCAGGACGATGAAACCAACCTGACCGTTACGACTGTGATCGATGAAATCGCGGTCCATCTTTCGACGGTCACCGCGTGGCGGGGTACGACGGTCAGCCGGGAGTTGGGATGCAACCGTACTGGCATCGGCAAGTGCGAGCGCTGTGCCGGTCACCATGGCGATCAACGCGATTCTCTCGTCGTTCTCTGGGCCGGCGGCACTCGAGCCGGGAGCGAAAACCAGTTCGAAACGGCCCAGTACCCGGCCGTGACCACGAACGTCGTACGTCCTGATGCCTGACGCAGCAGCGGTGGGTGGGACGGTCGTCGGTGGGACGGTCGCCGGTGGGACGGTCGGGTCGAAGAACTGGGCACGCACCGCTCCGGTGAGCGTGCACAACGCGTCAGTGGCCAGCGCGATGATGTCGTTGGTCGAGCGCGAGGCAGCAATAAGGCGGCTGGCGCCCACCAATGTCTCGGTTTGCTCGACAGCATCGCTCACACCGGGTCTATCGGCATGAACCTCCGTCGATCGGAGCGGCGGCTCCTGGGTAAATCCACCCCTACGCCGATTGGCGTGGCTATTGCACCGTGATGGCGAGCACTTCGCTGG
>JBBQUN010000288.1:0-5890 GCA_038212405.1 Acidimicrobiales bacterium | reverse complement strand
CCCGACGCAGTGGAAACGGCCTCGCCACGATCGGGATGCTGCTGCTCTTCCCATTCGGCGAGTGCTTCGACGTAGCCACCCTGCCCCGGACTCAGGGTCAACTCGCCGGGTGCCGACGCAACGCCGTCCTCGTCTTCGTCGTGGCGACCGGGTGCCACCGGCACCGCTAGCGAACCATCATCATGTCGGGTGATCGTCATTGCCGGTCACTACCCCAAACGGCTCGCGCCAAACCTCGGTGTCGTCGCGTGATGTCGTCGCGCGCCGTCGTTGTGCGATCACACGTCCAGCAGCCATGCCCTCACCCTTCGTCAGCGGCGCCGACTGCACCGTCGGCGGTTTCGAGCGGGGATAGGTCCAGTCCGGTTGCTTGCGCCAGAACGATTCGTCGTAGACGGCACGTCCGCCTTCGAGGTCGATCAGCTTCGGCATCGGGAGTCGGCGTGGGGCGCGGGCAGCGACCGAGTTCGATGTGCTCGGCGAACTCCTCGGGAAAACGTCGCAGCACACTCGTCACGACGATCACCTCTTCCATGGCGAGGTAGCGGCGACTGCCGTCGGTGACACGGGCCAACCAGCCACTGATGGCGTCGAGATCGCTCGCCGTTCCGATGCCGGTCTCGATGTTCTCGAGATGCTCGGTGATCGCGCTAGAGCCGAGCTTGCAAGGTGAACACCGCCCGCAGGACTCGATCGACAAGAACCTCGAGAATCGGTAGGCCGCGTCGACCATGCAGGTCGTGTCGTCGTAGACGATGAACCCGGCCGATCCCATGCCACTGCCGATCGACGCGAATCCTTCGTAGCTCACGGGGACGTCGAGTTCGGCCGCGGTGACCACGGCGTTCGCCACACCGGAGAACACCGCCTTGATCGATCGTCCGGCTGCCAGCTCTCCGCCGACTGCATCGATCCCTTCGCCCAACGGCGCCCCGCACTCGATCTCGCCGACATCGGGTGCGATCACATCCCCCACCACCGTCGTGACGATCGTTCTCGGTGACGCTTCGGTGCCCATCGAGCGGACCACTGCGGTCCGTGTACGAGGATGTGCGGGATGTTCGACAGGGTCTCGACGTTGTTGACCAACGTGGGATTCGCCCCACCACACTGCGCACCGAGCCCGGATCGTTGTCACGGGATTGCCAACCGAGCTGCGGCTCGGTTGCGAACAAACCGTGTACGTGGGGTAGCAGCGACCGAGGAAGCGGCTCGTTGCCCTCGATGACCTCCGGCATCGGATTCGTTGCCCAGGGACTCAGCAGCGATCAAGGCTCGACCTTCAACGGTTCGAAATCACGAACAGCACGCCGCTGCTCGTGATAAGCGCCGCCTTGCTCGTGGCCGTCGTCCCCCTGACCCGCGCACGGCTACAGCAGACGATCATCTGCGAGCCAGACGCGATCAGCATTCCGGGCCGGCTCGGACGAAGCCCAGCACGACTCCGATGGGACACCATCCGAGAGATCCGCGCCGAGACGGGCGAGATGTCGACAACAGCGTTGGTATCACCCACGTCGCTGCAATGGCGGTGGAACTGGATCCAGCAGTACGACTGCTCGTCATCATCACCACCGAGGGACGCGTGATCGAGGTGACGACGCTCGCCACCGCTGCCGTGTCCGAAGGCTGGAACCCGACGGGACGTAGCGGCACCCAGCAACGAGTCGTGCTCATCCTTCGCTATCACGAGTCGGTCGGCATCCCTTGGGCCACCTCGAACCAGCCAATCGAGTTCCCATCGGGGCGCCGGCCCTGGCTATCCACAGTCGCTGGCGTCGCTATCATCGCAGCGCTGATGTGGTGGAGCCTGCACTGACGAGCGCGCCGCGAACCTCTCGCCGAACGCTCCGCTGCAATCCCTGCCACGCCGACGGTCCGGTGGATCACAACAATGTGAAATCCGTTTCTATGCACTGACGCGGGTTGGAAACCGCGCCACTGCGGACAAGCGTCACATGTTGCAGATCGTGGACCAGAAAGCGAGGCGCGCCCGCCGAACGCGCCCATATCGTTCGCGCCAGGATCGTCACCGACCTGAGCCAGGTCCCCGAAGCGCTCCTCGACCGAGTGAGATCCAACGTTCGCGATCACATCGCCGCAACCGAGTCCGCCCCGACGCCGGATCAGAAGCCTTCGACGGCTTGAAGTGCCTGCCACCGGTCACCAGGGTTGGCCGTGGCCCAGATCAACTCGTCGGCGTCCATCTCGTCGAGGAACCCAAACCTCGATCTCACGGCTCGAACCCAACCTGCCAGGTCGACTGGTTTGGTGAGGTAGCCGATCTGCTCGGAGGCAAACGAGGATTCTTCGCGTGTGGCAATGACATCCGCTGCCGTGACGGGCTTGGTGCCGAGCCCGTCATCCACGATGTCGAAGAAACACTTCAGTACCCAGAGCCGTCGCACCAGTGGCTCGTCAAACGTTCGCTCGGCGCACCATGCGAGGTCATACAAATCGCGGGCAAGGCTCGCTCGGCGATACCTGGCCAGCTTCTCGGCGATCTGCTCCTCGAGCGCCATCACCGGGATGCTCGGCAAGACGATGTCGTATCGCTTGTGAATTGGGAGAGGCACCAACGGCTCTCTCGCCGCTGGTAACCACAGACCGCGGGTCGACAGATCGATCTTGGCTCCGAGACCCGGCCGACCGAATGGCGTGTCGACCACGAGATCGGCTCGACGATCACCGTCCCGGTTCTGAAGAGCAAACCCGAATCCGTCGACTTCGGCGCCGTCGAGGGTGTCGAGCACCAGCGCGGCCGTCGTTTCGTCTTCAACGGCAAAGTCGAGGTCGGTCGAGAATCGGCCAGCGTTGTCGGCCCTGCACTTACGCAGCGCAGTCCCACCTTTCAGCACCACATCGAGATCGAACACACCCTGTTCGTGGAGCAGTGCCAGTGCGTGATCCTGGGCAATATCGAGCAGGGCCGGATCACGACCACCAAATCGCCCTTGGAAGTGCTGGGACAGGTAGCCCTCGGTGATCCTCATGCGGTCGGCGACTTCGCTGTCGCCTTAACCTCGATCCACCGATCGGCTTCTGAAGGTCGTTGCATGCAGTGGTGTTCGATGCCTGGGGGCCAGAGGACGGCCTGGACCGGTGGTCGGGGCGCGTCGAAGTAGATGTTGGCGAAGCGGGCGGGTTGTCGACGCTCGGCTTATCGGGGTGCGTCAGGCCCCGGGCAACAGCCTCAGCCTGATGCGGGTGCGGGCAGCGACCGAAGGTGTTGCAGCATCGAGGTGAACTGCTCGGCCCATGGCCAGCCGGTCGGGAACCGCAGCATCCGCCGGCCGGAACGGTTCACCATCACCGCCGCCATCGCGATCAGCTGCGTACGCCTCGTCCGGTTCGTCACCTGTGGCTGCTGAGTGATCGAACTCGACCAGATCCCAAGGTTGTGGGCCAAAACCGAACAAGCAAGCCATGCGCCGTTGGCATGAAAATGACCGGACGGGATGTGCTCGAGGCCGGCGCCTTCTTTCAGATCCCGGATCGCGAGTTCGACCACTGCATGCTCACGATGGAACTGGTCAGCATCAACCATGCCGATGCCGTGGTCGGACGTGATGAACGCATGGTGCCGCCATTCAGGCCACAACTGTGCCTGAGATTTCTCGGTGAGACGAGTGCGACGCACGATCAACCGGACCCTGCGTTGCCGCTTGCCTTTGCCGCTGACATAGAGCGCCTCTGCGACCTGGGCCCGACCACCGAGCGTGTAATCGATATCGACCCAAGCGGTGTCGTCGATACTCGAGATCGCCTTGCGCATGGACTTGTGGAGCCGGACCGTGATCGACCAGCCGACCTCATGGGCGTCGAGACGGGCAATCATTTTCCATGACCAGAACCCCGAATCAGCCCGTACGAACCTCGGCCCGACAGCCCCGGCCCGGTTGAGGACACCGACGAGTTCATCAACGAACCGGTCAACGCCGCGTGCGGTGTTCGCCGAGCCGTGTCGCATGCGTGCCAGCAACACTTCGCCGGTCCCGGCCCGTGTCGCGAGGAGCGGGTGGTAGCCCAACACTTTCGTGTAGCCGTAGCCGGCCGCCCGTTTCTGTTTGCCGTGGACCTCACAGATCGTCGAATCAAGATCAACCACCAGCCGCTGGTTGTCGGGGCCGGCGCCGAACTGCCAGGCCCGAGCCAACGCCCGGGAACACACCGCGTCCAACTGTCGGACATGACCGAACGTGAAACCACGTAGGAACGTCCCAATCGTCGAGGGAGCCATCACCCGGAACGGCAACACGGCCTGGGTCGCGCCGGCACGAAGGATGTTGACGTGATCGATATGGGTCGCGCCTGCGATCATCGCCGTAACCAGCGTCAGGATCTTGCGGCCGGGACGTGACGAACCGGTTGTGATCCGCTCGTTGATCAGTGTTTCGAGACCGAGGCGGGCCATCAGCGTGGCCGGCAAGATCAGGCCAGCATTGGCCACGAGACCGTGATGATCGAAGATCGGTTCCAACCGGTCGATTCCGTGCGATGATGCACTCACAGAAAGTGCCTCCTGTGGCTGTGTGGATGCTGACGTAAGACATCAACAGACTCCCAGCTCAGGAGGCCTTTTTGGTGGACGCTGCCGACCTCACCCCCTCATCAAACGGTGGATCGAGGCTTAATCGACCACCAGGTCGGAAAGACGTGATCGATGACCTCGAACCGCGACGAGAACTTGGACTTCATGTCTCGTGGACCGAGGTGAAACGGTCCGCTTCCAGGTGGCGCCCCGGAAAGAAGCTCACTGCCCAGATCGTCTTGCTGACCAAGCGATAGTAGGTAGCTCGTCCGCGCCCAGCCGCTGCGGGGTTGATCGGCGAGCTCGTCGCGCAGAGCCTCTACGGTCACCCGCTTCGCCGCTGTCGCTATCCATTCGCTCACGTTCGGCCAATCGCGGTACCGCTCCGGTCGCGCACCCATGAACGCGATCAGCGTCGATACCGACCAGACCGGGAGCCCGTCGATGTCATCGTGAGGCCCTGCAGCCGACCAACGCACGACTCGGAAATGGTCGAGCGATTTCGGGGATGTTCAGATCCGGCGGCGCTCCGATGACGTGCGGGTCCGGCGCACGAGTCGATAGCCCCTGAAGCCACGCGGCCGACTCAGCCGCGACCGCGACCTCAACGGGCCGCGTCGTGAGTCGAGCGCGGAGCTCAATGAACGGGTCGCCGCCTCCCCACGCCCCTGCTCGAGCGCCCGGGGCGAACTCCCATACTCCAGGCGTCCGAAGCGGCAGAAGCCAACCGCGCTCACGCAACATACGAGCCGCATGAGTCGCCGATGAGTCCGTGCCCTCCACCAGCTCTTCGAGAAGACCGAGGGTCACGAGCGTCGGCTGCTCGAGCTCGAGCGCTTCGAGCACGGGAGCGATCGAACGTGGGACACTTCGTTGGTTGGAGGTCATATCGTCGGCCTAGTCACTGGAAGGGCACTTTAGTCCCATATCGGTCGAACGTACTCCCATGCTGACTAACTGCTGTATCGCCGCACCAAGCTCCCGTGGTCACGAGGTGGTCACATCAGTTCCGTGATCACGAGGTGGTCACATCAGTTCCGTGATCACGGGTTATCCACAGGTATTCGTCGGTACTGAGCATCACCGATAACCATGCGTTTCCCCAGCTCAGACCCCACGTGACGACACAATTCGGGACAACTGAAAACACGCCTGATCCTGCTCTTAATCCGCAGGTTCTGGGTTCAAGTCCCAGGGGGCGCACCACCCAGCAAGGCAGTTGAACAGGGAAACGCCGGCCTACACCGGGATCCATAGGCGGCTCGGGTGCCAAAGTGGGTGTCTATCTCGGCGCGATAGACAAACTCGTCCAGGCAATCCGCCTGCGTCCGATCGTTGCCGCACCTTCCGATCCGGACC
>JBBQUN010000287.1:0-5925 GCA_038212405.1 Acidimicrobiales bacterium | reverse complement strand
CCGCATGGGCGAGTGGTCGCCGGAGAACTATCACGCCGAGTGGAACGAGGGCTTCTCCGCTCCGGCCATCGACGCCATGTTCACCGGCCACAACCGCAACGGTGACAAGGAATGGACCACCGAGGCCAAGATCGTGGAGCTGGTACCAAACGAGCGGTTCTTCTTCGACTGTGAATCACGAGGATTCGTCTTCGCCAGCTGGGGTTACTCGATCGAGCCGATCGAGGGCGGGTGTCGGGTCACCGAACACTGGCAAGATCACCGCCCAGAGGCGGCGCTCGAACGCAGCAAGTCGATCTCCGGCGTCGAGGACCGAGCGATCCACAACGAGGCAGGCATGCGAGCCACCCTCGATCGACTCGCTGCGGCGCTCGAGTAGTCGATAGCGGCGGCGCTAGGGACGCTTCTCCCAAACCGATTCGGCTGCTGCGGCGTCTTACGCCTCAATGACGGAGATCCCTCTTCGACCCTCAGAACTCCTCTACCAGGGTGCCATGTACAGCACGGTGGTAGAGGAGTTGTCGCGGTTCGAGGTGGCGAATTGGGAATTCCTTTACGAGGGTGCTGTGTACGGCACTCTGGTAGAGGAGATGTTGCGGGCGCCGAGAGCGGGGAGCTCGCACGGTGGGCGACATCGGCGGGACTCAGGCATTGGCGTCAGGCATTGGACTCAGGCATTGGACTCAGGCATTGGCGTCAGGCATCGGCGTCAGGCAGTTCGGCAAGTGCATCGAGGATGACCGCTGTCGCCACATGGGATCGGACCAGGTTCGACTCCGGCCGATCCAGGTGATGTGAGCGCCGAGTCTGCTCGCACCGGCGATGTCGTGAGGGGTGAATCACCAATCATCCAGGCGCTGGTCCGCTGGTCCGCTGGTCCGCTGGTCCGCTGGTCCGCTGGTCCGCTGGTCCGCTCGAGACCGACCATCGCCGCAGCGGTATGGAAGATTGCGGCATCGGGCTCTTTGATTCCGAGATCGTCAGAAATGCAGACGGCATCGACGAGCGATCGCAGCCCGAGTGTGTCGATTTCGCATACTGCTGGCTGGAAGAGCACTCGCCGAGTGACCTCAGTCGAGTGTCGAACCGCTTCCAGGCTCGAGCTGTTGGATTTCGCTCGGTGGCTTCAGGCCACGAAACCGTCGACGAGCACGATGTCGGCGCTCGACGAACCAAGGCGGTGGGGGAGGATCGCCTGGTATGCCGGTGAGTGGTACCACGCCAGCGCGAGTTCCCGATCGGGGAACTCGATGATCACTGACCGCGTCCGGGTCCACGAACCCTCGATGACCTCGGGCTGGTCGCTGACGCTGAGCAGGCGTCCGCTATGCGCTGCGAACGCTTCTCCGAAGCCGGCTTCGTAGTTGGCGTAGGCCTCGCGATCGTGGATGGTGATCTGGGCGACGAGATACACGGTCATGTTGAGATGCTGGCACGAGGTCGCGGCCGAAGCGAGCGAACAGCTCAGTTCAGCGCCTCGACGATGGCGGTGGTCCAAGCCGATTCCAGCGAGCGGCTGCCCTCGGGGTTGAGGTGGTGGTCGTCGGCGTAGAGCCACATGCCGTCGTCGACCGGCGTGCACGTGTCGATGCCGCAGAGTTCGCCGGTCGGATCGAACACCGTGACGAGATCTGAGCCGGCAGCCACGGCGGCTTCGGCCGCCACGACGGGACCTCGACGCTCCTGCATGGAGCCGAGCACCTCGATCACCGGTGGGCGCGGATGGCTGCGCACGAGCGAGAGCATCTGGCGGGGGTCCTGCTCGTACTCTGGCACGACGGCCATGAACAGCACCCGGCTGCCGTTCTCGGTGAAGGTCGTTGTCAGCTCCTGGAGACCGCGGGTCCACACCCCGATGGCATCGCCCTCATCGCTGGCAGCGTCGCCGGCGCGGTGGGCGATGACACGGCCGAGGTAACCGCCGGGAAAGGAGGGGAGCGTGTAGAGCGTCGAACGGTTGGCGATGATGACGAGTTCGGGGGAAAGCCTGTTGATCGTGTCGACTGCTGCCCCCTGCCAATCAGCGCAGTCGGGGAGGGACGCAGGCACACGAGTTTGGATTGGGCACGACGTTCGATACCAAACCGAGACGTCGTAGCCGAGCGAGTTGCCGGCAGCGATGACGCCATCGGCAGCGGCACCGGCATGTGAGTCACCAACGAGGAAGATGGTGCCGATCGGGTCGTCGACGCCGAACGTGCAAGCATCGGCGTCCCAGCCTGCACCGAAATCTCGGCAGCCGGCGTCGGCCGCGATGCCCTCGGCGCCCCAACCGGGGGGGATGTCGAGTCCCCAATTGCGATCGGCTCCCCGTTGGACAACGAGCCCGAGGAGGATCGGGATCACGGTGGCGGTGGCAAGGAGGCGGAGGGCGCTCCAGCTGGGGAGCGCACGGCCACGCCGAATCGGCTCCTCGATGTAGTCGTAGGAGAGCATGGCCGGCACGATCGAGACGGCGGCGGCGAGGGGCGCTGCGAACGAACTGGACGGCCACAACCCGCCGGCGAACACGATGAACGGCCAGTGCCACAGGTACCAGCTGTACGAACGGTCACCGATCCAGATCGCTGGCGAGCTGGCCAACAGACGCTGGATCGGACCGGCGGGATGGACCGACAGGATCAGAGCAACGGTTCCGACCACGGGCACGAGCGCAGCCGAGCCCGGGAAGACGGTCAGGCCATCGAAGGTGAACGCCGCAAGTCCGATGGCGGCGAGTCCCAGTGCAGATGCCGCCGTTGCGAAGCCGCCGCGAACCACGAGTCGGGAACCGGCCAGGGCCAGCAGCACACCGGCGGTGAACTCCCAGATCCGGGTGGGCGTGCTGTAGAAGGCCATTCGCTCGGGGGCGCCGAGCAACCCAAACCCATTCCCGTTGCTGAGGGCGATGGAGAGGCCCAGCGACACGACCGAGCCGAAGACGAGTATGACGGCGACGAGCGTTCGAGGGTTGATGTTCCACCGCTTGCCCAGCGCCTTGGATCCGGCGAGCCACCAGGTGGCGGCGACGACGGCGGGAAGAAGGAAGTAGAACTGCTCCTCCACCGAGAGCGTCCACAGGTGGAGGAGCGGGTTGGCTTCGGCCGCAACCTCGAAATAGCTGCCGCCAGAGGTGGCAAGGTAATAGTTCGAGGAGAACAAGAGCGCAGCGATACCGGTGCCGGCAGCCGTCGACTGGGGGCCGAGCGGGCTGGTCAGCACGGCGGCCAGCAACAAGGTGATGGCGATGGTGGCCGCAAGTGCGGGCAGGAGGCGTCTGATCCGACGGCGATAGAAGTCGGCGAGCGAGATGCCGCCGGTGCGATCGGCTTCGGCGAACAGTGAGCCACCGATCACGAAACCCGAAACGACGAAGAACACATCGACGCCAACGAAGCCACCCGGCGTGGGTCCACCAGCGTGATAGACGACGACGAGCAGCACGGCCAGTGCCCGGATGCCCTGAATATCAGGCCGGAACTTCGTCTTCACGTTCGCACTTCACCCGTTCGCACTTCACCCGTTCGCACTCCACCCACTAGTGCCTCCACCGTTTCCGCCAGACAAACCCTCGGCACCAATCACTGGTCGCTTCGTTCAGGAGTGGCGAGCGGTATCGTCCATGGTGAGCACACTCATGTGAGTACTCACCATGACTGTCTACCACGCAGAGTGGCGAATCAATGGGTTGATCAGGCGGACCGCTCAGTTGACCATCCGCTCTCGGCCCTCCCAGAAAGGCCTCCGTAGCTCGGTTTTGAGGATCTTGCCCGAGGGGTTGCGGGGCAGTGCATCGATCCAGTCAACCGAGGTCGGGCACTTGTAGGCCGCAAGATTCTCTCGGGCGAAGGCGATCACTGCCGCTTCGGTCAGTTCAGGATCAGCGCGAGTGATCATGGCTTTGACGGTCTCGCCCCACTTGTCGCTCGGCACGCCGATCACGGCAACGTCGGCGATGCCGGGATGTTTCATCAGGGCATTCTCGATCTCGGCTGGGTAGATGTTCTCGCCACCCGAAACGATCATGTCTTTGACGCGATCGTGGATGAACAAATAGCCGTCACGCAGGTAGCCGGCGTCGCCGGTGCGGAACCAGCCGTCGATGATGGAGTTCGTGGTGGCCTCGTCGTTGCGCCAGTACCCCTTCATCACCTGGGCTGACTTGACCCACACTTCGCCGACTTCGTCGTCGGGCAGGTCCTCGAGCGTCTCGGCGTCGACGATACGAAGCTCGACGTCGCCCCATGGCTTGCCGGCCGAGCGGAGCAGATGCGCTCGATCGCCACCGGGGTCGTGGTCTTCGGGGTCGAGTTGCACGACACCGCCGGTGGTCTCGGTGAGCCCATAGGCCTGCATGAAATCGCACCCGAAGAGTGCCATCGAGCCGGTGAGCACCGCCTCGGTGATGGGCGAGGCGCCGTAGACCAGCGAGCGCATCGAGGAGAAGTCGGCGTCGCTGGCACCGGGAACGCTGAGAATGAATTGCAGGACTGCCGGAACGATGAGCGCGTGGGTGATGGCGTACTTCGGGATGACCTCGATCATCTCCATCGGGTTGACTTCTTTGACCATCAACGTGGCGGCACCGTTCACCATGCCGGCCAACGCCCACCCGCTTCCAGCGATGTGGAAGAGCGGCATGGCCACGAGATTGATCGCTGACGAGTCGAACTTCCATGCATCTCGACCGACGGACATGGTGGCCATGAAGTTGTCGTTCGTCAGCTCGACGCCCTTTGGCAGCCCGGTCGTGCCCGAGGTGTAGAGCTGGTAACAGGTGTCGCTACCGGCAATCTCGACATCGGGATCAACGGCATCGAACGCCGAGACCCAGTCGTGGTAGGACTGGTACCCGGAGTCGCCGGGATCACCGATCACGAGGACCTTCTTGACGGTTTCGAGGTTCATCTTCGAGAGATGGTCAAGGAAGTCGGACCCGACGAACAGCACCTCGGCAAGCGCATTGTTGATGATGAATTCCATCTCTGGCGGAGCCAGACGCCAGTTGACCGCCACCGAGACAGCATTGAGCTTGGCGCCTCCGAAGAGATGAGGGAAGTATTCGGGTGAGTTCTTGTCGAGGAAGGCGATGCGACTGGCCTTCCCGACACCGAGCTCGGCAAGTCCTTGCGCCACTTGCCGTGATTCGTTTTCGATGTCGCCAAAGGTCCAGGTTCGATCGCCGGCGGTGAGAGCCAGGCGATCGGGTGCGTGAGTGCCCCAATACCGGCTGATCCCGGCAAGGTTGGTGATGTCGCCCGGCTGTGGGTCACGAACGTCGGTCATATCGATGGGCTCCAAGTGTTCTTCGAGGCTGCTTGTAGCGTGCCGTTGGTCACACACGCTAGCTCAGCGGTTGTTCAGAGCGAAGTGCTGGTAGTCGACCAACGACGACCAAGTGCCGCCCCATTCCCACCCGATGTCGGCAAAGGCCGTGGTGACGACATCGCCAGCCGTGATCTGTCCCGGCGCGTCGAGGTCACGCGCCAGGTAATGCCGAGCCAACTCGGGCAGGAGGACGTCGCCGCGAAGGTAGGGGTTGAGGAACGGATTGACGTCGATCGCCAGCCCGTAGGCATGTTCGGAAAAAGTCGAGCCACCACGCACCGCTCGACACACGAAGGCCGAGGTGATGTTGCCGTCGCCGCTGTTCGGGGCCGCCAGGTCTGCGTCAGTGATGACGCGCATCGCCTCGATCGGGAAGCGGGCATCGAACAGCGCGGCAAACACGCCAACGACGTCGTCAGCGACGCTGGCGTTGACGATCATCTCGCCGGTATGGGGCCGATCGTCGAAGCCCCAGAAGGTCATGGTCAGGTAGCGCAACTCCTCCACCGGTACCGGACATCCGATCTCCCAGGTCGACGCCTCCAAAATCGAGCCTTCGAGCGGGGCGATCGTCGCAGTGAACCCGTCATCGAGATCGGGCGCCGGCAGCACATCGAC
>JBBQUN010000286.1:0-5946 GCA_038212405.1 Acidimicrobiales bacterium | reverse complement strand
ATCGACGTCGAGTCCGGCGACTTGAAAGAGGCCGAGTTCCGCAAGCGGGTCGGCATCGTCTTTCAGTCGTACAACCTGTTCCCGACCATGACGGTGATGGACAACGTCACCCTTGCACCGCGACGAGTCCACGGTGTCGGCCGTTCCGAAGCCGAGAGCACCGCACGCGACCTCCTCGGATTGTTCGGGATGGCCGACTTCGCCAACTCCTATCCCGACCGGCTCTCCGGCGGCCAGCAGCAACGGGTCGCCATCGTGCGGGCCATGGCCACCAACCCCGATGTGCTCCTCCTCGACGAGGTCACCGCCGCCCTCGACCCCGAACTGATCGGTGGCGTGCTGGCCGTCATCAAGGATCTGAAGACGCAGGGCATGACCCTCGTCATCGTGACCCATGAAATGGGGTTCGCCCGAGACGTTGCTGATCGAGTGTGTTTCCTCGATGCTGGCCGCATCGTCGAGGAAGGCCCTCCGAACGATGTCTTCACCAAGCCCCAAGAAGAGCGCACCGCCCAGTTCCTCCAACGCATCATCGAAGCCGGAAGATTATGAGTACCGATCCAACAACGAGCACCCCGGCGAGCCGCTCCCGCATTGCTGACGCCTCACTCGCACCCAGTGGCCATCAGGCCATCGAATGGGCACGGCGTCGCTCCCCCGTCCTCGACGGGTTCGTTCGCGACCAACTGACCGATGGTTCGCTGCGAGGCAAGCGGGTAGCCGTCGTCGTCCACCTCGAGGCGAAGACCGCCTTCCTCGCCACCGTGTTGGCCGATGCCGGCGCCACCGTCGTTGCCGCCGGATCGAACCCGTGGTCAACCAGAGACGACGTTGCCGCCGCATTGGTCGAGCGAGGCATCGAGGTGCATTCCAGCCGGGGTTCCACCAACGAAGTGTGGGAGGCCGACCTGCGACGCGTCGCCGACTCGAATCCGGAATACATCATCGACGACGGTGGTGAACTCACCATCCGGATGGCCCGCGACAAACCGACGCTCTACGCCCAGCTGAAGGGCGTGTCGGAGGAGACCACCACCGGCGTCGCCCGTCTGCGCGAACTCGAACGCCTCGGTCGTCTCCCGATGCCGGTGGTCGCCGCCAACGACGCCGCCCTCAAGCACATGTTCGACAACCGCTACGGCACCGGCCAGTCCACGATCCAGGCGATCCTCGCCCTCACCAATCTGCGGCTGCCGGGCAAGCGACTCGTCGTTGTCGGCTATGGCTGGGTTGGTCGTGGCATTGCCACCTATGCCCATGCGCTCGGCGCCCGAGTCACTGCCGTCGAGGTCGATCCGATCCGAGCGCTCGAAGCACACACCGATGGCCACGACGTTGCCGATCTGAACACCGCACTGACGACCGCCGACATCGTGATCACTGCGACCGGCGGGATCCGTGCGGTCACCACACGCCATTTCGATGCGATGAAGCCGCACGTGGTGTTGGCGAACGCCGGACACCACGATCACGAGGTCGACGTGCCCGGTCTGGTCGAAGCGGCCGACGGCGTGACCGAAGTCCGACCCGGAGTCACCCGCTACCAGCTCGGTTCCAAGCCGGTGTACGTGCTGTCCGAAGGGGCACTGGTGAACATCGCCGGCGGCCTGGGGCACCCCGTCGAGATCATGGACCTGTCGTTCTCGGTGCAGGCGCTCGGCTGCCATCATCTGGCCTCGAATGATCTCGCACCTGGCATCCACCAGTTTCCGGCCGAGCTCGATCGAGCCATCGCCACCGCCAAACTCGCCAGCCGCGGCATCACGCTCGACCACCTCGACGTTGACCAGACCGACACGTTGAGCGAGATCCTGGACGCCGACACGTTCCATTCCTGGGGGAACCAATGAAGCCCAGCCCATCTGACGCCGACATCGGTCGAGGCATGATCGATTTCGCTCGCAGTTTCATGCCGGCGCTTGCTGCCGCTACCGACCACGTACGCGCTGGCGGACGATTGGACGGCAAGCGAATCGGCGTCGCTCTGACGCTCGAACCGAAGACCGTCTGCCTGATCGAAGCCATTGCTTCGCTTGGCGCCGAGGTTGCCGTGCTCGGCTCGTCGAATTCGACCAAGGCTCCCGTCGTTGCTGCGCTCAGTGCGGCCGGCATTGCCGTCTTCGCTGAGCCAGGATCAACGCCGGAACGATCCCTTGAACTCGTCAACGGGTTCATCGATACCAAACCGCAGCTCCTGGCTGACGACGGCGCCAGCGTTGCCCGACGGATTCACGCCGAACGTTCCGACGTGCTCGAACAGCTCGAAGGAGTTGCCGAAGAGACGACCAGTGGCGTCCGCCCGTTGCGCAATATGGAAGCCGAAGGATTGCTGCGTGTTCCGTGTGTTGCGGTCAACGACGCTCGAACCAAGCTGCTGTTCGACAACGTCTACGGCACCGGCCAGTCCGTTGTCATGGCGCTGCTCGACTCGACCAACATGCAGATGCAGGGCAAGGTCGTCGTCGTGGTTGGCTACGGCAAGGTTGGTCGAGGAATTGCGGCCGCCGCCCGCGCACTCGGGGCTCGGGTCACGGTGACCGAGATCGATCCGGTCGAGGCGCTCGTTGCCCACCACGACGGTCACGCCGTGGCCCCACTCCTCGATGCGCTCGTCGATGCCGACTTCGCCATCACCGCCAGCGGTCTCGGCCATTCGCTCGTGTCCGATCACGTTGCTGCCATGAAGGACGGTGCGGTCGTTGCCGTTGGCGGTGCCGGCCCACCCGAGTTCGACCCGGCCACCACACTCGCCGGCGAGCCATCCGACCTCACCTGGGGTGACACCGTGCGGTCCAACATTCGCGAGTTGATCGTGCCAGGCGGCCCGACGGTCTTCGTCGTGAGCCAGGGATACTGCGCCAACACCTCAGCCGGTGAGGGCAACCCAATCGAAGTCATGGACCTCTCCCTTGCACTTCAGCTCCGAGCGCTCGACTACCTGGCGGCCACCGACCTGGCACCCGGGGTTCACCTCCTCCCGAAGCAGATCGACGACGAGGTCGCCGCAAGTCAATTGCATGCCGCTGGACTACGAATCGACACGCCCACAGCGGCTCAGGTGACTGCCGCCCATCAGTGGTGAGCGGCTACCCATCGACGGCGAACGACCCCGTCACCCTTCACCTTGCCGATGTCGTGCTGCCGATCGCCACGCCGCCGATCATCAACGGTGGCATCGCCGTCCAGGGCGAGCGCATCCTTGGTGTGGCCGACAGCGAATGGCTGACGAACCAGTTCCCTGACGCCACCGTCCGTCGGTGGTCTGGCATGCTCGTTCCCGGGCTGGTCAACGCGCACACGCATCTGCAGTACACCTCCTTCGATGCCGTTGGCAAGACACCCCACATCGACTACACCGCCTGGTCGATCGCCTTCGTCAAGGAGTACGACGCTCGTGCGAACGAAGACTGGCTCGCCGTTGCGAACCTCGGCATCGACCAGATGCTCGCCGCAGGCATCACCTGTGTCGGCGACATCGTGACCGACTACGAGGCCCGCGATGCCCTGCACGACCGGGGGATTCCCGGGGTGGCGTACCTCGAACTCATCGGGACCGATGACGCTGCGTGGCATGGTGGAGAGGGCGCTCGCCTACGCGGGGCGATCACCGACGCGCCGGTCAGTGCATCGACGACAGTCGGGATCTCCCCCCATGCGCCCTACAGCCTGGAAGAACCGGTGCTCGAGGCGATGGCTGCGCTCGCCCGCGAGCTTGGCGTCCGCCTCCACGTGCATGTTGCTGAGTCAGATGGCGAGGACGAGTACTACCGCTCGGGCACCGGGTCGCTGGCAGAGCGACTCCGCATCGTTTCCAGCCGGCCGCTCGCCATCCTCGAGCGAGGCGGAGCTGGCATGAGCGCGGCCGAACTGGTGGACCATCTCGGGCTCACCGGACCCGACTGTCACATCGCGCACGGCGTCTATCTCGGCCGCGACGGGCGGGCGATCATGGCGACAACTGGCACCGTGGTGGCGTTGTGCCCTCGCTCGAACATCGTTGTCGGCATCGATCCGCCGCCAGTCGCCGACTTCCTGCGTGAGGGCGTGCCCTTTGCCGTTGGCACCGATTCGCTCGGGTCATCACCGTCGCTGGAACTGATGGAAGATGTTGCCCTCCTCCGTTCGTTGGCCATCGATGCCGGCTACCTCGATGACGACCTCGATCGTCGGCTCCTCGAGGCTGCAACCATGGGCGGAGCCGTCGCCCTCGGGCTCGGCGATCAGCTGGGAACCCTCGAAGCCGGCAAGCGAGCTGACTTCGCCATCTTCGGCGTGGCGCAACGAGGCCGCTCATTCGAGCGCGCACTGGTCGAAGACGGCGTCGGCTCCTGCGTCGCCACCATCATCGGCGGCTCCCTCGTCAGCGAAGCGGCATGAACGGATAGCGGTTCGAGAACTCGTTGTTGGCCGTGACCCACTGAACGACTTCGTGGGTTTCCATCCCTTTCGAGCTCATCTGGTCGAGCCAGTACGCATAGCCAGCGGGATCGGGCGTTCGTCCCAACATGTTCTCGAACATGAGGGTCAAGAAGCGAGGACCCTCGACCTGGCCGTAGCGGCTCAGGAACTCGGGCGAGTTGGCAAAGCTCCACGCCAGCGATTCCGGAGACGCCCCAAGTCGAGACTGGGTGATCCAGTAGGCAGCACCCGTGACGTCAGGATCCCGATCGAAGAACGCTCGATAGAGCCGGAGCGTCTTTGCATCCGATACTGAGTAGTCCGAGGCGGCGAGCACGTCGGTCAGCGATCGGGCGGCGGCAACGGTTCCCGGCAATGGCGTTGCCGAGGTGCCGGGCCGGGCGGCGGAAGGCTGCACGATCGTGGTCGAACCGGCCTTCGGGCAGGCATGGAAGTAGGCCGTGTTGTATGCGTCGCCGGTGACTGGAGGCGCTGCTGCCGAGGCGTTGGGGGTCGACCAGCTCCCGTTGGCTTTGAGCATCGTTGCGCCGATGATCAGATAGCTCGAACCGTTGGCTTCGAAACACGCGGCGTAGACCATCATCGAGGTGGCGTCGGGCGACATCAACCATTTCGTGTGGGGCGGCGACGTGAGCCACGACGTTGCGGTCCGCACGGGATTGGCGCCGCGGTTTCCTCCGGACTGCCACGACGCAGCAAGAATCTGCTCACCGGGAATGACTGACGTTCGCTTGGCACCGCAGACGTTGGCGTCGTCGTGGGTGAGGCTGGCCGGGCTTGCGAGCAACCCAGACATGTTCAACTCCAGAAGACAGTTGCGCCACGCCTCGAGGCGGGGGTCGGCCGACCCGTTGGTCGTGACGATCAGATCGAGCGCGGGGAGTCCCTGACCGGCGCGCATCTGGTTCATCAAGGTGGCAACGTCTTGTTCGATTTGTGGCGCCACCATCGGCCCCGAGTAGCTCGCTGCCGCCGGCGTTGGCGCGGATGCCAAACCGGTGGCAGCGACGATCGCAACGAGACCGAGGCGGACAATGACCGCCAATCGAGAAGGAGCGCGTCGAAGCAGATGCAGTTGATGATCCATGTGCCGTCTCCATTCGCCGTCGCAGGAAGAAGCGACTGATGCCGACATTCGGCCGAACGTTCCCGACAGACAACGGAACATGGTTGGCGAAACTTGAGGGTTTCCGCCACATTCGGGCGAAACGACCTACTGACCGGCCCGTTGCCGGCGTCGTGTGATCGACGGATCGTCGAGGTCCTCGTTGGTACCAACGGCCGACGCTCACACTCCCACCCATGGGTCGTCCGACGAACGAGGCCGAACTCATCGCTGCGATCGATCAGCGAACCAAGGACGATCCGTGGCCCGGGTGCAGTGCCGGCCCTGCCACACTGCAGCGATGGTCTCTCCTGCGCTCGACCCAGTTCTCGAAGCTCGCCTACGCTCGGTCGTGCGGACGGTGCCCGACTGGCCGGCCGCCGGCGTCATGTTCCGCGACGTCACCCCACTGTTCGCAACAC
>JBBQUN010000285.1:0-5950 GCA_038212405.1 Acidimicrobiales bacterium | reverse complement strand
AACGGCAGGGGCTTCTTGTTGACGAAGTCGAGTCCGACGATGGGGCTGTCTCGTTTGTCGAGAAGGTCGAGCATGGCACGAGCCCCGAACCGGGTGGCAGCAGCCCCGAGCCCGGTGTAGCCGGTTGCATAGACCACCTTGTTCCCCATGGCCCGACCCCAGAACACCGTGAAACGGGTGCTGGTGTCGATGGCGCCACCCCAGACGTGGGAGAACCGGACCCCTTCGAGCTGCGGGAAGGTCTCGAAGAAATGCTTCGAGAGCAAGGCGAAGGTCTCGGGTCGCTGTTCGAGCAACGGGTCGACCTTGTTGTTGAAGTAGTACACCGCGTCGTAGCCACCCCAGATGATTCGGTTGTCTTGGGTCAGGCGGTAGTAGTGGAACTGGTTCGTGGAGTCGGACAAACCCTGACGGCCGGCCCAGCCAATCGAGTCGAGCTGCTCGGCCGTCAGCGGCTCGGTTGCCAACACGTAGTCATAGACCGGGACCATGTAGTGCTTGATCTGTCGCAGCAACGGCGGGAAGGCGTTCGTGCCGAGGGCGACCTTGGCAGCCCGAACCGATCCGTACCCGGCACGGATCTCGACGGCAGCATCGCGTTCGATCAGTTCGGTGACGTTGGTGTCTTCGAAAATACGGACACCGGCCTCGATCGCAGCCTGCTTCATTCCGAACACGAGCCGAGCCGGATCACACACCGCTGCGCGCCTCTGCCGGAACAGCCCGCCGTGGTAGGTCGGCGAATGGACCTCGGCTCGCATCCGTTCGACATCGAACAACTCGATCTTCTGACCGAGCGCTTCGAGGTGCATCGCTTGCACTTCGAGATCGGCGACGTGTTCGGGTCGGGTGGCGACATCGATGACACCGTTGCGCTCCCAGTCACAGTCGATCTGGTGTCGCTCGACGAACCGTTCGATCTCGTTCAGGTTCTCGAGTCCGAGCTTTTCGAGCAGTGCGAGTTCGGGCGCGAAACGGGAGAGCCCCTGGGACACCCCGTGGGTGAGGCTCGATTCGAAGAATCCGCCGTTGCGGCCCGAGGCTCCGCTACCACAGCGATTGCCTTCGACGAGGACGACGTCTCGGTTCGGATCGCGTTCCTTGGCCAGCAACGCGGTCCACAGCCCGGTGTAGCCGCCACCGATCACACAGAGATCAGCCGTCTCGGCCTCGACGAGCGTGTCGGTCGAATCGGGCTCGTCGGGGTCGTCGAGCCAGTAAGCCGTCGGCTCCGCTGACGCCAGGGCTTGCAGATGTGGTTCGCCAGACATGAGTAACTCGCTACCTCACTCGGCAGCCTCGCCGAGCACTTCGGCGAGTGCTGGATGGACGAACAACGATTCGACGAGGTCGCTCACCCTCAGCCCGGCAGTGACGGCGAGCGCCAGTACCGAGATGAGTTCGGCGGCGTGACGCCCAACGATCGACCCACCGAGGACGACACCGGTGGCGGGGTCGGAGACGATCTTGACGAACCCGCGGGGGTCGTTGTTGATGAGGGCTTTCGCCGACACCGAGAAGGGCACCTTCGTGACCCTGATCTTGCGGCCCTCGGCGAAAGCGTCGGCCTCGGCGAGTCCGACATCGGCGATCTCGGGATCGGTGAAGATGGCTGAAGCAGCCTTTTCGTAGTCGAGGTGACGGTGCGGTCCGGCGTGCAGGCCCATCGCATGCTCGGCGATCTTTCGGCCTTGCATCGAGGCGACCGACGACAGCGGCAACTTGCCGGAGACATCGCCGGCGGCATAGATGTGCGGCACGCTCGAACGGAGGTTGTGGTCGACTTTCACATAGCCCCACTCGGTCTCGACTCCGGCCTCGTCGAGCCCGAGGTTCTCGGTGTTGGGAACCGAACCGATGGCAAGCAGCGCATGCGAACCCTCAGCGATGCGACCGTCATCGCAGAAGATCGACACTCTTCCCTCGACCACCTCGGCCCGCTCGGCCCGTGCGCCCATGAGGAGCCGAACGCCGCGATCGAGGAAGCTCTGCTCGAGCACGGCAGCGACTTCGGGATCTTTGCTCGGCAGGACCTGCTGACGACTCACGATCAGGGTCACCTTGGAGCCGAACGAGTTGAACATGTGCACGAACTCCACCCCGGTGACGCCGGAGCCGATCACGATCAGATGATCGGGCAGCTCGGGCGGGGGGTAGGCGTGACGAGTGGTGAGCATCCGTTCACCGTCGATGACCGCCCAGTCAGGGATCCGTGGGCGTGAGCCGGTCGAGATCAAGATGACATCGGCTTCGAGGATCTGCGTTGTGCCATCGACCGAGGTCGCTTCGACGTGGTGGTCGTCGACCAGCCGCCCCGTGCCATTGACGAGGCGAACGTTCTGGCTTTCGAGCAGGCTCGTCACTGACGATTCGAGCTTGTTGGTGATGCCACCGATCCGGGTGCGGAGTGCATCGAAATCGAGCTCGACGTCGACCCGGGCGAGACCCATCTTGGCCGCTTCGGCCATCATCGACATCGCACCACCCGTTGCGATCATGGCTTTCGACGGAATGCAGTCGAGCAAATGGGCTGCGCCGCCGACGATGTCTTTTTCGATCAGCGTGACATCGGCGCCGAATCGCGCGGCGTAGGTTGCGCAATTCGTCCCGCCGGGGCCGCCGCCGATGATGACGAATCGTTTCCTCACACCCTGCGTTCCATGCATGTCGATGGACTCTACTCCCCTACCGGAGCCGACCCTGGGCTCTTGAAATGGTGCGATACAACTCGACCAGTTGCTCGACCGACCGATCCCATGAGTAGTGGTCGGCCCTCACGAGTCCGGCGGTAACGAGTCGAGTGCGCTCGTGATCGTCGGTCAGGCCCCGATCTATTGCTTCTGCCAGCGCCGAAACGTCGCCGGTCGGCACCAGCAATGCGGCGTCGCCCATCACTTCGGGGATGGACCCAACCGCAGTGGCAACGACGGGCACACCAACCGCTGCCGCCTCGAGTGGCGGAAGCCCGAACCCCTCGTAGATCGAGGGGTAGACGAAGAGGGCGGCACCTGCGAGCAAGTCGGCCTTGGTCGACTCGGAGATATAGCCCAGGCGAACAACGGCCTCGCCGACACCGGTTTCGTCCAGCGTCTGCTCGTAGGCATCGGTCCCCCAGCCATCGGCACCGGCGACAACGAGTCGCAGGTCGGGATGCGAGGATCGAAGCTCGGCGAACGCTCGGAGCAGCGTCGGATGATCTTTGCGGGGCTCGATCGTGCCGAGCGCGAGGAGGTAGCGATGGCCGCCGGCCAGCGCCAAACCCGCCGCCACATTGCCCCCAGCCGGTCGAACCACACCGTTCGGAATGACATGAATGCGCTCTTTTGGCAGTGGCAGGAAGTGTGCGACCTCATCGCCGACCGAGTCCGACACTGCGTGGATGTGAGCGCCTCGTCGAATCGCTTCATCGACGAGCTTCGGGAAGGTAGCGGTTGCGCCGCTCACGAGGTGCGGGAAACGCCAGGCGGTCAGGTCGTGGATGGTCAACAGCTCGGCACCGCCGCCAGCCGGTGGGACCACGTAGTTCGGGCCGTGCACGACGTCGTAGCCCGACACGCTCGGCCTCGCCGAGAATTGCCACGCCAGGTGATACGCCCTCGCCGGCAGTGGAAGACGGCGCAATGCCGCGCCTCGTGGCAACCGATCACCGAGATCGGCCCCTGCTCGCCGAGAGATCAGCAATACGGTGAGGTCGACGTCGTCACGGGCGGCAAGACCGTTGGTGATGGCATCGACGACGACACCGATGCCGGATTTGGGCCCGACCAACGAGGTTCCGTCGAGGGCAATCCGCATCGAGGCAGCCTATTCGTTTGTTTGGTGTTCAGGCCCTACGATTCTCGCCGTGACTGCGAACGACCGGACCGAATGGGAACAAGCCGCCGAGGGCGAACTGCGAGGCAAGTCGCTCGCCGACCTCACGGTGTCGACACCCGAAGGCATCGACATCAAACCCCTCTACACCAGTGAGGATCTCGACGGTATCGACCACCTCGACAGCCTTCCCGGTTTCGACCCCTACCTGCGCGGTCCGCGGGCCACGATGTACACCAATCGTCCATGGACGATTCGCCAGTACGCCGGATTCTCCACCGCCGAAGAATCGAACGCCTTCTACCGACGCAACCTCGAAGCCGGCCAGATGGGCCTCTCGGTCGCCTTCGACCTCGCCACCCACCGTGGCTATGACTCTGACCACCCCCGAGTGGTTGGCGATGTCGGCAAGGCCGGTGTCGCCATTTCCTCGGTCGAGGACGCCAAGATCCTCTTCGACGGCATCCCGCTCGACAAGATGAGCGTGTCGATGACCATGAACGGCGCCGTGCTGCCGATCCTGGCCTGCTACATCGTTGCCGGTGAAGAACAGGGCGTTGCCACCGACCAGCTGTCGGGGACCATTCAGAACGACATCCTCAAAGAGTTCATGGTCCGCAACACCTACATCTATCCACCGGTTCCTTCCATGCGGATCGTTGCCGACATCATCGAGTTCACGGCCAAGAAGATGCCCCGGTTCAACTCGATTTCGATCTCGGGCTACCACATGCAGGAGGCGGGAGCGACTGCCGACCTCGAATTGGCGTTCACGCTGGCCGATGGCGTCGAGTACGTGAAAGCAGCCTTGGCCAAGGGGCTCGACGTCGACGAGTTCGCCGGCCGCCTCAGCTTCTTCTTCGCCATCGGCATGGACTTCTTCATGGAAGTCGCAAAACTCCGGGCCGCTCGATTGTTGTGGGCCGAGCTCATGGCGCAATTCGAGCCGAAGGATCCCAAGTCGGCGATGCTGCGAACCCATTGTCAGACCTCGGGCGTGTCGCTCACCGAGCAGGACCCGTACAACAACGTCGTCCGCACCGCAGTCGAGGCGATGGCAGCGGTACTCGGCGGCACACAGAGCTTGCACACCAACTCCTTCGACGAGGCACTCGGTCTGCCGACCGAGTTCAGCGCTCGCATCGCTCGTAACACCCAGCTGATCTTGGCCGAGGAGACCGGCATCACCCGTACGGTTGATCCGCTCGCCGGTAGCTACTACGTCGAGAAGCTGACCTCCGATTTGGCCGATCGGGCTCGGACGATCCTCGCCGAAGTGGAAGAACTCGGCGGTATGACCGCCGCCATCGACTCCGGCATGCCGAAGCTTCGCATCGAGGCGGCGGCGGCACGCCGCCAGGCCCGGGTCGACCGCGGCGAAGACGTCGTGGTTGGCGTCAACAAATACCGACCCGAGAACCCCGACCAGGTCGACGTCCTCGACATCGACAACACTGCGGTTCGCGAGTCCCAAATCGCGCGACTCGAACATGTCCGCTCCACTCGCGATCAGTCAACGTGCGATGCCGCACTGGCGGCTCTCACCGCTGCTGCTGACGGTGACGGCAATCTGCTCGCGGCCTGTGTCGATGCGGCACGAGCCCGAGCAACGGTCGGCGAAATGTCCGACGCCATGGAAGAGATCTTCGGGCGCCACCAGGCCGAGACCCGCACGATTTCGGGCGTGTACGGAGCGGCCTACGACGGCGACGAGGAATTCCAAGCCGTCGTCAGTGCGGTCGAGGCCTTCGCCGAAACCGCAGGCCGTCGACCCCGCATGCTGGTGGCCAAGATGGGCCAGGACGGCCATGATCGCGGCGCCAAGGTCATCGCCACCGCCTTCGCCGACCTCGGCTTCGATGTCGACGTGGGCCCGTTGTTCCAGACCCCGCAAGAGGTTGCCCGCGACGCCGTCGACAACGACGTGCACATCGTTGGCGTTTCCTCCCAGGCTGCAGGGCACAAGACGCTCGTCCCCCAACTGATCGATGAGCTCCGTGCCGCCGGTGCCGGCGACGTGATCGTCGTCTGCGGCGGGGTCATCCCGCCGCAGGACTACCAGATGCTGCGAGACGCCGGCGTCGGTGCGATCTTCGGACCGGGAACCAACATCTGCGTCGCAGCCCATGAGGTACTC
>JBBQUN010000284.1:0-5951 GCA_038212405.1 Acidimicrobiales bacterium | reverse complement strand
CAGTGCAAGAACAGATCAGAGACCTCGATCACGACGGCGCACTTGGGTCGGCGAACGAGTTCGTCCCAGCTGGCAAGCAACACCGGATCGGTGGAGATCGAGGCCCGACCATTCAGCCGCAGTGTCTCGTCAGTTCCCGGTGTGAGGACGAGGAGTCCAGCTTGGGGATTGGCGATGATGTTGCGCAAGGTGTCGATCAGGTTGTTGCCCGAGAGGTCGGGAAAGGCGACGGTCGAGGAATCGAGCACACGGAGCTGACCGGGTGGCCCGCCACGGGGCGAGACATCGCAATGGCCTTCGCCGTTGGCGGTCGCAACCAAGAAGAACGGGGTCGAGTCAATGATCGCAGCAGAGGCTGCGTCGATCGTTGCTGTCTTCTTGGCTTGGACCATCGTGCTCGGCGCTCGATAGAGCGCTTGCAGTTCGTCGATCGTATTGAGGCGATGAGTGGGATCTGGCGTCATCTGATGAGTGTGTCAGATGCTGCGGACACTCACCGGTTCCACGGCGCATCGTCTTCGGTCGGCACACCGTAGTGATTGATGGCGTCAGCAACCAGTTGTCGCTGAACGACGCCATCGAGAGCCAACTGCTCGAGCACCGTGATCACGATGCTCGGCATGTCGGTCTCGAAGAACGCTCGCAGCGCTTCACGGGTATCACTTCGTCCCATGCCATCGGTGCCGAGTGCAGTGAATCGACGAGGCACGAACCGAGCGACGGCCTCGGGCACCGCCCGCATGAAGTCGGTGACCGCAATGACTGGGCCCTGGCTCTGCGCGAGCAAGGCGGTGACCAATGGAACGCGTGGCTCGGCGGTGGGATGGAGGCGATTCCAGCGTTCGGCCTCGAGCGCTTCTTCGCGCAGTCGCTTGTAGGAGGTCGCACTCCACAGGTCGACGCCAACACCCCACTGTTCGGCGAGTTCGCGTTGTGCTTTGCGCACCGCCCCCTGAGCGGTGCCAGAGAAGATCAAGCTGGCTCGGTTCTCGAGCTCGGCCGAACCAATCGACCATTGGTACAGGCCATGGAGAATGCCTTCACGCGAACCCTCGGGCATTGCGGGCTGGTCGTAGTTCTCGTTGTAGACCGTGAGGTAATAGAAGATGTCTTCGTTGTCGGCGTACATCCGTTTGAGGCCATCTTCGATGATGACGGCCAGTTCGTAGGCGAAGGCAGCGTCATAGGCCTGGCACGCGGGAACGGTGGCGGCAATCACCAGGCTGTGACCGTCCTGGTGCTGGAGTCCTTCACCCATCAGCGTGGTTCGGCCCGCAGTGGCACCGGCGAGGAAGCCCCGGGCACGAGAGTCCGCCGCTGACCAGATGAGATCGCCGACTCGCTGGAAACCGAACATGGAGTAGAAGGTGTAGAACGGCACCATCGGTACGCCCTGGTGTGCGTAGGAGGTGGCTGCAGCAATCCAGGAGGCGGTGGAGCCCGCCTCGGTGATGCCTTCTTCGAGGATCTGGCCTTGGGCTGATTCGGTGTAGGACAGCAGCAACTCGTGGTCGACCGGTTCGTACTTCTGACCAAACGGCGCGTAGATCTCGAACTCACGGAACATCGAGTCCATGCCGAAGGTGCGGGCTTCGTCGGGGACGATCGGTACGACTCGGCGTCCGAAGTGTTCGTCTCGCATGAGCTCTCGAAGGAGTGAGGTGAGCACCATCGTGGTGCTGACCTCACGGCCGCCGGAGCCTGCGTGAAATGTTTCGAACGGTGCGGGGTGCGGGAGCGTGAGCGGACGCCGAACCACGGTTTGGCGAAGGGGGAGAGAACCATCGAGGGCCGTGCGGCGCTGCATCAGATACTGGTGCTCAGGTGAGCCGTCAGCGGGACGCAGGTACGGCGGCACGCCATCGGCGAGAGATTCCTCAGGGATCTCGTCGTGCAGGTGGAGGCGGTCGCGAAGCTCGAGCAACTGCTTCTTGGTCATCTTCTTGATCTGGTGGGTCGAGTTGCGTCCCTCGAAGCCCGGACCGAGCGTCCAGCCCTTTACCGTCTTTGCGAGGATGACGGTTGGTTGACCGGCGTGTTCGGTCGCGGCTTTGTAAGCGGCGAATACTTTCTGGTAATCGTGCCCGCCTCGCGGAAGCGCACGCAGTTCTTCGTCGCTGAGGTGCTCGACCATTTTGCGCAAGCGAGGATCGGGGCCGAAGAAGTTCTCGCGGATATAGGCGCCCGACTCAACCGCATAGCGCTGGAACTCACCGTCGACGGTGGTGTTCATCTTGTTGACGAGAACACCGTCGACGTCACGTTGCAACAGCTCATCCCACTTCGAGCCCCACACGACCTTGATGACGTTCCACCCGGCGCCTCGGAAGACCCCCTCGAGCTCCTGGATGATTTTCTCGTTGCCACGGACCGGGCCGTCCAGGCGTTGCAGGTTGCAGTTGATCACCCACGTCAGGTTGTCGAGGCCCTGGCGTCCAGCGAGCGAAATGGAGCCGAGGGTTTCGGGCTCGTCGGTCTCACCGTCGCCGATGAAACACCAGACTCGGCTCTTGGTGGTGTCTTCGATCTTGCGGTTGTTGAGGTACTTCAGGAACCGAGCGTGATAGAGGGAGTTGATCGGCCCGAGGCCCATCGAGACCGTCGGGTATTCCCAAAAGTCCGGCATGAGCCGCGGGTGGGGATAGCTCGACAGGCCCTCACCGCCGACTTCCATACGGAAGTGGTCGAGCTGGTTCTCATCGAGACGACCTTCGAGGAAGGCCCGGGCGTAGACGCCGGGCGCCGCATGTCCCTGGAAGTAGACGGCGTCGCCGGCAAGCCCGTCTTCTTTGCCGCGGAAGAAGTGATTGAAGCCCACCTCGTAGAGCGAGGCCGAGGACGCGAACGTGGAGAGGTGGCCGCCGATGCCGTCGGCAGTCTTGTTGGCCCGGACCACCATGGCGGCGGCATTCCAACGGATGAAGGCTCGGATGCGTCGCTCGATATTTTCATCGCCGGGAAAGAACGGCTGCTGCTCGGTCGGGATGGTGTTGAAGTAGTCGGTGGAAACCGACTCGGAGTTGCCGAGCTGGAGACCACGAGCTCGTTCGTTCATCCGACCGAGAAGGTAGCGAGCACGGGTCTTGCCGTGTTCGGCGCTGACAGCATCGAGCGACTCGAGCCACTCCGTGGTCTCCTGGGGGTCGATGTCGGGGAGCTGGTTCAAAAACCCATCGATGGTCATGCCAACCATTGTGCCCCGCGTGGACCTCGATCGGTGCCATCCAGCGAACCGGGCTGGGCCGTCAACGAGTCGAGCGACGTAGCAGACGTCGACTGCGCCGTGGCACGCTGTCCGCATGCGTGTGTACACCGACGGTGCATGTTCGGGAAACCCTGGTCCTGGCGGGTGGGCGTGGGCAATAGACCCGGAGTCCGTGCCTGACGGGGTGGTGCAAGAGCGGTCATTCGGCAGCGGTGGTGAGCCACAAACCACCAACCAGCGAATGGAACTCCAAGCGGTACTCGAGGCCGTGACTTCCAATCCAGGTGCACTCGAAATCGTGTCGGACTCGACCTATGTCGTGAATTGTTTTCGTGATCGTTGGTACGAGGGCTGGGTCAAGCGAGGGTGGCGAAACACCGCAAAGAAGCCCGTGGCCAACCGGGATATCTGGGAACCACTCATCGAGCGATATCTCGAGCGGGCCGACGAGCTGTCGTTCACCTGGGTGAAGGGCCACTCGGGGGATCGAATGAACGATGTCGTTGATCAGTTGGCCGTCGATGCCCGTGCTGCGTTCAAGCCGGCAGACCTCGAGTCCGCGAAATCCACGGTGGTGAGTGGTGTGGAGGGATCCCCGACCGCCACTGGTGGTGAGGTCGTGACCGGCCCTGCGGCTCCGTGGCCACCGTCTGAAGCGGTGTGGGTGGTTGGTACGACGGAGCCCGATGCGGACCAGCGAGATGCTTTGGAACGCTCGATTGCCGGGCTCCACCCGAAGCGAGATGTCGCAGTGTCGGGGCTGCGGCGCGGTGTCGAACTCGAAGGAGCGGAGCGGGCGCGTGCCTTGGGCGTGCGCTTGGGCGTCGTCTTGCCCTTCGGCGATCCGGCAAACAAATGGTCGCCGGCCGATCGAGATCGGTTCGATTCATTGACTCGAGCCGCTGAATGGGTGGTGGTCCTCGACGGGGACTCGAGCCAACCCGGTCGGGCGGTGGAGCAACGAAACGCATGGCTGCAGTCGAACGTTGCCGGAGCGATCGTCGTTGGTGACATTGCGATGGCGGCAGCGCTCGAAGGGTTCGGTTTGAGCGTGGTGGCGATCGACTAGATCGAACAGCCGTTTCGATCAGACGGCAGCAAGCAGACGCAGGGTTGCGTAGGTCGAGTTCATTTCTCGACGAATGGCCCACGCAAGCGCGATCCGTTCCTCGTCTGATTCGAGGCGGGGGTCGTACTCTGACATTGCTGCTGCGTGCGCGGCCCGAAGATCAGACCACGCGGATCCCGGTTCGACGCCGAGGATCTCGCACAGGAGGTCTGCTTCGTGGCTGCGAGGTGCCAACCGGTTCGTCCTCGCGACGGCATCGGTCGCTGGCGCAGCGGTGGCGACGTCTGGCCGATCGAAGCCCGACCCAGTCTCCACGTGCCCAGAGAAAACCATTTCGGACGAGACTGGCTCGGCGTATGCGTTGACCTCATCGTCGAGTTCGGCATCGGCGATATCAGCGTCGTCGGTATCGAGTTCGCTGGCGAAGAGGTCCGAACCGAAGCCTGTCCCATCGGCAGCGGGCGACGGTCTCAGCAACGCTGAAGCCGCGGCCATGGGCCACGGGTCGGGCGCAACACCGTTCCTGCTGACCAGCTCCGATCCTCGGTGGTCCTCGGCAACGGCTCGCTCCTCATCGCCGACGAGATCGGGGAAGTTCCATCCCGAGTGGTCGTTCGCGAACTCGCTATCGGCGCCGTCGTTGCCGCTGAGTGTGGTGCCGGCGAAAAGATCAGCGGTGGTCGATCCGTCGTGGTTCGGTTCGAGATAGCCGAACTGATCATCGATTGGCGCGAGTGACGCAAGACCCTGAGGGATGGTCGAATTCGGTCCACCATCGAATTCGTCATTGCCAGCGAGGCCCATCAGCCATTCGTCTGAGGCTTCGAAGTCGTCATCGGTGTTCTTTGACTTCTTGAGGTTGAAGAGTCCCATCGGTGCCTTTCGCGTGTCCACCGGCATGAACACGTCGTGATTACGCGGGGGACTCTCCTATCGGCATCATGAGGCGTGAATCCATGGTTCGATGAGGGAAACTTCTCTGACGCCGCAGGCTCGGCCCCGGCGATCAGTGTCGGGCAGTCGCCCTCGGGCCATCAGGAGGAGGCGGTCATGACGGCATCGAGCCGTTCGAGCGTTGCCTTCATGTTCGCCTCACTCTTGGCCGGGTAGCCCATCCATTGGTAGAAGGGCGGGAACCGAGCAACGCCCCAGTTGAACGATTCGGTGACGACCGTGGCGTCACCATCGGCCTCGAGTTCGTAGCGCCAGACATGGTGGCCGAAGTGACGCCAGGCAATCACATGGTTCTCTTCGAACTCAACGACCTCGTTGGAGATCCGATACGGCACGCCGATCTTCATGTCCATGCCAAAGGAATCGCCCAATGCCAGACGCTCCGGATTGTCGGGGTGGCCGTTTCGTACCGTTCCTGAGCCGTCGATTTCTCGATGGCGAGCCGGGTCGGCCAGCAGGTCGAAGATCTGGCTGGCTGGTGCCTCGATCCGGCGAGAGGCCGAAACGATCTTTTCGTTCGTCGTCATCACTTTCCTCCTACGAGGTCTTGCAGCGCGGCCTCGACTTCTGGGTGGGCAAAGGTGAAACCGGCGTCGTTGAGAACCGTCGGCATGACGCGCATGCTGTCGAACAACAGCGCGTCAGCCATCTCGGCGCCCAACAGCAGCTTCGGACCGAAGGTCGGCACAGTCAACAACGTCGGCCGGCCGAGTGCCCGGCCCA
>JBBQUN010000283.1:0-5957 GCA_038212405.1 Acidimicrobiales bacterium | reverse complement strand
TGAGGTCGGCACGCTGACGCTCGACCGCATCGACACTCGTTCGTGGGAACGAAACGGTCGCACCATGGTCGGCATCGACGGGTTCGCCGGCAGCCTGCAGGGGACTGATCCTTCTTCGGGCGAACCCATCAACGGCACGGTCGACTTCGACGGTGACTGCTATTCGGTCACGGTGAACGGCGAGTCCGAAGAACTCTGTAACTCCGATGTCGCTTCGCCGACGATTGGTGAAGATCCGGAGCAGGTCATCAACGACGTACTCGACGAATTCGGGCTCGACCTTTCGGCCTTCGACGACATCACGGTTCCCGAGCAGGGCATCACCGTGGTCGAGCGAGATGGCCGCTGGTTCGTGAGCGTCGTGCCTTCGATGATGTATCCGATGGCCGAGGCTCTGGAGCAGTTCGATGCTGATGCCTTCGCCGAACTGGTCGATGCAGTCGAGAACCTGATTGCCGATGGTGGCGAGTCGTTCTTCGACCTTCAGGACGAGGCCTTCGGCTCCGACGCGACGTTCACCGACGTCGAGTCGTTTGGCAAGACCGTGAACTATGTGGTCGAACAGACGATCCCGGCTGGCCTGCCAGCAGAGGAGTTGCTGAGCGGTGGCTATGTGCGCATCGTCGAGGTCGACGATGCCGACTTCTCGAGTGTGTGGGACATCGATATGGAGATCGGCTTCCAGGTGGCGCTTCGAGACATCCAAGTCGGCGAAACCTTGATGGCACAGGACTTTGGCAGCCCCGGGGGTGCGGCCGAAGTGCCGGCCGACGATGACGCCTTCACCGAAGCGACAACGTCCAACTATGTGGTCGACAAGATCATTCCGGCGGGAACGCCTGCCGCGATCTTGCTGAGTGAAGGCTTCGTCACTGTGATCGAGGTCGACGATGCCAACCTCGATTTCGCTACGGTCTGGTACCTCGACTTGGAGATCGGCAGTTTGAGCGCCCTGCGAGACATCCAGGTCGGTGAAGTGCTGCTGGTCGATGACTTTGGCTAGTCGCTGGCGGATCGCCCGCTAGCGACCACGTCCTCTCGGCCAATCGACGTCGAACGCGTTTGCCGCAGCGTTGTGCCAAGCGTGCCGAGCGTGGGATGGTGAGGGGATGAGGATCGCCATTGGTGTTGGAAGCGCGTACAACGACGGGTCGAACTGGGAAGAGATCGTCGAGCTCGTCTGCCAGGCCGACCGGCTGGGTGTCGATGTTGCCTGGTCGGCCGAGGCGTGGGGCATGGAGACCATTGCACCGCTTGCCTACCTGGCAGCGGTGACCGATCGGATTCAGTTGGGAACGGGGATCATGCAGATCAGCGCCCGAACCCCGTCGATGACGGCGATGACCGCGCTGGCGATGGCCCGAATCACCGGTGATCGATTCATTCTCGGGCTCGGCGTCAGTGGACCGCAGGTGGTCGAAGGACTTCACGGTGTGCCGTTTGCCAAGCCCCTGTCTCGGCTGAAGGAGTACGTCGCCATCGTGCAGATGGGCCTTCGAGGTGAACGGCTGTCGTACGACGGTGAGCACTACGTGCTCCCACGTCCCGGTGGTGAGGGGAAGGCACTTCGATTGTCGATGCCGCCCAAGCCCGACTTGCCCCTCTATCTGGCAACACTCGGCCCGAAGTCGCTCGAATTCACCGGTGAGGTGGCGAGCGGTTGGCTGGGGACATCCTTCATCCCCGAAGCGGCCGAGATCAGCTTCTCGCACCTGCGCGCTGGAGCGGAACGGTCGGGCCGCACGCTGTCCGACCTCGACCTTCAGGTCGGCGGTGCCTTCGACATCGACGACGACATCGATGCCGTCATCAACCGGCATCGGCCCGGGCTGGCATTTTCGCTTGGCGCCATGGGGTCGGCGAACACGAACTTCTACAACGACGCCTACTCTCGCGCTGGGTGGGCCGAGACCGCAGCCGAAGTGCAGGCGCTTTGGGTGGCAGGCAAGAAGGACCAGGCGATTGCTGCGGTGCCCGATGACTTCGTCCTCGCCGCGGCCCTCATCGGCGACGAGGCCATGGTCCGTGACCGAGTGCGGGCTCATGCCGATGCAGGAATCACGACGCTCCGCATCGGCGTCAGCGGGAAGACACTGGCCGACCAGATCGACCATCTCGAACGAGCCGTCGCCATCATCAGGAGCGCAGAGGGTGCCTGAGCATTCGGCGGTGGCCACGTTCGAATTCTGGGCGGGTTCGGCCTTCGTCGTCGTCGACATGCAGAACGACTTCGCTGATCCCGATGGATCGTTGTTCGTCGCCGGGGGCAACGACATCGTCTCGCCGATCAACGACCTCATCGCTGCTGCCCGAGCCGGCGGTGCCGTCATCGTGCTCACACAGGATTGGCACCCGCCGGTAACGCCCCACTTCATCGACGACGGTGGCGTCTGGCCGAGCCATTGCGTCCGGTCCACTTGGGGAGCCGAACTGCACCCTGACCTGTCGACCGACGCCGACGCCATCATTCGCAAGGGGACCGGCGGCGAAGACGGCTACTCGGCGTTCTCGCTTGCCGACCCGCTGACCGGGCAACGATCGGCCACCGGACTCGATGCCATCCTTCGGGCCCGATCGGTGAAGACCGTCGTCATTGCCGGCCTGGCTGCCGATGTGTGCGTGAAGGCAACGGCACTCGAGGCACTCGAGGCGGGATTCGACACGAGCGTCTTGTGGAACTTGACCCGCCCGGTCGAGCTCGTCGAGGGTGACGGAGCGATGGCCCGCGCCGAGCTCGAAGCTGCAGGGGTTCAGGTCATCGCATGATCGAACTCGGAAGTCGCGGCGCGCTGTTCACCGACCACTACCAGTTGGTCATGGGACAGCTGTACTTCCGAGAAGGACTTGCGGAACGGTCGGCGCAGTTCGACTACTTCTTTCGCAGCAATCCTGATTACGGCACCCATCAGGCCGGATTCTGTGTGGCAGCCGGGCTCGACACGCTGCTTGATTGGCTCGAGAACACGTCGTTCGGCGACCCCGAGATCGACGCGCTTCGCCACTTGCAGACTTCTACCGGCAACGCCCTGTTCGATGAGGACTACCTCCAGTGGCTCGCTTCATCGTGTGACTTCGACCGACTCGAACTGATCTCGGTCGCCGAAGGTCGAGTCGTCCACCCGCACCTGCCGGTGATGTCGGTGATCGGGCCGATGGCCGTTGCCCAAATCGTCGAAACGGCGCTGCTCAATCACCTCAACTACGCAACGCTCATAGCCACCAAGGCAGCACGTGTTCGCCAGAGCGCGCACTCGAGCGCGGTGCTGGAGTTCGGCATGCGCCGCGGTGCTGGCGCGGCCGTCGACGAAGGGGCCCGGGCCGCCCTGATCGGCGGCTGCAATGCCACCTCGAACGTCGAGGCATCGGTCGTGCTCGGCACCGACCCCAAGGGCACCCACGCCCACAGTTTGGTCCAGGCCTACATCGCCACCGGGGGTGGTGAGCTCGAAGCCTTCCGAGCGTTCGCTCGTAGCTACCCCGATGACTGCGTGCTGTTGGTCGACACCATCGACACACTTCGTTCCGGAATGCCCAATGCCATCACGGTCTTCGCCGAACTGCGGTCGGCCGGACACGAGCCAGTCGGCGTTCGCCTGGACTCCGGCGACCTCGCCTATCTCGGAGTCCAGGCGGCTCGCCAGCTCGACGCCGCCGGCTTCCCCGCAGCATCGATCGTGCTGTCGGGTGATCTCGACGAACTCACCATATGGCAGATCCGGTCACAGGTCCAAGAGGAGGCAACTCGGGTCGGTCTTGATCCGGCAGCAGTCCTCGACCGTCTCGTCTACGGCGTCGGTACTCGACTGATCACCTCGCACGGCGACGCAGCGCTCGGTGGCGTCTTCAAACTGGTTGGTGTCCAGAACGAGGCTGGCGACTGGGAACCGGCCATCAAGTTGTCGGAGAACCCGGTCAAGATCCCCATCCCGGGCGCCAAGTCGGTGTGGCGACTCTATGACCATGCGGGTGTTGCCACCGCTGATTTGGTCGCGGTGCCAGGCGAAGACCCGCTCGGGGAGGGTGACATCGAGGTCTTTCATCCGTTCCTCGATGGCGTCAGCCGGGTCATCCGGCGAGAAGACATCGCCCGAGCCGAGATGCTTCGGTCCGATCCTCGGCTGCATCGCGACGACGGACTCGACCCACCGAGGCAGCGGGCGATCGACGACATCGCCGCGCTCGATCCGGGCGTTCGACGCTTGGTCAACCCGCACCGCTACCACGTGTCGCTGACTCGGGCGATGAAGCAGCGCCAGCGATCGGCGATCGCCGACCTGAGGTCGCGTGTTTGAACGCGTTCGCACCGTCGCCTTGATCGAGGCGATCAGCTACATGGTGTTGATGGTGGCCATGGTGCTGAAGTACGCAGCCGATCAACCGGTCGGGGTGCAGATCATGGGACCGATCCACGGGGTGATCGTTCTGATCTACGTCGGTGTGCTGTGGCAGCTGCGGTCGTCGCTCGGCTGGGACCATCAACGGCTCATCACTGCCATCGCGCTCGGCGCCCTGCCGCTGGGCGGCTTCTGGGTCGAGCGCAATTGGCTCGCCGTCAGGCAGGCGCACGAGTCTTGCGGAGGAGGGGATCAGCCAATCCGAGAAGCTTGTCGGCGGCGGTGAGTACTTTGCCGGAGACCCCTGGGGTTTCGGAATCCACCAGGTTGCCCATGACCGCAAGCGTGATGTTTGCGATCGACTGGGTTCCGACGGCCATGCGGAGTCCCGAGCGCAGGATGAACGGGTGCCCAATGAGGAACGAGAAGCGTCGGCCGGTGCGAAGGAAGCTGTCGAAGCGCTCGCCAACTTGGATGTCGTAGCGTTCAGGAGTCGTTGCCGGGTTCTCGAGGAACAGGTCGGCAGCCAGCATGCCGGACTCGAGCCCGTAGTCGATGCCTTCGCCATTCATCGGGTTGACCAGTCCCGCAGCATCGCCGATCGCGACCCAGCCGGCGCCGTGACGCTTTTGCACGCTCATTGGTAGCCGCCAGGCTCGCGGTCGTTCGAGGTTGGGGCCGAGATCCCATTCGTCGGTCACGAGCGATCGGTAGCTATCGATCAGGGTGTTGAGGTTGAGGCTCTTGAACCCCTTCATGGTTGACAGCGCGCCGACGCCGATGTTGACCGTGCCATCACCGGCCGGGAACATCCATCCGTAACCAGGGATCGGGGTTCCGTTGTGGTCCTCGAGGGTCAGGCAGGCTTCGAGGTGGGCGTCGGCGTGGCGAGGCGACGCGGCGTAGGTGCGAATGGCGAGGCCAAACGGTTCGTCGGCGATGCGGTTGGCTCCGAGGAGTCGAGATGCTGCGCCCGGCGCGCCGGTTGCGAGCACGACGAGGTCGGCGTTGAAGGTCTGCCCTGCGGCTTCGACACCGGTGACTCGGCCGGTGTCATCGATGATCGGGAGCGCTTCGGTTTCGTAGACCAGTTCGGCGCCGGCTTCGACCGCAGCGTCCATCAGAGCAGCGTCGAGTCGGCGGCGCGGCCACACTGCCCCGTGGTTGGGGAATCGGCTGGTGGTTGGCCAGTCGAGTTCGCGCCGAGTCTTGTTGGCGATCATGCGGAGGCCCACGATGTGATGGGCGTCGGCCAGATCGATCTTGAGTTCGTTGAGTGCACCTACGGCGCGGGGAGTGAGGCCATCGCCACAGACCTTGTCTCGGCCGTAGGCTCCCTTTTCGAACACGATGACCTTGGCTCCACTGCGGGCCGCCCGGATGGCGGTGGCGGCTCCGGCGGGCCCGGCGCCAATGACGGCGATGTCGTAGTTGGTGCGGTCGCGGTTGGTTTGGCTGCGGTTGGTCTGGCTGGGCTGCGTGCTCACCGAGCCAGTGTGGAGCATTTGGAGCGGGTACGGGGAATCGAACCCCGGTCAACAGGTTGGAAACCTGTGGCTCTACCATTGAGCTACACCCGCAGAGGCAAACACTCTAGCAACCTGGCACCATCACCCCGGCGCG
>JBBQUN010000282.1:0-6017 GCA_038212405.1 Acidimicrobiales bacterium | reverse complement strand
GTCTTGTTCCTCGTGTCGCTTGGTTTGTGCGTTGTGTCGATTGCCGTTGGTGCGGGTGTTGCATCGGGGTTCGTGGGGCTTCTCACACGTATCGCTGGTTGGGCGATCGCAGCGACGGTCGCATCGGTGGCTCTGGCGGTGCTCTATCGGTACAGCCCCGATCGAGAAGATCCGGAGTGGGTCTGGGTTTCTCCGGGAGCAATGTTCTCCGTTGTCGCATGGGCGATGGTCTCGGTTGGCTTCAGCTTGTATGTCGCCACTCGGCTCGTACAACGAAACATACGGATCACTCGGAGCGGTCGTCGTGCTGCTGTTCTGGTTGTATCTCACGAGCTTCGTGATCATCGCTGGAGCCGAACTCAACGCCGAGACCGAGCGTCAAACGGCAGAGGACACCACGACCGGAGCCGATCAGCCGATGGGCAATCGTGGTGCCGTCGTTGCCGACGAACGATCGGACGACGACGTTCCAGCCGCTGGTCGGTGACTTCGTGCGCCGGGGTCGCTGAGTCGTTTGGTCGCAGACTCGAGTCGTGTCATCGACGTCGGTACCTCACACGCACCTCGAGTCCGCCGTGAGCTTGCCGGAGAGAGACCGAGGTTGACGGCTCCGAGGTCTGGGTAGAAGAGACCCATGGTGGCGGATCTGTTGATGAAGAGTTCGACGCGAAGGATGCGACGTCCGTTCACAGCCGAGAGCAGAGCCCACGATCGGGTGGGCTGGCGGACATGCAGGAGCCGAAGTAGTCAGAAGATGAGCGAACGTGGTCTCCGATGGCCAGCACCTTGGGTGTCGGTCATCATTGGTGTGCTGATCGCTGGAATGACGTACTCGATGTCGGATTGGCTGCCCCCCACATACTTCGTAGGGCTCGGCTTCGTGGTGGGAGCCTGTCATCGATTCAACCACATGCTCGTGAACGAACTGATTGCTGTGGTGAGGGAACCCAGGTCACGGGGATCGAGTCTGCTGAACGATCCGGACCCGGATCGTTCCGACCACGATGTCTACTTGGCAATGATGGCTCCCCTACCCGCGATCGAATCCGACGAGCACGTCCGATGACTCGAGCAATCTCGACCCAGCGGGCTTCGTCATGGCGTGATTGGCCATCGGCGAATCGCTCGGCATCTCGCTCCCCAAATCAACGTCTGCCCATCGAGGTACGCGACGTCGATCGCTCGAAACAACCACCGGATACGTAGAGCGATGGCCAGGAAGAAGCCAATCCGAGACCAGGGCATCCGCCGATCGGTCGGTCAACGCGGCAGCGACCTGGCCAGGTCGACACTCGGCAATACTGAATCGACCCAGACCTTACGCCAACCGAACACCCGATCGATGAGGTCATCCACCTGCACGTCAGTGTCCGACAGTCGCCGAGCACGATTGAGCGCTCGCGTCGCGACGGCGTCGACGGCGATGCCGTCATCGATCCAGGCAGTGACACGTCCGAAATCGTCGACGGTGAGACCGTCGACGATCGACGCCATGTCGGCCGGCGAGATCCGGCGGTTCACGGTGAGCTGGTAGAGGCTCCGACCGACGATGTCCTCATCGAATCGAGCATCGCAGATTCGAGAGTCGTGTCGGAGCACCGACCAGGCGCGGGGGTCGGCATCGATGACCGTAAGCGCCGCGTTGTGTGGAAACCGTGTCAGCGTCTCGCACGCGAAGTGCACGACCTGATCGTGGGACCATCCCGACACATTGGCGGTGATCAGGATTTGCGACAATCGGCCTCGAAGTGGGTCGCGCTCGCCCGGGATGCGGTCGACGAGGTGGAGGTGTTCGGTGTTCTTCGGGCCCGAGGTCCGACCGGCCCAGTCGGGTCCGTTGTGAAGAAAGCGAGCCATCGGCTCGTGAGCGAACTCGACACCGGCGGTGTAGGCCCGGTAGGCGAGGTCCCAGTCCTCGCCCCCGTAGCCAACGATTGTCTCGTCGAAGCCTCCGAGCTCGTCGAAGAGGCGACGAGAGATGCTCATGCAAGCGGAGATGACGCCTTGATAGGAGCGCTCATCTGGCCGCGAGAGATCGTGGGTGCGTCGGTAGAGATCGGCGAGCCATTGTGGGTCGTCGAACTGGACGAGATCGGTTCGGTACGAGCCCGCGTCGAGTATCTCGGCCAGTGCCGTGCCGGCGATGCCGTCGAGGTCGACATGAATGCGCCGACCGACGGTCATGCAATTTGGTGATTCGCCAGCGCGCTGAGCGAGCACATCGACGGCGTCATCGATGGGGCACATGTCGCAGTCCAAGAAGACGAGAACGGTCCCGCTGCTGGTACGGGCGCCGAGGTTGCGTGCGGCTGCGGCGCGGAATCCGAGGTCTGGCTGTCGTATGACCGTGACGTCGATACCCGATCGAGCGACCTCGTCGGGAACGGTCGGTGGCGCAGCGGAACCATCGTCGACGATGACGATCTCGACGAGGCGACCGGGCGGCCGCCTCGAGAGCGTCTGCATGAGCCGGTCGAGGTCGAATTGCTGTTCGTAGTACGGAATGATCACCGAGACGGTCGGCGTTGCGGTGTCGGACGCATCCATCAGTGTTGCTCTGCCACGTCTCGGTACAGCCGCAGATGCCGAGCCCGAACTGCGGCGGCGGTGTATCGATGGGGAATGGGCTCTGTTCGCCACGTTCCACCTGGCGCAGTGATCGCACCGCAGATGGACGAGGCAAGCGAGCCGATCGATGCGTCGAATGCTTCGGTGACGAGCATCGGATCGCTCCTTGCCAGCTCTCTGGTGAGGGCGTTCGGCACCACGATCGGCCGTCGGCCGGCCTCGATCCATTTCGCGAGTGTTCCCGAGGCCGAAGGCGAATGGTGAGCGACGACGGGGACTTCGACAGTCGCGAGACGTCGGTCCAGTTCGTGTGCGGGCAGCCAGCCGGTGATGTCGAACGCGACGGATCCGCCGGCAGCGCGGCTTCGCAGCTCGTCGACCAAGTCGCGGTGATGAGCCTCGACGTCACCGAGCGCGACGACACGAGTAGGGAACGGAACCTGCCTGCATGCGTCGATCACTCGATCATGACCCTTGCCGGGATAGATGAAGCCGACGATGCCGATGGTCGGCGGTACCCGTGCCCGTTCGTACGGGTCGGTTGGCCCCGAACGTGCTCGGTCGGCTCGGATGAGATGGGGGATCGTGGTCGGCGCGACTCCCAACCACGAGTTGGCGGCGTCGGCTTCGTGCTGGTTGGAGACGATGACACCGGCGCAGGGTCCGACGATGTCTCGATACGTATTGACTCGGTGGTGGATGCGGGCCGGGTGATCGTCGAGCGACACGTCATCGCCGGTACCGGGCACATCATGCAGCGTCACGAGACAGCGCACCGACCGTTGGGTGGCGGTGAGTGCACATGCGATCGTATGACTCTCGGCGGGCGAGAACAGTGAGTCGGAGTAGTGGAAGTGGACGAGCGTCGGGGACCCTCGATGAGGCAAGCCGCGCAACCACTCAGCGAGTTCGTGGGTTGCGAGCTTCGGCGCTGGGGCACCGAGGCCATCGAGGGTCGATGCGACGAGACGTGCGTATCTCGTCACCCCGTGACTGGGTTGGCCGACGATCGGCGTTGTGAAGAACGTGGTCACACTGCGTCCAGACACGCTGCGTCCAGATGATCGGGCAGTGGGCGAGCGGGCACCGGACGATCAGGTAGCAGGCGGCCGAGTTGCTCCACGTGTTGATGTTGAATGTTGCGGCGGCGGCGCTCGAGCTCGTCAGGTGGTTCGGCTGACAGCGCCGGCATCGTGAGATGACGGTCCAGCGCTTCGCCGAGCGAACTGATCGACGCGAGCTCGGATTCGGACGCAGCGAGCGTGAACACATCGCCGGATTGCTCGGCGAGATAGCCGACGTCGGTGGCGAGGACACGAGTGCCGAGGTTGCGGCACAGCTCGACGCGGCCGGAGTGGGTGCCGTGACGGTAGGGGAGAAGGACGATGGCGTGGCTGGCGATGATGGTTTCGAATCGAGCGTGAGAGAGCGGCCCGGTTGGCTCGAACTGGATCCGGCCAAGCCGGCGACGCCGACTTCCGAGACCGCGCAGGACCGTGACGTCGACACCGTGCAGCTCTGAGACGGCTTCGAGACCGCTGGCGATTTCGTCGTAGTGGAGAAGGCTCGGACGTGGGCTGCGGAGATCGACCAGCAGACCCGGTTGCGCCTGCGGCGGTCGAGCGGTTGTCGGGCAGCCAAGAGGAGGGTGTTCGATGACGCTGGCTGTGCGGCCCCAGCGGCATTGGATCTCGTTGGCTGCCCCCTGAGTGAGGGTGATGACGGCGTCGGCAGCGTCGAGTAGGCGACGGAGGTGCTCGAAGTGGGGGCGACTATCGAGGAGCTGTGGGTGGTCGATGTCGTGAACCGTGAGGATCAACATCTTGCTGATCGATCGAATGGAGCTGATCCAATCGGTCATCTGCCTGGCGGTGCGGTGCTCGTAGCCGAAATGGAGGTGGATCACGTCGAAGGTCGTTCGGTGTCTTTCCAACCACGCCGGTTCGAGTGCCGGGTGCGGCCACCATGGGCTGGTCGGGTCAGCGAGGACCGTGACTCCGTCCGGCCACACTGCGGATGGATAGGGGTGACTCGCCGGAATGGACAGGATGCGCAACCGATCAGTCACCGGCCACGCTCGCTCCCTCTGCGTGTCGCCGGTCGGTTGGTCGGCTGTCAGGTCGATGACGGCGTCGGTCATTTCGGTGCTCTGCTCGATCGGCGACAAAGGTCACGACCCGTCACCGGTCGAACGATACGGGCGACCTCATCTTTCTGCGGTCGTGGTGACTTCACTCGTCGGCGTCGGCGTCGGCGTCGGCGTCGGTATCGACTGCTGGCGTATCGACGTCGACATTGCCGCCATCGCCGTCGACATCTGCATCCCCGCCGAGAGCGAAGAACAAGACAACTGCCAACACGGCGAGAGCAAGCAGGGCGAGCAGCCATTTGAGCCACCCTCCGTTGTTGCCCTGCGATTTGAGGGACGTGGCGCCGCGTGGGCGGCTTTCATCATCGGTCATGCTGGACCTCCTGTTTCTGGCCCGCTCTGTACCCCGGTACCGACACGTTGATTCGGGGCGATGAACGCAGGGGACCAGGAGGCGGCGGTCACTGTCGGAAGTGCAGAGTCCGCAGTCGATTCAAGAAAATTCGAATCAGATCTGCTTGCGCGGGTACTCGGAGTGTCCACGACCGCGAACATGAGGAGACACGATGAGTTCAGTCCCAGTTGGAGAGTCGGGCGGCAAGGCCACGACCGCCTCGGCATCGGACCAAGCAGGCGCCGTTACTGCCACAGCAAAGGAGAAGGCGGCCGACCTCACGAGCGAAGTCAGAGAGCACGCCCAAGAGCTCCTCGCCGAATCGCGCAGCACGTTGAGGGCGCAGGCCGAGACGCAGGGTGGAGAAGTTTCCCGTGTCGCCAAGGATCTGGCTGGCGAACTCAAGTCGATGGGCTCGGCTGGCGAGACTCGCCTCGGCGGCCTGATGGAACAGGGCGCCGACCAGATCGAACGATTGGCAAGGCGGTTCGACGAAGGCGGTCTCGATGCGGTCAGCAAGGATGCACGGCGGTTCGCTCGGCAGCGACCGGCCGTCTTCATTGCATCGACGTTCGCCGTAGGCTTCGCTGCTGGTCGGTTGCTCAAGCATGCCGATCGCGACGAGATGAAAGATGCCGTGTCGGCCGAGACCAGTGGAGCAGGATCCGGTCCCGGCATTTCGGCGAGCACGATGGACCCTTCGTCCTGGCCCAACGCGAAAGCCGAAAAGGCGTCGGCCCCTTCCAACCTGAAGGCAACACCATCGGGTTCCAACCTGAAGGCAACACCATCGGGCACGACCCGATGACCGAGCGCAGCGACTACGAGCTCGCCGAACCAGACAAATCTCTCGGTGACCTGATTGCCAGACTCACGACTGACATGGGTGATCTCGTCACCGCTCACATCGACCTCGCCAAGACCGAGATCAAGGAAGAGGTCGCCGATGCCGGCAAGAGTGCCGGA
>JBBQUN010000281.1:0-6045 GCA_038212405.1 Acidimicrobiales bacterium | reverse complement strand
GACGGCAAGAGCAGCAACGGCGATACCGATGTGCCAACCAATGAACTTCTTCTCTGCCGGCGAGAGCTCGAACGCTTCGGACTTCTCGAGTGTCGAGAGGAACTGCGGGCTATCGCCAGCTGCCCCACCACCGCCGGCGGGGTTGTTGTCGATCACGGTCATTGGCCGTCTTCTCCCTCAGTTGCTGTGTCACTACTCGGTGTGTCTGATGCGTCGGAACTCGCTGCCTCGTCGGGCAGCTCGGCCACGACCTTGACCGTCCCGTACATCTGGGCGTGACCGGTACCGCAGTACTCGTGGCAGATGTAGTCGAACTCGCCGATCTCGTCGAAGGTGTGACTGAGCGTCGACACCTGGCCCGGCACCACCATCATGTTGACGTTGGTGTCGGTGATCTTGAAGCCGTGTTGGAGATCGGGGCTGCTGACGTAGATCGTCACCGTTGCCCCCACCGGCACCACCAGCTCACGGGGAGAAAAGCTCCAGGCCTGAGCGATCACATAGGCCTCGTACTCGTTGTCGCCGATCTCGCGGAGACCCGGTTCGTTCCAGGGTGCGCTTTCGGTGAAGGTTCTCGGGTCGACCTCTGCGTCGGCACCTGGCACCTGGAAGCCCATGGTGAACCCGGCGATGGTGACCACCGCAGCGAAGCAAACGAGGAGCGCAATCGAGATCCGCATCCAGTTCTTCTCGATGGGATCGATCCCCATCGAGAGCTTGGTTTCCGGCGGCTGGGTTTCGCCCGGCTGGTCGTCGGTGGTGGGCGTCATACCGTCGCCCCTCGGCTGATCAATATCACATAGACCGAGGCCCAGAGGAGAATGAGGGCAGCAACGAACAAGGCAACGAAGAAGATGGTGCCGGTTGGCTTGAAATGCTCTTCCTCGGAGTCGTGCGCGTCAGTCGATACGACGGTGTCTTCCATGACGGCCAGTATTCGGATTCGGCGGCGTCAGAGATAGGGACCTTGTTCCCTATGTCCGGACAAGGTTCTCGCGAACAATCGGGAGCGTGAGTGACCTGACTCGTTCCGACATCGTCGTGCCCCAGCGACTGCCCGCCAACGTGCGCACGCTGGTTGCCGTCGCTGTCCTGTGTTTTGCCGTCTTCGGCAGCACCGCAGCCTGGGCGACCGATGCCCCTCCTGCCGACGACAGCGTGTCGGCTGAAGACGAGGCGTACAACGAACTGCTGCTCGAAGGGGCCAACGTCTACAGCGCGGTTTGCTCGGCTTGCCATCAGCCTGGTGGCGGTGGGCTGTCGGGTCAGTTCCCGCCCCTCGACGAGAACCCCAATGTGCAAGACGCCGCGTACGTCGCCGACGTCATTGCCAACGGCAAGGAGGGTGAGATCACGGTGCTCGGCGAAACCTACGACGGGGTGATGCCGGCGTTCGCCACCCTGCCCGATGCCGACGTCGAGGCGGTCATCGCCTACATCCAGTCGGGCTTCGTCACCCCCGTCACCGAGAACACCCCGGCACCCACGAACACCGGTCCCGTTGCCGGGACCCAGCTACCAGCGCTGGCGAACATGACCATGTATGCCGCGTTCGCGATCGCTGTCGCCGGTGCGGCTCTGGCGCTGGCTCCTCGAGTGGTCGATGCCAATGATCGCCTCGACTTCCCGTGGCTCGACGCCTGGCTTCGCACCGCCCTGATCGTGGTTGCGGTGATCTTCTTCGTCGTCTACATCCCCTCGTGGGCGCTGCAAACCGGAACGGTCGCCAAGCTCGGCGACTTCGGCCAGCAGTTCATCGGTGTCGCCCTTTGGCTGGGCGGTCTTGGCGTGGTTCTCGGGGCCCTCTGGTATGCCCACAAGGAAGACCGCATCTGATGTTCGAACCGCTGGCCGACAACCTGTCGTACTACGACACCAACATTCCGTGTCTTGCTGCTTGCCCGGTGCACACCAACGCCGGTCTCTACGTGGCCGCCATCGCCGATGGCGACGACGAGCGTGCCTACCTCACTGCCCGACTGCCCAATCCGTTCTCCTCGGTCTGTGGCCGCGTGTGCGCGGCGCCGTGTGAGGATGCCTGCCGTCGGGGCGAGATCGACCGACCGATCGCCATCCGCGCCCTCAAGCGTTACTTGACCGAGCAGTTCGGTCCCGAGACCGGCAACGACGAGGTCGAGCTACCCGAGGTGGAGCGGCCCCAGTCGATCGGCATCGTCGGCGGTGGCCCGGCCGGCATGGCCTGCGCTCACGATCTGCGCCGCCTCGGCTACAAGGTCACGGTCTATGAGGCGACCGACAAGCTCGGCGGCGCGATGTGGCTCGGCATTCCCGAGTACCGCCTCGATCGCAAGATCCTCAACGCCGACCTCGACGCCATCGTCGCTCTTGGGGTCGAGGTGCAATACAACACTCGGCTCGGTACCGACGTCACACTCGACCAACTCCGCGAGCGCCACGACGCCGTCTTCCTCGGCATCGGCGCAACCCTCGGCCGGGGACTCGACATCGAAGGCGGCGACGCCGACGGCGTGCTCAAGGCCATCGAGTTCCTGATCAACATGAACCGCGGCTTCGAGGTCACGGTTGGCGAACGAGTCCTCGTGATCGGTGGCGGCGACGTTGCCATGGATGCGGCTCGTACCGCGCTGCGAACCTCGGACTACGAGCAGAAGCGAACCGATCCAACAGCCGCTGCCGCGCTCGGTGGCAACCCGCCTGCTGGCGAACGGGCCGCAATGACCGAGGCCATGGACGTTGCCCGTTCGGCAGTGCGCGCCGGCGCATCGAAGATCACGGTCATGTCGCTCGAATCTCGCGAGGAGATGCCGGCCCATGACTTCGAGGTCGAAGAGGCCGAGCACGAGGGCATCAGCTTTCTCAATCGGCGTGGCCCGCAAAGCATCAAGGTCGAGAACGGCAAGGCCGTAGGCGTCGAGACCATCGGCGTGCTCTCCGTCTTCGATGACGAGGGACGTTTCAGCCCGGTGTTCGATCCCGACGACATCCAGCTCGTCGAAGCCGACACGATCATCCTCGCCATCGGCCAGGCCATCGACCTCGATTCGCTTGGCAACAACGGCCCCGAGATCAGCCCGCGTCGAACCATTCAGATCGACTGGGAAACCGGTGCCACCTCGATTGCCGGCATCTGGTCGGGCGGCGACGCAGCCAAGGGTCCTCGCACGTTGATCGACGCCGTCGCCGACGGTCGACGAACCGCCACCGACATCCACCGATCATTCGGTGGTGACGTGCCGCAACGCGGTGGCGGGCAGATGGTGGAACTCGAGCAGTTCCACCGTCTCGACGATCACTACGACCGCACCCCCCGACTCCAAGTACCGACCCTCTCCACCGATCGCCGCACCGGATTGGCCGAAGTCGAACTCGGCTTCACGCCCGAGCAGGCCCAGTGTGAAGCCAGCCGCTGCCTGCGCTGCTTCGCCAACATCCTCCTCGACGTCGACAAATGCGTGCTGTGCGCCCTCTGTGCCGATGTATGCCCCGTCGATGTCATCTCGCTCGTCCCGTCAGAAGAAGTCGATCCGCAACAGCCGGGTGGCACGGCACTCCTCCTCGATGAAACCGCCTGCATCCGCTGCGGGCTCTGCATCGAGCGGTGCCCCCCGGACGCATTGTCGATGGGCGTTTGGACTGGCGTCGGCGTTCCCCTCCAAGGAGACCAACAGTGGACATGAAATCGGACGTCAACGAGCGAAGTCTCATCGAGACCGTTCGCCGGAGCTCCGTCGGTCGTTCGATCTGGCGCTCCCCCACCAAACACACCCCGCGCGACCGAGCGGCCAGCCATTGGTCGAGCTTCTTGCTGCACATCTACCCGGTCAAGGTTCGCCGAGCCGACATCGGCTTCAAGTACTCCTGGTACCTGGGCGTGATCTCGACGGTCTTGTTCGGCAGCCTCACGCTGTCGGGCATCTACCTGATGTTCTTCTACGTGCCGTCGCCGGCCCAGGCCTACACGAACATCCAGACCCTCCAGACCGAGGTCGCCTTCGGGCAATACATCCGCAATGTGCACCGGTGGTCGGCCCACCTCATGGTGTTGTCGGTCTCGGCCCACATGGCCAAGATGTTCTACCGAGGCGCCTACAAAGCACCTCGTGAGTTCAACTGGGTCATTGGCGTCATCCTCTTGGCGCTCACCTTGTTCATGTCGTTCACCGGCTATCTGCTGCCCTGGGATCAGCTGGCCTACTGGGCTGTCGTCGTTGGCAGCGAGATGGCGGGCTACACCCCCTTCATCGGTGAACAGGTCAAGGAAACCCTCATTGGCGGCAAGGTCGTCGGCTCGGCCACCCTGCTTCGCTTCTACGTGCTGCACGTTGCGGTGATGCCGGTGGCCATGGTGATCGCCCTCATGTTCCACCTGTGGCGCTGGCGCAAGGACTCGATGCTCGAACTCGAGCGCAACGAGCCGGTCGGCCATCCAACGGCATCCGCCGCCGACTCCGAGGAGCTCACCAATGTCTGATGTGACAGCTTCTCGTGAGGCAACGTCTGACCTGACCGGTTCGGCCGATGTCGGGCCCGCATCAGGGATCGGCACGCCGGTGAGCATCGGCCGTCTCGATCCCAAGCCCGATGCTTCGGGACCGAAGCGGGTGCTTGGTGTCGTGCCCGGCAAGCCGGTGGCAGGTGAACGCAAGGAACCAGCTGACGACGACATGGTCATGGTGTGGCCGCACTTGCTCGTGCGTCATGCCGTCGCCGCCTTGTCGACCATCGTCTTGGTACTGGTGATCGCGGTGTTGTTCGACGCTCCGCTACGCGATCATGCCAACCCGACGCTGACCCCGAACCCGGAAAAGGCCCCCTGGTACTTCGCAGCGCTGCAAGAGCTGCTGGCATTGTTCCACCCATTGGTGGCCGGCGTGCTCGTGCCCGGGGCCATTCTCATGGGGCTCATCGCCCTTCCCTATATCGACCGCAGCCTCTACGTGCGGACCGAACACCGACGAGTCGCTGTCGCGACCTTCACCACGTTCTTGGTGCTGTGGATCATCCTCACCATCATCGGGTTCGCCTTCCGCGGCCCGAACTGGGCCTGGGTGTGGCCGTGGCAGGAATGGCATGGAGAATTCTGATGACCGACAAGAGAGTCGAGAAGGGGTCTGACCCCATGCAGCGACGCCAGTTCCTGACCAAACTGTGGGGTGTTGGGGGCGTACTGGTCGCTGGTGCAGCCGGCTTGACGACGTGGGACTTGTTACGCCCGTTGTCGTCGGGTGGCTTCGGTGGCCTGATTCGCACGATCGCTCCCGAAGCGGTGCCGGCCACGGGCGTGGTCGAAGTTCCGGCCGCCAAGGCCTACCTTGCCGACATCGAGGGCACCATCGTTGCCATCTCCGAGAAATGCACCCACCTGGGTTGTCGTGTGCCCTTCTGCGATTCGTCGGGGCAATTCGAGTGCCCATGCCACGGCTCGGTGTTCAACCGGGCTGGTGAGTTCCGGTCAGGCCCTGCTCCTCGTGGACTCGATCGCTATCCGATCGAGGTCGATGTCGATTCCGGGCTCCTCTACGTCGACACCGGCGACCTGATCACCGGTCCGCCGTCGGGCGCCGAGACGATCGATGAACCGCCGACTGGCCCGTCGTGCGCGAGTGAAGGAGGACATTGATGTCTCCCAACCCGAACTACGGCTACCAGAACGAATCCGAACTCGAAGAGTCGACCAACCGCGTGATGATGCTGGGTGCCGGGTTGCTGTTCGTGCTGGCGCTGATCTTCCCGCTCTATCGCTGGTTCGAGCCGACGAACCGTGAAGAGGCTCGGGCACAGAATCTGGCTTCGCTCGCTCAGCAAGGCGAGGAGACCTACGGGTTCAACTGTGCGTCGTGCCACGGCCTCAATGGTGAGGGTGGCGTTGGACCCGCATTGAACTCCAAGCAATTCCTGGAAAGCGCCACCGACCTCCAGGTCCGACAGTTGGTGTCGGTTGGTGTTCCCGGCAGCCAGATGGGGGCCTATGCCCAGGATTTCGGGGGTCCACTGACTTCCGAGCAGATCAAGGCCATCTCGATCTTTGTTCGGTCGTGGGAAGAGAAAGCCCCCGACAATCCC
>JBBQUN010000280.1:0-6053 GCA_038212405.1 Acidimicrobiales bacterium | reverse complement strand
TGGCGGCGTAGGTGTCGAGTTGGCGTTGGCGAGCTCGATCGCTTGTATCCGTCAGTGCCACTGCAACAGTCTATGGCTCGCCAGTGACACCATCAGCAGCGGCCTGGAACTGCGATGATGGTCAGCTCCTGATGGAGCAGGCCACCTCGGGATCTGATGAGCGGCGGCGGCTCCGCAGGTTCACCAAAAGTGCACAGGACTTCCCGATACGCCGGTCGTCGTCCAACTCGGTCACCCTCGCCAGGGCTGCGTACCTGCTGTGCTTCATCGTCGAGCGCTTTGGTGCCCAGGCCGAGACTCCCTCAATCGAGCCTTGGAATAGGTTGATGCGTCGTCGCGCGGCACCAGCATCTGCACGGTGCAGAAGTCGCTGCACCGCACTTGGTCAGTGTTTCCCGCCTACCCCCAAGGCGAGGAGACCTGCCATGTCAACGCTGTTGTCGCTTGCTGTGTGGGGGACGTATCGCCGAGTGCCCGTTCGATCGGAGAAGGTGACCTGACAGCGGCTGATCGTGTTCGTTGGGCGAGATGACGGTGCTAGGCCCGGGCAACGGTCGAGCCGGTCGTGGTCAGCTCTTGTTCGCGACTGTCGGATGCAGCGGCTGGTAGAGAGACGATGAATGCAGTGCCGGTGCCTTGTTCGCTGACGACTTCGATGGTTCCGTTCATGAGTTCAACGAGTTGCTTGGTGACGGAGAGGCCGATGCCGGTGCCGGACTTCGTCCCGCGGTCTGCATCGAGGCGGTCGAACGGAACGAAGAGCCGGTGGATTTGATCGGCTGCGATGCCGGGGCCGTGGTCTTTGACGACGATGAAGGTCCGATCCGCTCGTTCCTCGATATGGATCATGACTGGATGGCTGGTGCCCCCATATTTGATGGCGTTGGAGACGAGGTTGAGGAGCACTTGTCGAAGTCGCAGAGTGTCGGCTGCGGCGGCCACTGGAACTGTTGTGGTTGTCATCACACTGGTGCCGTGCTCGGCGGCGACGGGTTGTGTGATGGCGATCACCTCAGTGGCGACAGCGGTCGTGTCGACGGTCTCGATGGTGAGCGGGATGGCTCCTGCTTCGATGCGTGCGATGTCGAGGAACTCGTCGACGAGTTGGGTGATGTGTCGAGCGGCGACCACGATTTGGTTGACCGAGTCGGCGGCGTCAGGTTCGAGGTCGTCGAGCTGCAGGAGTTGCGCGTAGGCGAGTACGCCGTTGAGTGGGGTACGTACCTCGTGGCTGACTCTCGACAGGAACTTCGACTTGGCCGTGCTTGCACCCTCGATTTCGGCTTTGGCGTCAAGGAGCTGGTTTTGGGATCGTTCGAGTCTGGTGAGCATGAGGTTGAGGTCGGCTGCGAGGTTGCCGATTTCGTCTCGACGGTCGACGTTCGCCCGAAGGGACGGGTCGTTGGTGCGGCCAACGGCGGCCACGGTCGCTCCAAGTTCTTCCAGCGGTCCGACCACGAGTCGCCGAAGGCCTGCGATCGTGAGGAGGACGGCAAGGACGCCGACGGCGATGGCCACGATCAGCACGGAGAGGATGCCATCGATGCTCTGTTCGTAGATGTCGCGAGGTCCGTCGACCTGGAGGTGAAGCGCGGAGGTGCCATCGGCAGCCACGACAACGCCCGAGGCGCTGATGGAGCTTGCAGTTTTGACAATCGACGGTTCGAGGGTTGGGATGGCGCAGTCGGCGCTCGAGCAGGGTGTGAGTCGCAGGTCGAGTCCAGTGAGTGCAGCGAGTTCGGTGACGAAGCCGGCGTCGATGACTCGGGCCATGATCATTATCCCTGGCGGTTCTCCACCGAAGTCAGACTGAAGGATGGCTCGGCTCGTGACGAGGAACACCGAGCCGTCGGCTGCGATTACGCCTCCGGGTGTCGCACGGGTATCGGTGGTGAAGTCTGAGAAACGGCCACCGGGTCGGATGGTGTCGAGGAGGCCCTCGGGTATGGGTTGTTCGCCGTCATCGTCGAACCATGCCTGGTAGACGATGCCGCCGTCGTTGTCGGCAAAGGCAATCAGGTCGACCCCGATCGGCGTGAATGCTTCTGCGTAGAGGTTGTTCTCCACGTAGTCCGGGTCGGTGCCTGACAAATAGTTGAACGAGGAATCCCACCAGGCCCAGTCGCTGTTGGTGCCGCCGAGGTCAGCGAGCGAGTTGTCGAGCTGACGGTTGACGCGGTCGAGTTGTTCGAGGGCATGGTCGTCCTCGATCGCTTCGACTCGCCAGAGTGAGCTGGTGAAACTGATGACGGCGATCAGCCCGATCAGCACACCGAGCGTCATGACGACGAACACAGTCGTTTTTGCCCTGATGGAAAGGGAGCGGGTTCTGCTCATGGAGACACCACCAGGGTTGCGCCCGTATCGGATGTCGGGAAGATCAGGTCTCGGACGGCGCTCAGGAGGTCGGGTAGCTCGACGGGTTTGCGGCGGAAGTCGTTCGCTCCTGACTGCATCGCAGCGTCGATCTCGTCGGTGTTGCTCGAACCCGAGATCAGGAGGATCGGCAGCGCTTGTTTTGACCATTTTCGCCGAAGCAGTTCGATGAGGTCGAGACCGCTCGTTCCCGGCATGTGGTTGTCCATCAGCACCCCGGCGGGACGCTGTTTGTCGACCAACGCGACGACGTCGGGGTGGCCAGCCGTGGTGAGCACGTCGTATCCGGCTCGTGTCAGCACCTTGGCGAACACGGTGCGAAGAGCGACATCGTCATCGACGATGACAAGGCGTTGAGGAGTGGCGGTCACTGGCGTACCTCTTGTGGAGAGCGGGTGTCTGCGGGATCGGTAGACCGCCGACTTGGCCATGCGGGACGGTTGGACGGCTCGTCATCAGGCTGATCGCTCCGGGACGTCGGGCGGCCGGTGAGGAATCCCTGGACCATGTCGCAGCTGAGAGCGCCCAGGGCGGCGAGCTGATGGGGTTCCTCAACGCCTTCGGCGATGACCCGTAGACCGAGGCGGTGGGCCAGATCGACGATGGTCTGAACGAGGCCGAAGTCGTCGGACCCGAGCGCCGCAATGAAGCTGCGGTCGACCTTCAACACATCGAGTGGGATCTTGCCGAGGTAGCTGAGTGCGGAGTGTCCGGTGCCGAAGTCGTCGATGGCGATACGCACGCCGAGGGAGCGCAGACGTTCAAGTGTAGGAACGGTGCGTTTGAGGTCGGCGATGAGGGTGCCCTCGGTGACCTCGAGGCAGAGGGCCGTGCCTTCGATTCCTGCTTGGTTGAGCGCGGCCTCCACGATGTCGGGCAGGGCCGCGTTCGAGAGCTGTGAGGCCGACATGTTGACGCTCATGAACACGTCGGGCTGGATCCGGCCGGCGCGACGCCACACACTCAGTTGTTGCAGTGCTTGTTCGAGCACCTGGCGATCGATGTGATGAACGAGTCCGCTCGACTCGGCAATGGGAATGAACTCGTCGGGGCCGATACGGCCCCACTCGTGGTGGGTCCATCGTGCGAGCGCCTCGAGCCCGACCAATCGTTGGGTTTTGGTGTCGACAACGGGTTGATAGTGGACGGTGATGAGTTGGTCATCAACCGCTTGTCGAAGCTCGCTGGTGACCGACAGGCGCCGCGCGACCGATTCGGCCATGGCGGCATCGAAGACTTCAACGCTGTCGCGGCGGACCTTGGCCTGATGCATGGCGATGTCGGCACCACGGATCAACGCGGACACCGTGGCTTGGGCGTCAGCGGTGATTGCGGCGCCGACGCTTGCGCTCAGACTCAGTTTGACCCCGACGAGTGTGACCACGGTCCGCAAGGCTTCTCGCACCACTTCGGCTGTCGCGAAGATGGATCCACGGTCGCTGCTCTCGAGCTGGACGATGAACTCGTCACCTCCGAGTCTGGCGACGACCGATCCGGTTGGGACGCATTGTTGCAGCCGTTCGGCGACGGTCATGAGGAGCTGGTCGCCTGCTTCGTGGCCGTAGGTGTCGTTGACGAGTTTGAACTCGTCAAGGTCGATCAGCAGCACACCGACGAACCGTTCAGGCGGCAGGGAGATGAGTCGCTCTGCGAGCTGTTCACGGAACTGTCGACGGTTCGGGAGTCCGGTCAGGTGGTCGTGCCCTGCCTGGTGGCGGAGCTGGCCTTCGAGGCGCTTGCGGTCGCTGATGTCTTCGAACAACACAACCACACCGGTGGCGTGGGCAGTCTCGCCAGAGACCGGCCCGACTCGACTGCGGATCCATGCCACGGTGCCGTCGCTGCGGTGAAGTTCGTATTCACACGTTGCGTCGGGAACCCCGGCTGCCACCTCACGGAGCGCCGAGACGAACTGGAAGTGCTGCGGGGTGTCGAGCTCGGTGATCCAACGTTGCCCGGCAAGATCTTCGACCGATCTCCCGAGGATCGCTGTGGCGGCGACGTTGGCGTATTCGAAAAGGCCGTCACGGTCGGCGTAGACGATGCCCAGCGGGCTTGCCGAGGCCAGAGACCGGAACCGTTGCTCCCGACTGCGGAGCTCGCTCGCCGTGGTCCGGAGCTCCGCAGTTCGGCGGTCGACCTCGGCTTCGAGTCCTTGCAATGTGCGTCGAAGCTGGGTTTCGAGTTCGCGGCGGCGCAGCCCATTCGAGACAGCGATCTGGAGTTCAGTGACCTCGAACGGCTTGACGATGTAGCCGAACGCGCCACTTTCGAGCGCTTGCTCGGCCGTGACAGGATCGTTGATCCCCGAGAGCATGATGACGGCAAGGTCAGGGTCATCTTTGGTCGCCGCTTCGAGGAGATCGAGACCAGACATCTTGTCCATGTTGACGTCGGTGATCACCAAGTCGAAGACCGTCTCACCGAGAAGGGCCAGGGCCTCCTCGGCGGACTCGGCAGTCTCACAAATGTGGCCCGCCTTCTGCACGATCTTGCGGACAAGACCAGTGATCATCGGGTCGTCGTCTACCGCAAGCACTCTCGCTTGTGCGATTCCCGACAGGGATCCTGAACCCATCCTTGTCTATCGGCTGGCCAACGCAGCTGATCGATAGGCCAAACGGACCTGGACCAGAGGCCGCTGAGTCGTCTTGCAGCCTCATCATGTCGCAGCTTCTCGAACTCCCCCTCGAGACCATCGAAGCCCTCCACAAGTACATCATCGCCATCCAACAGCGCCTGGATGGGCCGTAAGGTCCATGGAAAGCAGCCGTGTGCAGGCCGAAGACCTATCCGGTGTCGTCGCTCGTGGGCGGAAGATCCTCATCCTTCATTCAGCACTTTCAGTGGTGGTACAACTTCGTAGAGAAGTTGACGCCGTCTGGTGTCACCGAACATGAAGGACTCCCAATGCTCAAGCGAACTCTTGCTGCGTCCGTCGTCACGGCTGCCCTGGCCCTAGGAACCTCGTCGGCGGGTGCTCTCGACCATCCCGGTCACTCGCAACCTGATCGCGGCAACGGGCCAGCTGCCTACGACATCGGTAAAGGGCGCGGGAATCCCAACGGATCCAACGGAACCATCAAGATCGACGGATCCGCCTTTGACGGTCACCCCAACAACGAGCCCCACATCGCCGGCTGTGGCTTTCAGGTCGACTTCTACGGATTCGACGAAGACGACACCGCCGATTTGACCTTCTATCAGTGGCCAGGAACCGGCGACAAGACCGTGATTCAGACCGTGAGCGGCATCGACATCGGTGGTGATGGCGCAGGTGGCGGCGTCGATATCGATGCCGAGAAGAACGTTTTGCTGGCGGGTGATCTCGGCAAGGCGCACCCACGTCACGGCTTCCACATCCGGGCTGAAGCAACGATCACCTCGGGTGACCGCATCTACACCAAGACCAAAGTCTTCTGGATGACTGGCAACTGCGACTCCCCGTACAGCTCGAGCACTGGCACCAACTACAGCTGAGCTTTGGACAGCGCACGTCTCTCCAGCGGCGGGGGGATCGACTTCGAATCGTGATTGTTCTGATCGCCAGTAGCCTCGGCTGACTGTGCCCAGTCATCCGTTCGTCCCCCTTCGACACCGCACGGTCCGGCTGCTTTGGGGTGCCGCTGTCATCAGCGACATCGGCACGTGGGTGCAACTGATCGTGGTCGGCAGCC
>JBBQUN010000279.1:0-6055 GCA_038212405.1 Acidimicrobiales bacterium | reverse complement strand
TTTCTCCCGCCCGGACGAGACCAAGTAGTGGCGGACCGCTGCTTGCTTGCGGTGCACCTCTCTGGGGCGGCGGCGCGGATGCTCCTTATGATCGATGAGGCCGACACCCAGCGCATGATCGATACCGACATCAATGTCTTCACCCCCAGCATCACCGCCTCCATCAACAGCGACTGACTCAGCCGCCGAGCAACGATGAGCAGGCGCGTCGTCGGGCGTCCGCCACTGGTTCTCCTCCTGCTCGGCTCGGTCGGTGCCATGGTCTTCGTGGTGCCGCTCATCGGACTGGCATCTCGCACGCCGTGGCGATCGCTCCCAACGCTGCTCACCACTGGCATCGTTGCCGAAGCACTTCGGGTATCGGCCATCACCTCGCTGAGCGCCGCCGCGCTGTCACTCGTCCTCGGACTACCTCTTGCCTGGCTCCTCGCTCGCACCGACTTTCCTGGCCGCCGTCTCTTGCGAGCCGTCGTGACCCTTCCGATGGTGCTGCCGCCCGTCGTCGGTGGTGCGGCACTGTGGTTCGCGCTCGGTCGCCGTGGACTCATCGGCGAGCCGCTGTACGACGCAACCGGCTTCCTGTTCCCCTTCTCGATCTGGGGGGTGATCCTTGCCAATACCTTCGTCGCCATGCCGTTCCTCGTCATCACGCTCGAGGCGGCCTTCCGCTCGCTCGATCCGCAATTCGAAGCGGCCGCTGCCAGCCTCGGCGCCAACCGCCTTACCGTCTTCCTGCGCGTCACACTGCCACTCGTTGGACCGTCGTTGGCCGCTGGGGTCGTGTTGGCATGGGCTCGTGCCCTTGGTGAATTCGGGGCGACCATCACCTTCGCCGGCAACCTCGAGGGGCGAACCCAAACCCTGCCCCTCGCGGTGTACCTCGCATTGCAGTCCGACATCGAAGCAGCCGTCGCCACCAGTTTGGTGCTCGTTGCCATCTCGCTGACGGTCCTCTTGGTGTTGAAAGATCGGTGGTGGCAGCGCACATGAACCAGCCACACATGAACCAGCCACACATGAACCAGCCGCACATGAACCAGCCGCACATGAACCAGCCGCAGGTCAACCGGGGCCTTCGAGCCCAGATCGGTGTCGACCGGGGCGACTTCACTCTCGACCTTCCGCTCAGCATCGACCCTGGCAGCACGCTGGCGTTACTCGGGCCCAACGGCGCCGGCAAGTCGACGGCCGTTACGACGCTCGCCGGCCTCAGGCCACTCGATCGGGGTTTCATCGAGCTCGCAGGGCGAACACTCGACCGAGCCGACGGTCCCGGCCACCTCCATCACCTCGTTCCAGCCGACCAGCGGCGAATTGGCGTCGTCTTCCAGCACTATGCGTTGTTTCCCCACCTCAGCGTGATCGACAATGTGGCGTTTGGACTTCGTCACGGTCCCGCCGACGGCCGAATCAACAAGCAACATGCACGAACGATCGCGTCCCAGTGGCTGGAACGACTCGGCGTCGGCAGTCTCGCCGAGCACCGTCCCTCGGAGATCTCCGGCGGTCAAGCCCAACGTGTCGCCCTCGCCCGAGCATTGGTGGTCGAACCTCCCATGCTGTTGCTCGACGAACCGCTGAGCGCGCTCGATGTCACGACTCGGGCCGAGTTGCGCCGGGTGCTACGCACCGTCCTGAACGACTTCGAAGGACCACGGCTCCTGATCACCCACGACCCGACCGACGCCTTCATGCTGGCCGACCAGATCTGCATCCTCGAACAGGGGCAGGTCGTGCAGACTGGCGCACCCGAGGAGATCCGAGCCCACCCTGCCACCCCCTACGTCGCCGATCTGACCGGTCTCAACCTGCTCGAAGGAGTGAGTAGCGGCACCACGATCACCACGGCAAGCGGAGCCACCCTCAGTGCGGCGACCTCAGCCGCAGGCCCGGTCATGCTGGCCATCCGACCAAACGCCGTGTCATTGCATCCCGACGAGCCTCACGGCAGTCCCCGCAATACGTGGGCGACCACAGTCACTGGGCTCGAACCCCTCGGGGACACCGTCAGAGTGCAGCTCGGCCAGCCACTCCCGATCATGGTCGACATCACCCCCGCCGCGGCCGTCGACCTCGACCTGCACATCGGCTCGATCATCTGGGCGGCCGTCAAGGCAACCGAGGTCAGTGTCAGCCCCAGCTGAGTCGAGGTGATAAGACATCCACCATGATCACTACTGCCATCATCGAGCCTCCTGAGCCTGCACCCGATGCCGCATCCCGCGGCGGCATCCTCATCGTCACCATCGATCGTCCAGAGCGCCGCAACGCTGTCGATCGTGACACCGCCCAGCAGTTGGCGGACGTCTTTCGCGATTTCGACGGCAACGACCACCTGGCTGTTGCGGTACTGACCGGAGCGGGCGGGACGTTCTGCGCGGGCGCTGATCTCAAGTCGTTTGCTGCCGGCGGTGGCAATCGGGTCAACCCTGACATCAGCGTCGACGGCCCGATGGGGCCGACCCGGATGCTGCTCTCCAAACCCGTGATAGCTGCCGTCGAGGGCTACGCCGTTGCCGGCGGGCTCGAACTCGCTGCATGGTGTGATCTACGAGTGGCGGCAAGCAACGCCGTCTTCGGTGTTTACTGCCGCCGCTGGGGCGTGCCGCTCATCGATGGTGGGACGGTGCGGCTGTCTCGCTTGCTCGGGCACTCCCATGCGCTCGACCTGATTCTGACCGGCCGCGGCGTGAGCGGAGCCGAGGCGCAGTCGATGGGTCTCGCCAATCGGATGACCGAACCAGGCGCCGCGCTCGAGGGTGCGATCCAGCTCGCCCAGGAGCTTGCCGGCTTCCCACAGCACTGCATGCGTTCGGATCGTTTGTCGAGCTACGAGCAGTGGGGTATGGATCTCGACGATGCGCTGAGCAACGAGACCGTGTTGGGTTTGGCCACCATCCGCACCGGCGAGACGGCGAACGGTGCTGCTCGTTTCGCCGCCGGTGCCGGGCGCCACGGCGAGTTCGCCTGATCGAGTTCCTGGGGGCTCGAGGATCTGACAAAGGTGGCGCCTGCTGTCTGAGCGCCCTAGCTTGCGTTGGTGATAATCGACTTCTACACCGACGACCAACGTCAGATCCAAGACGACTTCGAGACACGTCCGCTCGCTGACACGCTGGCGGCCGTCATGCTGAAGGACGAAGTGGCCGACGTACCAGCGGCCTTCATCGAGTCGCGCGACTTCTTCTTTCTCAGCACCGTGACGGCTGCGGGTGAGCCGACTGTCTCCTACAAGGGCGGCGCCCCAGGTTTTGTTCGCGTTCTCGACTCCAAGACTGTTGCCTTTCCGAGCTACGACGGCAACGGCATGTTCCTCTCGATGGGCAACATCGTGGCGACCGCAAAGATCGGCATGCTCTTCATCGATTTCGAGACGCCGCATCGCCTTCGGATTCAGGCCACCGCCCAGGTGGCAGCCAAAGACGACCCGATCGTTGCCGAATTCCCCGGCGCCGACCTCGTCGTTGTCGCAACGATCGATGCTGCCTTCGTGAACTGCGGTCGTTACATCCACAAGCACACTCGCGTCGAGGACTCGCCCTATGTTCCCGACGCCGCCGGCTCGCAACCACTGGCGTCGTGGAAGCGCATCGACGCGCTCCAGGATGCGCTCCCTCCTCGTGATCAGGGCCGCGCCGCAGCCGAGGGTGGCACGATCGATGGGGCCGAGTACGCCGAGCGGATGCGCCTCGGCCGGCCTTGAGCAGTGTTGCATCAGCGACGCTCCCGGTCGTCGCCAACAACCTGACCAAGCACTTTCCAACCTCGGGTGGTGCGCCGTTCGTAGCGGTCGATGGCATCGACTTCCAGATCGAGCCTGGCGAGACCTTCTCGCTCCTCGGACCAAACGGTGCCGGCAAGAGTTCGACCATGAAAATGGTGAGCACCGTCAGCCCCATCACCTCCGGCTCGCTTCGTGTGCTCGGCCTCGACCCGGTCGCTGACGGCCCGAACATCAGGCGCCGCATGGGCGTGGTTCCCCAAGAAGACCTGCTCGATGCCGAGTTGACGGTCGTCGAGAACCTCGTCATCTATGCCCGCTACTTCGGACTCAGCTGGGCGGCGGCGCGAGCCAAGGCCGTCGAGTTACTCGACTTCGCCCAGCTCACCGAACGCCGAGACGACAAGGTCGATCCGCTCTCCGGCGGTATGAAGCGGCGCCTCACCATTGCCCGATCATTGGTCAACGATCCCGAACTCGTCTTGCTCGATGAGCCGACCACCGGCCTCGATCCCCAGGCGCGACACCTGCTGTGGGAACGCCTGTATCGACTGAAGGAACAGGGCGTGACACTCCTCCTCACCACGCACTACATGGACGAAGCCGAGCAGTTGGCTGACCGGCTCGTCATCATGGACGGCGGCCGCATCGTTGGCGAGGGATCACCGAGCGAACTGATTGCCCGTCACGTCACCCGTGAGGTTTTGGAACTGCGATTTCCGTCGGCCGCCGACGGGTCCCGGCAACGCCCGGATGGGCTCGACGGTCATGGCTTTCGAATCGAGTCGCTGCCCGATCGAGTGTTGGTCTACACCGACGACGGCGAAGCCGCGCTCACACACTTCGCCGATCGCGGCGTGCATCCCTCCGGAAGCCTGATTCGTCGATCGACGCTCGAAGACGTCTTCCTGGCGGTCACCGGCAGGACACTCAACGAGTGACCGTGACGACAACTCCGAACCTCGGCGGTGTCCGGCACTTTCTCGAGCATCAGTTCGTGCGGTACCGACGTACGTGGTCGAGCACACTGATCACGAGCGTGCTCTTCCCCGTGTTCTTCCTGCTCGCGGTTGGCTTCGGCCTGGGCTCCCAAATCGATGACACGTCGTCCCTCGGGACCAGCGACTATGCCTCATTCATCGGACCCGGTGTCTTGGCTGGGGTTGCCACCCTCCAAGCCGGTGGGCTGTCGCTGTGGCCAACACTCGGTGCCATCAAATGGCAGGGGGACTATCAGGCGGCGTTGTCGACCCCGCTCACGACTGCGGCGCTCGTCGTTGGGCACATCACTTGGATCGGCTTTCGGGTGACGGTCAGTGCCACGGTGTACCTGGCGGTGCTCGCCGCATTCGGCGTCGTTGCCTCGTGGTGGGCTCTCCTTGCTCCCTTTGCTGCGTTTCTCGTTGCCGCCGCAGTGGCCGGTCCGCTGTCGGCGTGGTCAGCGGCGCAAGAAGGCGACGACACGTTTGGCCCCATCAGCCGGCTCGGACTCACTCCGCTGTTCCTCTTCTCCGGCGCGTTCTTTCCGCTCGCTCAGCTCCCCGACGTCGTCGCCTGGGTCTCGATGGTCTTTCCGGTATGGCACGGTGTCGAACTGACTCGAGGCCTGATCAACGGCACCATCGGGGCGGCACCTGCTGCTGGTCATGCCCTCGCTCTGCTGGCGTGGGCAACAATCGGTGCTGCACTGTCGTTGCGGAGCTTCACCCGACGGCTGGCTGCGTGATGACGTCGCTCCTTTTCCATCCCGCACGTTCGGTCATCGAGCGCAACGTCCTCAGCTATCGACGTATCTGGATCGTCATCGCCGCCGGATTCGTCGAGCCGGTGTTCTATCTCTTCGGTCTGGGATTCGGCCTCGGCACGCTGATCGGCGACGTCGAGTACGCCGGGCGAAGCGTCGACTATGCCAGCTTCGTTGCCCCCGGGCTCGTCGCATCGTCAGCGATGAACGGAGCCGTCTTCGATGCGACCTTCAACTTCTACTACAAGCTCAAATACGCCAAGACCTTCGATTCCATGCTGGCAACGCCGCTGCGTCTGAGCGACATCGTCATCGGCGAAATCGGCTGGTCGATGGTGCGGGCTTGTGTCTATGCGGTGGCGTTCCTCGGCATCACCACCGCCTTCGGTTTGGTCGAGAGCTGGTGGGCGTTGGCCGTCGTCCCGGTTTCGCTCTTGATCGGTGTTGCCTTCGCCGCGGTGGGAACCGCGCTGACGACCTTCATGAGGAGCTGGCACGACTTCGACTACATCCAGCTCGTACTCCAGCCACTCTTCCTGGCGTCGACCACGTTCTACGCGCTCGACGTCTACCCCGACTGGGCACACACG
>JBBQUN010000278.1:0-6056 GCA_038212405.1 Acidimicrobiales bacterium | reverse complement strand
TGATCGACGAATGCCGATCGGGGTCGCTCCCGCTTGCCGACGTCGGTCTCGACCATCAAAGCCGGTGCATCCGCGCCTCGAGCTTGCCGTTCCTGGGGGCATCATGACCGACGTCGCATCCACCACCGACTCCGCCCAGTCAACATCAGATACCGAGCGCCCGCTGCTGGAAGTCCGCGATCTCACCGTCACGTTCCGCCCGAAACGCAACGTCACCGTGCACGCGGTCAACGGCGTGAGTTTCGACGTTGCCGCCGGAGAGACGCTGGGCGTCGTCGGCGAGTCAGGTTCGGGCAAGTCAACGTTGGCGCGGGCCCTCATGCGACTGATCCCGTCGCAGTCGGGCTCGGCCGTCCTCGACGGTCGCGACCTCCTCAAGCTCAATCGCAAGGAAATGCTCGACGCCCGTCGCGAGATCCAGATGGTGTTCCAGGATCCGTACTCCTCGATGAACCCATCGCTGGTTGTTGCCGACATCATCGGTGAACCGCTCGAAGTCCAAAGCGGGATCAAGGGCCAAGCCCGCAACGAACGCGTCGCCGAACTCCTCGACGCCGTCGGTCTGTCTCGGCGCCACGTCGAGCGCTATCCCTATGAGTTCTCCGGTGGTCAACGCCAGCGCATCGCCATTGCTCGAGCGCTGGCGAACAATCCGAAGATGGTGATCCTCGACGAAGCGGTGTCTGCGCTCGACGTCTCGACGCAAAATCAGATCATCAACCTGCTCGAAGACCTCCAGGCCGACCTCGGCGTCTCGTTCGTCTTCATTGCTCACGACCTCGCCGTCGTCCGCCACATTGCCCGCCGCACCGTGGTGATGTACCTGGGCAAGGTGATGGAGCAAGGCCCGTCGGAACGGCTGTTCACCGCTCCTGCCCACCCCTACACCGAAGCGCTCCTGTCCGCTGTTCCCGAGCCCAACCCCGCAGCACGAAACCAAAAGAACCGCATCGTGCTGGCCGGTGAGCCACCAGACCCCACCAAACTGCCGACCGGTTGCCCCCTTGCCACCCGTTGTCGATACACGATGGAGATCTGCCACGCCGAAATGCCGGCGCTCACACCGGTCGACGGTGGCGGTTGGGTGGCGTGCCACCTCCAAACTCACGGCTTGGAACTGCGTGGCCGTTCACTACCCGAGGTCAGTGATCGCTGAGGTCGGTGAGCGCCGCTACCGAGGATCGAGACACTCGACGTAGCACTGCTCGTTGGCTTGAGTAGTCTTGCAGCCATGTTCGCGGCCAGGGTCTCCTGAGCCAACGACAACGGTTTGGTCGGGTTCGAAGCCCGAGGCTTCTCCATGCCAAACTGACGGGCTACACAACTGCAAGGGACTCGATGTCGGGAAATGCCAGTTACAGGTTCGACGACGTCGGCGTGCTCAGCGTCGTAGCGTGTTCTGCTCCAGAGGTGATCACCAGTGGCGACGTCGACGAGCGACTCGGCGCCTACTACGAACGGGCCAAGGTTCGCCCTGGTTTGCTCCAGTCGCTGGCGGGGATCAACGAACGTCGCCAGTGGAACGAGGGCACCTCGTTCATGGACGCCGCCGCGATGGCCGGGCGCCAGGCCATCGAGAAGGCGGGCATCGAACCCGGCCAGATCGGGCTCCTGCTCGACACCTCGGTGTCTCGTGAGCGGCTCGAGCCTTCGTCGGCGGTCACCGTGCACCATCTCCTCGGTCTCGACACCGGCTGCATCAACTACGACATCTCGAACGCTTGCTTGGGTTTCCTCAACGGCATCCATCTCGCCGGCATCATGATCGAGTCGGGCCAGATCGACTTCGCATTGGTCGTCGATGCCGAAGGGACCCGGGAAATCTACGACAACACGATCAACCGCCTCCTGGCCGACAACACCTCGATCGATGACCTGTTCGAGAATTTCTCATCGCTCACCCTCGGGTCTGGTGCTGCAGCCATGGTGCTTGGTCGTCACTCTGACCACCCAACGAGCCACAAGGTCGTTCGAGGATTCTTCCGGGCCGCCAGCGAACACCACGAACTGTGCGTCGGGTCGCTCGAGAAGATGACGACCGACTCCAAGGCCCTGCTCGACGCCGGCACCGACCTGGCAAAGATCGCCTGGGATGATGCCGACAAGGCCGACTGGCTGAACATGGACCGCTACATCCTGCATCAGGTGTCCAAGGTCCACACCGCCGCCATGGTCGATGTGCTCGGGATCGACCCCGAGCGCGTCCCGATGACCTTCCCCCGCTTCGGCAACATGGGGCCGGCCGCCATTCCCTTCACGCTCGCCAGCGAAGCCGAATCGCTCCGCCCAGGCGACCGAGTCCTGTGCATGGGCATCGGTTCGGGTCTCAACGCGTCGGTCGTCGAGCTCCTCTGGTGATCGGTTCGGGCCCGACCGACGGCCTCGCCGCTCGACTCCCGCCACCCAATCTCCCCGGTCTCGATCCGGCTTGGTCTCGGCTGGTCACCGCACCCGACCATACGGGGACACCTCGCACCTGGCACCTCCTCGACCACCAGGCTGGCGACCCGAACGAAGCGCCCCGGGCCACCTTGGTGTGCGTCCATGGCAACCCATCGTGGTCGTATCTGTGGCGCCGACTGATCGCGGCTGTTCCGCCCGGTGTTCGAGTCATCGCCGTCGACCAACTCGACATGGGGTTCTCCGAGCGCACTGGCGTCACCCGTCGTCTCGCTGATCGGATCGCCGACCTGGTGGCGTTGACCGATCACCTCGGACTCACGGGGGGCGACCAGGACGGACCGGTGATCAGCGTCGCCCACGACTGGGGCGGACCGATCTCGCTTGGTTGGGCCGAGCACGTGGTGGCAACCGAACCCGGTCGGTTGCACGGCGTGGTCCTCACCAACACTGCCGTTCACCAACCGGCAGGCTCGCCGGCGCCCGCCTTGATTCGAACCGCCCGAGCACCCGGTGTCCTGCGTCGGGTCACCGTCGATTCCACCCTGTTCCTCCGAGGGGCGATCGAGATGTCTCGACCTCGCCTGGAGCCCGAAGTGCGGGCGGCGTTCCTCGCCCCCTATCGCACCAGGGCTCGCCGCGAAGCCATCGCCGACTTCGTTGCCGACATTCCGCTCGACCCGAGCCATCCATCGCACGATGCCCTCGAAGCCGTGGCCGCCGGGCTTCACTCGCTGGCCGCCGTTCCCTCGCTGCTGCTGTGGGGCCCATCCGATCTGGTGTTCTCCGACCTCTACCTCCACGATTTCGAGGCCCGACTACCCAGAGCCGAGGTTCACCGCTTCATCGGCGCCAGCCATTTCGTCGGCGAAGAGGCCGACGTTGCCGGCGCCATCGTCAACTGGCTCGACACCGCCCTTGCTGTTGCCGCCCTGCCTGATGCCACCTTTGGTGATGCCGCCGTTCCTGCTGAGGCCGTGTCGGCGGTCGCTGAACCTCGGGACCCGCCGCCCGAGCCCCTGTGGGCGTCGCTCGATCAGGCCCGAAGCGATCCGGTTCTCGGGGCAAGACCGGCGGTGGTCGAACAGGTCGACGGCATCACGAGGAGTATCGACTTCGCCGAACTCGATGATCGGGTGATGGCAACCGCTGCCGGGCTGAGCGCCCATGGCGTGCAACCCGGTGACCGGGTGGCGTTGATGATTCCGCCCGGGATCGAGCTCACCGTCGCGCTCTACGCCTGTTGGAGGATGGGCGCCATCATCGTGCTCGTCGACTCGGGTCTCGGCGCCACCAACATGAGCCGAGCGTTGGCCTCGGCCCGCCCTGATCACCTGATCGGCATCAGCCGGGCCATGGTCGCTTCGCGCGCCCTCCGGTGGCCGGGGCGCCGCATCCTGGCCGGCTCGCTGCCTCTCACCTCGCTCCGATCTGGCCTGCACCGAGCGCTGGGCATCAGCACCACCCTCGACGAACTTGGCAGACTCGGCGCCGATCATGCCCCTCCGCAGGTACCCGAAGTCAACGACATCGCGGCCATCGTGTTCACCTCGGGCTCGACTGGGCCGTCCAAGGGCGTGGTGTACCGACACCATCAGGTCCGAGCCCAATGCGACATCCTCACCCAGCTGTACGCCATCACAGACGATGATCGGTTGGTCGCCGCCTTCGCACCGTTCGCCCTCTACGGCCCGGCGTTGGGTATCACCTCGATCGTCCCCGACATGGACGTCGTCAAACCAGCGAGCCTCGACGCCCGAGCGCTCGCCGCTGCAGTGGATGCCATCGACGCGACCCTCGTGTTCGCCTCGCCAGCAGCGCTCGCGAACGTGGTGGACACTGGCCCCCAACTCGCCGCTTCCCAGCGCATCGGTCTCGGCAAGATCCGCCTGCTGCTCTCCGCCGGTGCCCCGGTCAACCCGGATCTGCTGGCGCAGGCAGTCACGCTGATGCCGCAGGCCGAGGCGCATACGCCGTATGGCATGACCGAGGTGCTACCCGTCGCCGACATCTCCCTTGGCGAACTCCGCGCGCTCGACTCGGTTGATGGTCGGGTGCCAGGTGTGTGCGTTGGCCATCCAGCGCCGGGCGTCACCGTGGGGATAGCCGCCATCGACGACCGAGGAATCGCCGCAACGTCACCCGAGACCGTGCATGGCGTGGTCGGTGAAATCCTCGTGTCGGCTCCTCACACCAAGGACGGCTACGACCGGCTTGCTGCTACGGAACGAGCATCATCGACCCCTCGTGGCTGGCATCGCAGCGGCGACGTCGGCTGCCTCGATGCGGCTGGCCGATTGTGGGTCGGCGGCCGACTCCAGCACGTGATCACCACGGCTGATGGGCCGCTCCTGCCCGTTCCCGTCGAGCTCGCCGCCGAAGCGATCAGAGGGGTGAGGCGAGCGTGTGCGGTGGGTGTCGGGCCGGTCGGGGCGCAGGTCTTGGCGGTAGTGATCGAATCGTCGGGTGGGCGCAAGGCTCGTATGTGTGAGCCCGCCATCACCGAACAGATCCGAGTCGCCGTCGACGCGGCCACCGATCATGTGCCGGCCCTGGTGCTCGAGGTCGCCGCGCTACCGGTCGACCGTCGTCACAACTCCAAGATCGACCGCACGGCCATGGCTGCCTGGGCGGGAGCAATCGCAGCCGGTGGGCGGATCACTTCGCCATGAGAGTGCTCATCACCGGTGGGACCAGCGTCATCGGCCTTGCCGTCGCCGAGCGACTACTGGCCAGAGGCGACGACGTCACAACGCTGGCTCGGCGCCCGGGGCCAGCTGGACGCAGCATCAACGAAGTGCTGGGCGACATCACCGACGACCAGGCGCTGACCCAAGCGCTCGAAGGCTGCCAAGCCGTGGTGCATTTGGCGGCCAAGGTCGATGTCGTCGGTCCTCGCCACGAGTTCGAACGAGTCAACGTCGAGGGCACTCGACGTGTGCTCCTTGGGGCCCAGGCTGGCGGTATCGCCCGCTTCGTTCACGTCTCGTCACCGTCGGTCGCCAACGACGGCAGTTCGCTCATCGGGGCTGAGGCAACCCCTGCCGATCCGAACTCGACTCGAGGCCACTACGCCACGACCAAGGCCATGGCTGAACAGCTGGCGCTGAAGCATCGTCCCGGTGGACCCGCGGTCGTCGCCATTCGCCCTCATCTGGTGTGGGGTCCTGGCGATCAACAGCTGACCGAGCGCATCATCGACCGGGCTCGCAGCGGTCGGCTGGCCGTGATCGGGTCGGGCGGTGCACTGATCGATACGACCTATCTCGACAACGCCGCCGACGCCTTGGTGGCCGCCCTCGACCGAGCCGAGACGTTGGCCGGCCGGGCGTTCGTGGTCTCCAACGGCGAACCTCGACCCATCGCCGAACTCCTCACCCGCATCGCCGACGCGGGCGGCCAACCTCCGCCTCGCTTGCGAGTCCCTCGTCGTCTCGCCTTCGTTGCCGGCTTGGGGATCGAACGATTCTGGGAAGCACGAGGGCGAACCGACGACCCACCGATGACCAGCTTCCTCGCCGAGCAGTTGGCAACGGCTCACTGGTTCGATCAACGCGCGACTCGTGAGGCGCTGGCGTGGGAACCCGCCGTCTCACTCGACGAGGGCTTCCAACGACTCACTGCCTGGTACGGATCACCACCGTTCAGCACGACCG
>JBBQUN010000277.1:0-6068 GCA_038212405.1 Acidimicrobiales bacterium | reverse complement strand
CGTTGGGTCAGCGGCGAGCCGGTGCACGAGATGGTCGAGAATCCAGAACGCTTTGTCGTCTCGTTGCCACAGCGCGACGTGCGCCAGTTCATGCGCCAGCACTGCCTGCTGCTCCCCGAGTTCGAGAAGATCGAGGAGGTCACCACCGAAGACCACGTGTACGTCATCGCCGAGCAGGGTGACCCGAGCGTTGCGCTCCTGGGTTCCCAGTTCCTGATACAGCGTGATGGTTCCCGACAGCTCGAGTTGGCCGGCAATCAGCGAGGCAAACCCGGTCAAGACGTCGTGGCGCGACCCATCGAGCCGATAGGCCGTCTTGAGGAGCTCCAGTTCGGCCTCGGCGATGCTGTCGGCTGACGGTGCGGTCGTCTCGGCGAACCAGGCCCACAACTCAGGCTCGGTTGCTTCGAAGTGCTGCCGCATCTCTCGGTGGTAGCGAGGGGTTTCGAGGCGGTCGGCCATTGCCGGTTCCACAGCGCTCAACTGGTCGGGCAGTTCCGTCACCCGCCCGAATGTAGGTGACGCACCGTCCTACTATCGCCAATCGAGGCGACAAAGCTGCGAACCAACGAATCGAGAGGCCCCCGATGCCGGAGGAAAAGCGTTCGATCGAACTCGAGATCGAGGTCGTCGGAGGCCCTGACGAGGTGTGGCGGGCGGTTGCCACCGGCCCAGGGATTTCGTCGTGGTACGTGCCGCATCAGGTCGAGGAACACGAGGGTGGCTCGCCTGGTGAACTCGGGGTTCGAGACCGGCGAGGAGTTCGACGCTCAGTTCGATGCAATGACCGAGGGCTGGAAGCTGTTCCTGTCGAACTTGTCGCTGCACCTGACCCACTTTGGCGGCCAGACGGCAACGGCGATGTTACCGATGGCGAACTGGGCTGGACCTGCCGACCAAGCCTGGCACCGTCTGCTCGAATCACTCGGCCTCCCGACCACGACGACGATTGAGCAGCGCATCGAGACGACAGCAGCTGGGGTGCCGCTGCTCGCGGGAACGGTGGTCGAAATGGGCGAGCATCGCCTTGCCCTCTTGGTCGATCGACCGGCGCCGGGCACGGCGTTCATTGCCGCCGAGGGGCGAGGTGAGGAGATCTCGGTGTCGGTCTGGGCGTACCTCCATGGCGACGGCGGCCGGTCGGCGGTAGAACGAGACGAGCCGCAATGGCGAGCCGTTCTCGAAGCCGGCGCCTGAACTGGCCAATCGTCGAGTGGTGTAGATCCACTCGCAGTGGCAAGGTTGGCCATGACGAAATTCGGATGGTTGTCACCGGCTGCCGGGCACGCGGGGAGCGATTTCCAGCCCATCGTGATGTTCCAAGAGGAGCACATTCTCCCGCTGGTGCTTTCCCATTTCGACTCGTTGTGGATCGCCGACCATTTTTACGGCTTCGATGCCGACAAGAAGGAGGGGTTCCTCGAGGGTTGGGTCACGCTCACCTGGCTTGCTGCGAAGTTCCCTGACGTGATGCTGTGTCATCACGTACTCGGGCACGGCTATCGCAATCCGGCATTGACGGCGAAGATGGCGGCCACCCTTCAGGTCCTCTCCGGCGGGAGGTTCATGCTCGGCATCGGGGCCGGGTGGCGACAAGACGAGTACGACTCCTATGGCTACGATTTCCCGAGCAACGCCACTCGGCTACGCCAGCTCGAAGAGGTGGTGCAGATCTGTCGCTTGATGTGGACCGAAGAACACCCGACGTTCGAGGGAACCCACTTCAGCATCGACGACGCAGCGGCGACGCCGCGGCCTGACGTGGTGCCTCCGGTGTGCATCGGTAGTTCGGGGGAACAGATCGGATTGCCAATCGTCGGGCGTCAGGCCGATATCTGGAACGGCTCGTACCGCGGCGATGACGATCGCTGGCGACGCATGCGCGACGTCGTGCACGGTGCTGCAGCCGATGCCGGTCGTGATCCGGCGAGTGTCGAGTGCAGCATCACCGTCGGCGGCGACCTTCCCGAGTCTGATGAAGCGTCCGAGCAATGGGTCGAGCGCTTGCTGCACTTGCGTGACCTCGGCGCCTCCTACTTCATCATGGACTTCGGTCATCCCCTCGACGTCGAGCCCGCGCTGCGATTCGCCGAGCAGGTCATCGCACCGGTGAAGGCGGGCGGCTGAGGCAGCACTGTTGGGGGGCGGCCAACTCCGAGGCGTCAGCGCGACGTAGCATCATCGTGCGATGAATTTCGTCGCGCTGGTGTGGAGGAACGATGAACAAGCGAACGATTCTGGTGACCGGGGCTGGCTCAGGGTTCGGAAAAGGGGCAGCAATCGAGTTGGCAGCGCGCGGACACGCAGTGATCGCAGCGACCGAGACCGCCGAGCAGGCCGACGCCCTCCAGGCGGAACATCCATCACTCACCACGATGAAGCTCGACGTCACCCTCGCATCCGACATCGAACAGGTCGCCGACCTCGAGGTTGACGTGCTCATCAACAACGCCGGCATGGGCGTCATGGGCCCACTGGCGACGGTGCCGATGGAGAAGGTCAGGGCCGTGTTCGAGGTGAACGTGTTCGGCATGGTTGCGATGTCGCAGGCCGTGATCCCCGGCATGAAAGAGCGGGGATGGGGTCGCATCATCAACGTTTCATCGGTCGCTGGGATCCTCGCCTCTCCACTCACGTCGCCGTACTCGATGACCAAGCACGCAGTCGAAGCGTTCACCAAGAGCTTGCGCGGCGAGCTGGCGCCGCACGGCATCGATGTCACCAAGATCAATCCCGGCCCCTACAACACCGGCTTCAACGACCGGATGGTCGATGGCATCACCGAGTACATCGATGCGGGCGACACCTCGGCGCACGAGACGAACGCCGTGGTTCGTGAGATCGTCCTGACGGACCAGCTCGATCCAGCCGAGGTGGCGAACACGCTCGCCAACCTTGCCGAGGCGGAGGAGACGCCAGTCGAAACGTTGCTGCCAGAAGGCATTGGCGAACTCCTCCAGGCAATGATCACGGCCGAGGGCTACTGAGCGGCTCGAGTGGGCGCGCGGCCTCTGTATTTACATGAGACACAGTCGCCGAGTGTCGAACAGCAACATCCCCACTACCAGGCTGAGAGACAGCAAAGAGGAAGACGGCGCCAGCGGCGCTCTCGCTCGGCTTGGAACCGAGGCTCGACTGATCGAGACTCGAAGAACGCTGCTCGATGAGTGGTCACAGCGGTCGGGCCGCAAACCTGACCCAGTGGCTATGGCCGACATGGTTGATCGTTACGACCTGTGATTCACGAAGCTGGCATTCAGATTCTGGTCTTGATCCGATGTCAACAATGGGCGACGTTCGGAGGCGGTCAGGCGTCGATCGGTTTTGCCCGTAGGTCGAGAAGCCAGACACCGGTGGTGATTGCAAGGCCGATGGCGACCTTGGTCGGTGTTCCACCGGTCCACAGTTTCACCCCGGCTGAAAGCAACGCCGCCGAGATCAAGATTCTGGTCATCGACCCGCGATAGCGCGCCTTCTCGGCCAGGAGACCTTCGACCTCGAATCGTTTGACCAGGCGCAGGATCCCGAGCAGCAAGACGAAGCTGAGTCCAATGAGCGGGAGCTTCTGCACCCACCAATCTGGCGTTCCTACCTCGGCCGTCGGCAGTCCATCGACGAGCAGCAACCCGATGCCGGCAACGACGGCGGCGGTGAAGTGCCAGAGGTAGACGCTCATACCGACGCCGCCGAGAACGGCAACGACGGTGAACGACTTCTTCGAGCAGGCGAGCCACGAGTTGATCGATGGGGCAAGGAACACGGCGGTTGAGCAGTAGGCCATCCCGAACAGCATCAGGGCGATTGATGGAGGGTGCGTGGGCAGGAAGGCTTCGCCGCCATCGTCGACCATCGACGCTCGCCACGGGCCGATCTTCACCGCGGCGTAGGTCAGCGCCCACAGAGCGGGCGAGAGCCAGCCGAGTGTGCGCCGAGACGGCAGCAGGCCGTCCTTCCAGGCGAAACCGAGGATCTGGAAGATCAGCCAGCCGATGACCCAGTTGATGTTCTGGACCACCGGAACGCCAACGATGCCCAAGACCTCGAAGAGGGTGAACGATCCGGCAACGACGATTCCAAACCGGACCGGTTGGGCGCGAAAGAGCGGCAACGTGATCGGCGCAATGGCGGTGTCGATCGTGTAGTTGGCGAGGAACCACAGGGGGATGGCGCCGGCACTGGCGCCGATGAACGCCATGCTTCGGAAGCCGACAGCAGAGCCGATGCCGAGCACCACGATCCAGAAGTAGGCAAGGACCATGGTCGGCACCATCATGCGTCGCAGCCGGTTGGCGACCCAGTCCTGGGGTGCTCCGCCCTTGCGGTTGTGTGAGTCGAGTGAAACGGCCGATGAGAATCCACCGGCAAGGAAGAAGAGGGGCATCACTTGCAACGCCCAGGTCAGCCAGGCGAGTGAGTAGTCGAATTCGAGCGCGTTCTTGGCAACGATCTCACCGTCGGCGTCGGTGAAGACCGCGATGGCCATCCAATGGCCGAAGGCGACAGCCACCATGGCAATGGCCTTGTAGAAATCGACAGCGCGATTGCGGTCGGCCTTGGCGCCGCTGACCAGATCGCTCATGTTGATGGTGTTCGTCACGGGTGCTCATCTCGGAAAGGAGGTGCGACCAGTGCCCATCGGCCGCGAGGTAAACGGTGTGAGCGATGTCACCTTCACGAGCCTCAAGGGCGGTGAGGGTTCAGAGAATGGCGATGCGCAGGAGGTTCGCAAGTTCGACGACGAAACGCGTTGGCTCCCCACCTTGCAGAAGCGCTTCGGAGCCCGGGAGATCTGAGTCGACAAGGTCGATGCCGCCATCGAACGGTGGCTGGTAGATCACCGCGACGTCGAGATTCTGGTGGCGAAGTACCTCGGAGGCGAGACCATCTCGGTTGCGCTCTGCATGCAGTGCTCCTTGACGCGAGGTCCACACGAAACCTGAGGTGCGTTTGGTTCCGACGATCCGTTCCGCAACGGCTCGGGTGCACGCATAGTGCCGTGCGGTGGAGCCGGTCAGTTGTTCACGTTCGAGCCCAAGGTCAGCCAATGCTGGGTCTCGAAGATCGATCAGTCGAACCGGGGCAGTGAATCGGATGCGATGAAGGCCATGGTTGGCGAGTGAGGTCGCGTAGATGCGCGGATTGGGACCGGCAGCCTCATGGAGAACTGTTTCGAGAACCGCAGCCGACCGTTGGTCGGCAACGTAGGTATGTCGGCGGTCGGTGAATGGTGAGAATCGGCCATTGCCGGTGCCGGCAGGAGTGAAGGCGCTTGGATCGAAGCGTAAGGGTGCGACCCGGAACTGTTCAGATCCCGATGGCAGGGTATGGACGCGCAACAAGCGCCGGTCGATGGTGCCCGGCTCGACGACCGGACAATCTCGACTCCCGCAAGGAGCATCAGGCATCGATGAGGCCGGCGATGGCGCGTTCGAGGTCGGACGAATCGAGCACGTCGATGGGGCGAGCCTCGATCCAAGGGTTGAACGCCGTGAACCACTGCCAGATCGCCCAACCGCTCATGTCTGCACTGTTCAATCGAGCAACGACTCGCCCGACGCGCTCATCGACGTCGAACACCTCATCGAGTTGAAACGAAGGAATCAGCGTGCCGGTGCCGTGATCGACCACAAAGATCACTCCCTTCGCCCGCTGACGCTTGACCCACTGACGAGCAGCCAACACGGTGCTGTTGCGACCCTCTGCCAGCCCGGCGTAGTCGACGGACCGTTCATGCGACGCCAGATGGTCACGTGCGATACGCACGAGGCGGGCCTGTTCGATGGCAACGCGATCGAACATGGGCGGTGCTTGCGGGATGTCATCGAAGTAGGCGAGAGCGACCGTCATGTCATGAGCGTACCAGTGTCTCTCCTCGTCGTCATTTGGTACAGTCGGTATTCGGCGCGGATGGTTGGTGGTTGGCCTCAGGGTCGCCAGTGCGGTAGAGAGTGCGGATGGAACTGAAGACCACGACGGCGTTTCTCGGGCTCGAGCAGCAGTCAGCAAGCCAATGGACGCTTCCGGTCATCGACCGGATCTGCGGAGGTGGGCGAGGCTCACTGTTCGGT
>JBBQUN010000276.1:0-6099 GCA_038212405.1 Acidimicrobiales bacterium | reverse complement strand
ACCCGAACGCAGCAGGCCCACGTCCACCTCGTCGACCCATGCCTGCCGCAAGAGTTCCGGGGCATCTCGACCCGACGCCAGGCAGTGAGCGAACAGGGCGGCAACGATCGAGCCTGCGGACGAACCGCCAACGGCGTCGATGACGACCGGCTGGCCTCGAGAACGAAGACTACGAATCACCACCGATAACGCAGAAACGGCGCCGGCCTGGAACGCGCCGAGCGATGCCGAGCCGGGAAGGGTGATCGACATTCGGATGGGTTCTGATTGTGCGATCGGTGCCATGGTGTTCTGTGCTACCCGGAGAGGGCCTGGCCAAACGGCGAACGGAAACGTCGTGTGGATTCAGGCCAAGTGGGGCACGCTGGCGGCATGGACATGTTCCACCTGGCGGTGATTGCCGCATTCGTCGTCGCCTACGGCCTGGTCTCGGGCCGTATCGACCGCTCGGTCATCACCGGACCTATGGTATTCGTCGGTTTCGGGCTCTTGATTGGTTCCAATGGACTCGATGTCGTTGACCTCCCGCTCGACAACGGTGGGGTCGAGTTGCTGGCCGAGGCGACGCTCGCCCTGCTGTTGTTCTCCGATGCGTTCCGAATCGACATTTCACTCCTTCACCACGAGTACGAGTTGCCAACCCGGATGCTGGCGATCGGGCTTCCCTTGACCATTGGCTTCGGCACGCTGGTCGCCCTTGCACTGTTCGACGTCCCGCTCGCGGTCGCGGCGTTGATGGCTGCGGTGCTCGCTCCCACCGACGCAGCGCTCGGCCAAGCCGTGCTGACCAGCGATGGCGTACCGGTTCGAATCCGCCAGACACTGAACGTCGAGAGCGGCTTGAACGATGGCATTGCTCTGCCTGCGGTAACGGTCTTCACCGCAATCGTGGTCGAGGCTGAACAGTTGTCGACTCCCGCCTCGTGGATCGCCCTCGCCGCGGAACAGGTTGGCTACGGGGTCGTTGCGGGGGCTGCTGTCGGGCTGTGCGGCGGTCTGGCCATCCGTTACGCCAGCAACGCCGACTGGATGGCGGGCGTGTATCGACAGATCGCCGTCTTCGGTGTTGCGGTCGCTGCGTTCTCCGGTGCCGACGCCGTCGGGGGAAACGGATTCGTGGCTGCGTTCACCGCCGGTCTCGCGTTCGGAGCGACAGCCCGAGACGTCTGCCCGCACGTGGAGGAGTTCACCGAGGACACCGCCGACATGCTGGCGATGATCAGCTTCATCGTGTTTGGCGCCATCGTGGTCGGACCGTCGCTCGACGATCTCGACTGGCGGATCGCACTGTCGGTCCTCTTCACTTTGCTGCTGGTTCGACCACTCGCCATTGCCATTTCGTTGCTGGGTTCGAACGTACGCTGGCCAACCGTGCTGGTACTCGGCTGGTTCGGGCCACGAGGGCTGGCATCGATCCTGTTCGGTGTGATCGTTGCCGAAGAAGCCGGCGGTGCCGACCTTGGCCCCCTGTTTGCTGTCATGTCGTGGACCGTGCTCATCTCGATCGTCGTCCACGGTCTGAGCGCCGAACCACTCGTCGCCAGGTACGGGGCCTGGTGGAAGAACAATGCGCACGAATCGATGGCTGAGGCGATCTCGATGAAGAGCCAGCGGCTACGAAGTTCGGCGACAAGAGCCGACCGCACCTGAACGCTCGCGGCCATGAAGCCGAGACAGCTGCTCTGGTGTGCGATCACCTGTCTCGAAACCGATTGGGTGGCGGGCGGGTCGATCGCTGCATGGAGAACCGAAGGCGGGCTCAGGTACCGGTTCCAGCAGGGCCAACCCCGGCGTCGATGCGGGCGTGACCAGTCGGCGACGCGCCGACTCTCCAATGTTTGGCTGTGTCGTGGCCGGGCAAGACGGCATCAGCCGATTGACGCCGACCGGTGTCCTCGCACGAGAAAGCGTGGTTACCCATGAGTGGAAAAAACGCCGACGAAAGCTCGACCCACGGAGTACGACAGAAAGCCGACGGCGATCCCGACGCCGAAGTGGTACCGGGCGGCTCAGCTGAACCGAATCCCGACCCGGAGAACCCGGGCGGCACGGCCGCCATGAAGCATCCCCCAGCCGAATAGGCCACCGGGCCAAACACACCAATCCAACCAAAGGAGAAACCAATGGCACTTGCCGACATCCTCGCCGATCACCCCGATCGAGAAACCTTCGACCTCGCCGAACTGAACCGGGCCGCCCAGGCCGCAGCAGCCTGTGCGCTGGCTTGCAGCGCCTGCGCCGACTCCGATCTCGGCCGAGACGCCTCGGCCATGGCTAGGTGCATACGAACCTGTACCGATTGCGCCGACGTCTGCATGGTCACCGCCAAGATGCTGTCCCGACCGGCCCCTCGCGGCTCGGCATGGGAGAAGCTCGTTCTGGCCTGCGCTGCGCTGTGTGCCGAATGCGCGCAGGAATGTGGTCAGCACGACCATCTGTGCTGCCAGCAGTGCGCCGAAGCCTGCCGAGCCTGCGAACAGGCATGCCAGCAGCTCCTGGCGGCCGCCCAGAAGAAGTAGCGGTCGACAGACACAACGGACAGTGGCAGACCCGGTCTGTGCTGCCCCGGTCTGGCGGCCCGGTCAACGGTGACCGGGCCGCTTTCGTCGCGCTTGGTGTCGGCTGCGCATCCACGGGTGTATCCCGATCACGGGAGCCAGTCTCGGGCCACCGCCTCGGCCAGACCCCGAGCGGCGTGCGGGCCGCTGACTTGTGTGAAGCGCCCATCGACGACCGCTTCCACCACCCAACCCTCGGGCCGGTACTTCACGAACGGCCCCGTATCTTGCGGCTCAAAGGTCGGCAGGTCCGTCTGCGGCAGGTGTAGTGACGACTCGGAGTCATCCGATGATGGGGGCGCTGCTGGGTTCGTCATCGTGTCGACGTTCCCAGTTCCGACAGCGCAAACCGCAAAATGCACTCACCTCACCACATTCTCCGGGACCACATTCTCCGGGACCACATTCTCCGGGATGCGTCATGGGTTGCGATTCCGGCCGAGTTGTTCGCTCTCAGTGACTTTCGTCGAGCTGGCGGATCGTTTCGGCAGTGACGGCCAGGACGATTCGATCCGCACTGATCGAATCGATGAACTGTTCGCCAATCGCTCGCTCGGAACGGAACCAGCCGGGATCGACGGTGACCGAAGCGACCTGGCCATCGGGTCGGGCGGCGACCGAAACCACCTTGCCCAGGGCTTCGCCGTCACTGCTGCACACCGGGATCCCCGGTGCCACGATGCGGGAATCGGTGCGAACACTTCGCTCGACGACGCGTTGGTAACCCATCGGATACTTGGGTTGGACAGTCGCCTCGACGGGCTCCGGGTGACCCTCCCCCGGATGGCTCCACACCACGGGCGCATCGACGGCACCGGGATAGTCCGCTTCGGGGCTGGCGGCGTCGAGGTCGACGTAGTGCTCGATTTCGAATGGAACGAGGTCGTTCGGGTCGAGTCCACCGACCAGCAGAACCTCATCGGCGGTCGCCGTGGCTATCAGATCGAGGGGAACAACCCGCTCAGTCGTCAGGAAGCGGCCCTTGGAGATGACCAGGTGGGTGATGCAACGCCGAGCCGGGTGCACGACAAAGCGATCGATCGTGCCGACGTCGGTACCGTCTTGGGTACGCACCACGGCGTTCTGTTGCAGCTCCATCTCGAACGGTTCGACACTCATCGGTGCTCCTGTGGTCTTTCGCCTGTGTCGAACGGCATTCCCGGCCAGCTCCAGTCCAAACCTTTGGCTCGTCATTCGAGGTGTACCCACCATCCCCGCTGGGCATAGCAACGATCATGACTTCCACCAACGACCACACCAGCCCCGTTGACCTGACGAGAGATCTCTCGTCTGAGCCCGAGCTGTCCGATGCCGAACGACAGGGATACGCCAGCGGAACCGAGTCCATGCCCGGCTCGAAGGGTGCGGCGCACGACGTCGAAGCCGACGTCCCCGCCGGCGGCAACCCGGCAACGACCATGGACGAAGCCTGAACCTGGTTTCACTGGCAATTCGAAGGGAAGACCGCTGCCATGAATCGTCGAAGTGTTGGTAGAGCAGGATTACAAGGCTGGAGAACCAAGGTGGCTGATGCGGTGGCCGAGCCGGTCGCCAAGCGATCCCGAGCATCAAGCGACGACGTTCGCGATGCCGTCGGCCTCGTGTTCCTGGCGCTGACCGTTGCCTATCTCTGGCAGGCCGGGCGTGAACTCTGGGCGGGACGGAGCTGACTGCGCCGACCTCGGCTCGAGCAGAGCGGGCCGAACCCCGAGAAATGCGTGGTGGACTTCGTTTCTCATCAGGCAGCGGCGGGTAGACCCGATCCGAACCTCGGAGGTATCCATGACCACACCCAGCGCCTACGACCCTGACGACGGAAACGTCGCAAGCGCCACGTCGCTCTACGACCTGCTCGGCAACATCACCGGCGAGACGAGCACTGCGGAGCTGCTCGCCCTGGCTCGACAGCGAGACGGCAGTGCCGCAGAGCTCCGAGCACTGGAGCGGCTTCCTGATCAACACTGGGAAAGCCTCCAAGCAGCAGTACTGACTGCGACCACCGGCTGGGATTGACGAGCAGTCAAGACGACGATTCCTCGTACGGGGATGCGAGTCACCCCCGTACGAGGAATGGACCAAGGTCGAACTCGATCGCGTCGCTCACGGGCCGAGAAGGCGACGGTGACGGGCGCTCAGGACGGCAAAGACTCCGTAGGCGATGAGTCCGACCCCGGCGAGAACGATCAGCGCGGTACCCCACCAACTGTCGGCGGTTGATCGCAGCGCAGCATCAAGCCCCTTTGCCTCATCAGGGTTGGAGGTGATGGCTGCTTGAAGAACGAAGACCGCGAGCAGCGCAGTCGTGATTCCACGACCGACCCAGCCAAGCTTGCCGGAAGCCTCGATCAGCTGACGCTCTTTCGTCGAGGCATCACTCAGGTCGAGACGATCCTTGAACGATCCGTCGATGCCCTTCACAGCGAAGAAGCTGGCAACGCCGAGGCCACCGACCGCGGCGAGCCCGAGCAGCCACCGGCCACCGGTCACCTCCAACATGGTGCGAGAGATCTTCTCGAGCGAACTCTCACCACCACCTCCGCTACCGCCCGCTGCGCCAGACCCGCCGTCGGTGACGACGAAGCTCACGGCGCTCCAGGCAAGGAAGCCGTACAGGCCGGCCGATGCCAAGTAGCCAATTCGGTGGGCCATCCCCTCGGCATCAGTGTCTCCGGGCATGAGGGCCGTCGCCAGCCTCCAAAGGGCATAGAGCATCAGACCCACGCCTACCAGAGCCAACAGAACGCCGCCGTAGGACTGTTCCGCGATCTCCTGTAGGGCCCCGGATCTACTGGCTTGCTCGCTCTGGCCTCCAGAGCCGAAAGCGATTGGGACGGCCAGGAATCCCATCACTGCGTAGACCACTCCCTTTGCCACCCAACCGATACGTCCGACCGTCGCCAGACTTTCGTTGTCGATTGCCCGTGCGTCGAGCGATGCGCCGGAAGGCGACGTGATATCCGAAATAGCCATTGTTCCTCCAGTGGTTGTGGCACCCGAAGTACCCGACCGAGACTGGACACAAACGCCGCGCCGCTCATTCCGTCCTCGCGCTTCGCCGTTCGACCCGGTGTGTAGGGCACCGAGGAGATGGAGTCACGATCCACTGAAATCGTGAACTCGATCGTCATCCACCGGTGGTAGTCGATCACCAAGGTTGCAGATGTCGATGACCCGTTGCACGACCGACGAGGCGATGACCGGTAGCGGCTCGCCGTTGCCGAAAGACAACAACAAGGTCAGGCCTGCGGCACCGAAATAGGTGACCTCTCTGCAGTCGACCACCTCGACGTCGACCGGACCCGTGCCGTCGAGCCACTCGGCGACCAGCGTCGCCCCGTGATTGTCGATCTCGCCTCGCAGCACGAGCATCCCAGGGGACCGAACTTCTACTGATATATCGTTCATGGCTTCGTGCTCACGACATCTCGTTCTTGGCATCGTTCCCGATGCACTGTCCTGTGGGCCTGCCTTCAGTCAAGGCCACCGACCAGTTCGAGCGCCTCACCCCTGGGGGTGAAATCGGTGAATCGTGGACAGCGAC